>NZ_CAXUPN020000002.1:0-255942 GCF_964252925.1 Pseudoduganella sp. LjRoot289
AAAGTAAATGCAACAAATGCACGAGTGCAGGCCTGACCCCAAAGTAGGTAGAATCGCAGCATGCGCGTGAAACCCTCGATTGTCTTGATCCTGCTGGGCGCCGTCTGCGTGATCGCGGCGGCGTTCTGGGTCGGTACGCTGCGCGCGCAGGCGGATTTGATGGCGCAGGGCCGCCGCCAGCTGGAACTGATGGCGCCGGACCTGCAGTCCGCCATGCAGAAGTATGAAACCCTGCCCTTCGTGCTGGGCTTCCAGCCGGACCTGATCCAGGCCCTGGCCCACCCCAACGACGCGCCCACCATCGCGCGCCTGAACCAGTCCCTGCGCACCATCCAGCAGCAAGCCAAGGTCGGCGCCATCTATATGATGGACCGGCACGGCCTGACGCTGGGCGCCAGCAACTGGGACCAGCCGCTCGGCTTCGTCGGCAAGAATTTCTCCTACCGCCCCTATTTTCACGAAGCGCTCAGCGGCCGCGCAGGCCTGTTCTACGGCATCGGCACCAGCACCAGCGAGGCGGGCTATTTCATCGCGCAGCCGGTGTACCGCAACGGCACGGCAGGCGGCCCGGTCGAAGGTGTGGTGGCGGCTAAAATCAGCCTGGCCGACTTCGAGCAGACCTGGGGCAGCAGCGAACACGCCATTGCACTGGCCGACCGCCACGGCGTGATCTTCCTCAGCAACCAGCCGCAGTGGCGCTACCGCAGCCTGCAGCCGCTCGGCGCGGCCACCGAAGCGGAACTGGCGCGCACGCAGCAATATCTCGGCCGCAAAATCGTCGCGCTGCCAGCACATCCGGGCGAGTACGCCGCGCGGCCGGTCGGGCGTCTCGGCTGGCAGTTGATCCTGTTCCCGGCGCAGGCACGCGTGCAGCGCGCGGGCGTGCTGTGGGCGCTGGGCGCCTTGCTGCTGCTATCCTGCGCGGCCGTGTCGTGGTGGGCCATGCACCAGCGCCGGCGCAGGCTGGAGGAGCGCAAGGAGTCGCGCCGGGCCTTGCAGCAGGCCGAGCGCGAACTCGATAGCCGCATCGTCGAACGCACGCAGCAACTCCGCCAGACCAACCAGGACCTGGAGAACAAATACCTGCGCTTGCAGGAGACCGAACGCATGCTGCGCTCGACGCAAAATGAACTGGTCCAGGCGGGCAAGCTGGCCATGCTGGGCCAGATGGCTGCCGGCGTGACGCATGAACTGAACCAGCCGCTGGCTGCCATCCGCGCCTTCGCCGACAATGCGCGTACTTTCCTCCAGCGTGGCCAGCCGGCGCAGGCCGAATCGAACCTCGGCCACATCAGCGACGCCAGCGCGCGCATGGGCGCCATCATCAGCCAGCTCAAAGGCTTCGCGCGCAAGGACGAATCGATTTGCACGGTGGACCTTGCGAAGTCGGTGCGCGCGTCGGCCTTCCTGATGGAGAGCGAGTTCCGCCGCCAAGGCGTGGCGCTGGAGGTCGACACCGGGGCGCCGCCGCCAGCCGAGGCGATGCTCGTCGCCGGCGACGCCGTGCGCATCGAACAAGTGCTCATCAACCTGCTGCGCAACGCGCTGGACGCGGTGGAAGAGGCGCCGCAGCGGCGCGTGGCGATCGCGCTGGCGCGCGCCGGCGAGCACGCCGAGGTGCGCATCAGCGACAGCGGCGGCGGCATCCCAGAGCAAGTTGCGGCGCACCTGTTCGAGCCGTTCTACACCACCAAACCGTCCGGCAAAGGCCTCGGTTTGGGACTGGCGATTTCGTCGTCCATCGTGCAGGCCATGAATGGCCAGCTATCGGCGCATAATCTGCCTGACGGCGGCGCGCAGTTCGTGTTGCGCCTGCCCCTGCAAACGGAAAAAGACTGATGCAAGCATTACTGATCGAAGACGAAGCGGCGCTGCGCCTGGCCACCACGCAGACGCTGGAACTGGGCGGCTTCAGCGTGCAAGCCTGCGCCAGCGCCGAGGAAGCGCAGCCGCTGCTGCGCGCCGATTATCCCGGCGTGGTGGTCACCGATGTACGCCTGCCCGGCCGCTCCGGCCTGGAGCTGCTGGCGCAAGTGACCGCGCTGGACGCGGAGCTGCCGGTGATCGTCGTCACCGGCCATGGCGACGTGAACATGGCGGTGGCCGCCATGCGCAGCGGCGCCTACGACTTCATCGAAAAACCGTTCGCCTCCGAGCGCCTGATGGACGCGGTGCGCCGCGCGCAGGAGCGCCGCAGCCTGGTGCTGGAAAACCGCGAACTGCGCGCCGCGCGCGCGCTGCATCCGGATACGCCGGACCTGATCGGCCGTTCCGAATCCATCGAGCGCCTGAAGGTCCTGGTGCGCAATGTCGGCCCGGCCGGCGTGGACATCCTGATCAACGGCCAGACCGGCACCGGCAAGGAAGTGATGGCGCGCCTGCTGCACGCCGCCAGCGGCCGCAAGGGCAACTTCGTCGCCATCAATTGCGGCGCGCTGCCCGAGTCGGTGTTCGAGAGCGAGATCTTCGGCCACGAAGTGGGCGCCTTCACCGGCGCGCAGAAGCGCCGCATCGGCAAGCTCGAATATGCCAACGGCGGCACGGTCTTCCTGGACGAGATCGAGAGCATGCCGATGGCTTTGCAAGTGAAGCTGCTGCGCGTGCTGCAGGAGCGCCGCCTGGAGCGGCTGGGCGCCAACGAGGGCGTGGCGCTGGACTGCCGCGTGGTTGCCGCCAGCAAGGCGGACCTGCTGCAACTGAGCGCGCAAGGGCTGTTCAGGGAAGACCTGTACTACCGCATCGGCGTGGTCGCCATCGACTTGCCGCGCCTGCGCGAGCGGCGCGAGGATATCCCGCTGCTGCTGGCGCACTTCGTGCAGGAGGCGGCGCTGCGCTACCAGCGCCCGGTGCCGCAATGGAGCGCCCAGGAGATGGCTGCGTGGCAGGCGGCCGACTGGCCCGGCAACGTGCGGGAACTGCGCAACTTCGCCGAACGGTTGACACTGGGCCTCGCGCCGTCCGTTCCCGCCGCGGCCACCGTCCTGGCCGGCACGGGCGCGGCGCACGGAGCCGGTCCGGCGATGGCGTTTGGCGCCGCCGCCGTGCCGGCCCAGCCGCCCGGCGAGCCCTCCCTTTCCCAGCAAGTCGACACCTTCGAACGCGACCTGATAACGCAAGCGCTGGCCGCCGCCGATGGCAATGTCGCCCTCGCCGCAGACAACCTCAACGTCCCGCGCAAGACCCTGTACGACAAGCTCAAGAAGTATCAAATTAGCACCAGCCGCAAGTGATCCGCACCAATACGTAGTAAAGCTACAGCAATTGGATTACCATAATAGGCGAATTCGAGCTGCAATTGCTTAATTTGTAGCTCAACTACTTTGGAGGCAGGTCTATGGCTGGGAACGTTGGTGTGAAGTTGTCGCTCGGTGCAGCATTGGTGGCGGTGGCGTTCGGTGCGCATGGGGCAACGCAGCTGTCCGTACAGCCCCCCATGCTTTTAAGCGCCTGCGACGCGCCGTTCGAGACCGTGCTGCACGCGTCGAACGCCTTCGATGCGCGCGCGGTCTGGCTGAACCGCCAGTTGGTCAAATGGCCGGGCGCAGATGCCGGCGCAAGGTTCAAGCTGTACCACTCCGCCACGGGCCGAATCAACGCCGTGGCAGGAGCGAAAGTCTCCGGCGCCGATGGCTCCTTGACCATGGCCGTCCATCCCGCCGCCACCCCTTCGGACGCGGCGCAGCGATTCAAGTATGTGGGCGCGGGCGCGCTACTGGCCGTGGCGCAAGCCGACCAGGCCAGGCTGCCCGCACTGCTCAAACAGCAGCTGGTGCTGGTGCAGGAAAGCGCCGACGGCACCGTGCGCGATGCCACCGCCTTGCAGATCGCCGGCGCACTGGACGACATCTATGCCGCTGCCGGAAAGACCGCCGGCCTTGGCGTGAGCGCAGCCAAAGACCGCACCGGCTTCAAGCTGTGGGCGCCAACCGCGCAGCACGCCGCCGTCTGCACTTACGACAAGGGCTACGGCAAAGCCGCAGCCATCGAATCAATGCGCTTCGACGCGACCACCGGCACCTGGTCCGCGGCCAAACGCGGCGACCTATCGGGAAAATACTACAAGTACGTGGTGGACGTGATCGCTCCGGGAAAAGGACTGGTGCGCAACCTCGTCACCGACCCTTATTCCATCAGTCTCACCACTGATTCGCTGCGCAGCTACATCGCCGACCTGGACTCGGCCAGGCTGAAACCCGCAGGCTGGGACGAGACGCCGGTGCCGGACAGGGTCGCGGCGCAGACCGACATGTCGGTGTACGAACTGCACGTGCGCGACTTCTCGATCAACGACAACACGGTGAGCATCGCAAATCGCGGCAAGTACACCGCCTTCACCGAGAGCGGCTCGAATGGCATGAAGCACCTGGCCGCGCTGAGCCGCGCCGGCATGACCGACATCCACCTGCTGCCGGTGTACGATATCGGCTCGGTGCCCGAGCAAGGCTGCGTTGCGCCGCAGCCTAGCGGTGCGCCGGACGGCGAAGGCCAGCAGGCGCTGGTCGGCGCCACCTTCATCAAGGATTGCTACAACTGGGGCTACGACCCTTACCACTACAGCGCACCGGAAGGCAGCTACGCCACCGATGCGGCCGACGGCGCGCGCCGCATCGTCGAATTCCGCCAGATGGTGATGGCGCTGCACAAGGCCGATCTGCGCGTGGGCATGGACGTGGTCTACAACCACACCTACATCGCCGGCCAGAATGAAAAATCGGTGCTGGACCGCGTGGTGCCGGGCTACTACCATCGCCTGAATGCCAAGGGCGCCATTGAACGTTCGACCTGCTGCGACAACACGGCAACCGAGAACATGATGATGGCCAGGCTGATGATCGATTCGGCCGAGCTGTGGACGCGCCACTACAAGGTCGACTCCTTCCGCTTCGACCTGATGGGCCACCAGCCGCGCGCGGCGATGGAGACCCTGCAGGCGCGCGTGGACAAGGCGGCCGGGCGCAAGGTGAACCTGATCGGCGAAGGCTGGAATTTTGGCGAGGTTGAAAACGGCGCGCGCTTCGTGCAGGCATCGCAGCTGTCGTTGAACGGCAGCGGCATCGGCACCTTCAGCGACCGCGGCCGCGACGCGGTGCGCGGCGGCGGCGCGGGCGATTCCGGCGAAAAAATGTTCAGCATGCAGGGCTACATCAACGGCCTGGTGTACGACCCCAACGCCTACGCCGGCCAGCGCCCCAAGGAGGACCTGTTGCGCACTGCCGACCTGATACGCGTCGGGCTTGCTGGCAGTGTACGCAGCTACGCCATGCAGACCTGGCAGGACAAGGTCATGGAACTGCAGGCCATCGACTACAGCGGCCAGCCCGCCGGCTACGCCAGCGAACCTTCCGAGGTGGTGAACTACGTCGAGAACCACGACAACCAGACCATGTACGACGTGAACGCCTTCCGCCTGCCGCTCGCGACCAGCGGCGCCGAACGCGCACGGGTGCAGATGCTGGGCGCCGCGATCAACGCGTTCAGCCAGGGTGTGGCCTACTACCACGCGGGCTTCGACATCCTGCGTTCCAAGTCGCTCGACCGCAACAGCTTCGAATCCGGCGACTGGTTCAACCGCCTGGACTGGAGCTACCGGGACAATTACTTCGGCGTCGGCCTGCCGCCGGCGGCCGACAACGGCAAGGACTACGCGCTGCTCAAGCCCCTGCTGGCCAATGCCGCGCTCAAACCCGCGCCGGCCGACATCGCGTTCGCGCGCGACGCCTTCCGCGACCTGTTGAAGATCCGCGCCAGCAGCACGCTGTTCCGCCTTCGCACGGCGGCCGACATCAGGCAGCGCCTGCATTTCCTGAATACGGGCTCTGCGCAAGTGCCGACGGTGGTGGCCGCGCGCATCGACGGCGCGGCTTATCCCGGCGCAGGGTTCAAGACGGTGAGCTATTTCATCAACGTGGACAAGGTAGAACAGAGCATCGTCGCCGACGGGGAAAAGGCCAGGCGCTACCGTTTGCACCCCGTGCACAGCGCCGGCGGCGCGGCCGACCGGCGCGCGCAAGCCGCACGCTACGACAGCGCCACCGGCCGCTTCACCATCCCTGCCCGCACCGCCGTGGTGTTCGTCGAGTAAACACCTCCCCTTGTCATCCCCGCCTTCGCGGCGATCCGCGATGCAGGATGACAGCAGCGACTGCTACGGTTGCTTGTCGAGTAAGCACCTCCCCTTGTCATCCTCGCGCAAGCGGGGATCCATGCAGCGCGTGCGGCGTGGCGGCATATGGATCCCCGCCTTCGCGGCGGCTCGCCGATGCAGGATGACAGCCGGCGACCGCTACTTGAGGGCTGCGGCGAGCAGAGCGATGCCACCCTTAACCGGCAGTGTGACTTCGCCGCCCCTCACCACTGCAGTGGCGCCGGAGTAGTAGTCCTTCAGCTTCTGTCCGTCGGCGAACACGCCGCCAACCTTGATGGTGCTGCGCGCGGCGCCAGGCACATCGAGCGCCACCACCACCTTGTCGCTGATCCCGTCCTTTTCATACGTGCGCTTGAAGGTATACGGCTGGTCGGCGATCTTTTCGTGCAACCCGGCCCCCACCGCGACGTGCGCGTGGCGGAACCGGCCCAGCCTGGCCCAGTGCGCGCGCACTTCGGCCACCCTGTAGCCGTCGCGCTGCACGTTCTTCGCCAAATCGTCCCAGTTCATATACGTGCGCAGCTTGGCGTCGCCTTGCGCGCCGGGCGCGTCGAGCACGCGCGCGGTCTCGTCGCCGTAGTAAATCTGCGCGGCGCCCGGCGCCAGCAGCAGCTTGTTCGCCGTCTCGTAGGGCTTCTTGCGCTCGGCGTCGAACGGGTTGCCGTCGTCGTGCGAGGCGGTGTAGTTCAGCAGCGATTGCCCCTTCAGCGGACCTTGCAGCGCGGCCGCGTATTTGCTGAACAGGGTTTCGTAGTCCTGCTTGCCGTCCCACACCAGCCCGAAGTTGATCATGCCGTCAAAGCCGTTGTCGTAGAAGTCGACCTTGGCGCCGCCGCCCATGTCGAATTCCTTGCCGTGCGCGATGTTGTAGCCGTACACTTCGGCCAGCATGTAGAACTTCTCGTTCAAGGCCTTGCCGGGATGGGCGCGTTTCCAGTCTTCATGCGCGGCCTCGGCCACCGTGTGCAGCTCCTTCCAGATGCCGGGCTCGGTGTGCTTCACGGTGTCGGCGCGGAAGCCGTCGATGCCGAACTTGCGCACCCAGTCGGCATGCCATTTCATCAGGTAGTAGCGCGGCGCGCGCGGGTAGCCGGTGCGGGCGAAGAATGCGTCCAGCTCTTTCACCTCGCGCTCGTAGCGCCCTTCCCTCTTCCATTTCGCCGCCAGCGCGTCCGGCAGCGCGACGCTGGCATTGCTGTCGGTGCGCACGTCCGGCAATCCCTTCACCAGCGCGCAGTCGACGTTGGTGGCGACGTCCTTGTAGGTGCAAACCGGATCGAGCCGCACCCAGTCCGCCGGCCATGCGGGTTCGGCGTCCGTGAACGGCGCGGTGTGGTTCATCACCACATCCAGCAGCACGCGGATGCCGCGCGCGTGCGCCGCTTCGACGAAGTCCCTGAAGTCTTTTTCGGTGCCCAGGTTGGCATCCACCGCCGTGAAGTCGCGCGCCCAGTAACCATGGAAGCCGTAGGACTTTCCGGTGCCTTCGTCGGTCGATCCGTGCAGCTGCTCGACCGGCGGCGTGAGCCACAGCACGTCGACGCCCAGGCTGTCGAAGTAGCCGGCCTTCAGCTTGGCGGTCACGCCTTTCAGGTCGCCGCCCATGTAGCCGCGCTGCGGCGCGGCGTCGGCCTTGCGGCCGTAGGACAGGTCGTTGCGCTTGTCCGCATTGTTGAAACGGTCCGTCAACAGGAAGTAGACGGTGGCGTTCTCCCACAGGAATGGCTGGTCCGGCGCCGGCCGCGCCGCCTGTGCGTTCATGCTGCCGGCGAGCAGCGCCAGTGACAGTGCGATGGGAGATAGTTTCATGCAGTGCGGTCCTTGTGGTTGGTGTTATGTGATCACGGTCGGCGTGGCGCGTCCCGTGTGCATGGCGATGCTGGCCACGCTTTCGGCGGCGGCGATCAGACTCGCCAGAGCTTGCTGCGTGGGCCGGTGGTGCTGGGCCGGGTCGGCTTCATGCAGCTCGAGATAAACGCGCAGGGTGGCGCCCTCGGTGCCGGTGCCGGACAGGCGGTAGACGATGCGCGAGCCATCCTTCATGACGATGCGTACACCCTGCTGCTGCGCACTGGAGCCGTCGACCGGATCGGTGTAGGCAAAATCGTCGGCGAAATCGACTTCGTGCGTGTTCAGTACCGTGCCCGCCAGCACCGGCAGCTTGATGCGCAGGTCCGCCATCAGCAGGCGTGCGGCTTCCGCGTCGACCGCCTCGTAGTCGTGCCGCGAGTAGTAGTTGCGGCCAAAGCGCGCCCAGTGGGCTGCGACGATTTCTTCGACCGGCTTGCCGGTGGCTGCCAGCAGGTTGAGCCAGAACAGCACGGCCCACAGGCCGTCCTTCTCGCGGATGTGGTCCGAGCCGGTGCCGTAGCTCTCCTCGCCGCACAGCGTGGCCAGGCCGGCGTCCAGCAGCGTGCCGAAGTACTTCCAGCCGGTAGGCGTTTCGTAGCAGGGGATACCGAGCGCCTCGGCCACGCGGTCGGCCGCGCGCGAAGTGGGCATGGAACGCGCGATGCCTTTCAGGCCGGCGCGGTAGCCCGGCGCCACGCCTGAATTGGCCGCCAGGATGGCCAGGCTGTCCGACGGCGTGACGTCGAACCTGCGCCCGACGATCATGTTGCGGTCGCCGTCGCCGTCCGACGCGGCGCCGAAGTCCGGCGCGTCGTCCTCGGCCATCAGCGCGATCAGCTGCGCCGCGTTGACAGGATTCGGATCGGGATGGTGGCCGCCGAAGTCCTCCAGCGGTTCGCCGTTGATGACGGTGCCGGCCGGCGCTCCCAGCATGCCCTCGATGATGGCTTTCGCGTAGGGACCGGAGACGGCGCTCATGCCGTCGAAGCGCATGGTGAAGCCGCCTGCGAACAGCTTGCGGATCGCGCCGAAGTCGAACAGGCGCTGCATCAGTTCCGCGTAGTCGGCCACGGGGTCGATGACTTCGATGCGCATCTGCTCCATCTGCCCGCTGCCGACGCGGTCGATGTCGATGTCGGCGGCGTCGCTGATGCGGTATTGGGTGATCGTCTCGCTGTGGTGGAAAATCGCCTCGGTGACGCTTTCAGGGGCCGGTCCGCCTGCCGCGATGTTGTACTTGATGCCGAAGTCGCCGTCAGGCCCGCCCGGATTGTGGCTGGCCGACAGGACGATGCCGCCCGACGCCTGGTGCTTGCGTATCACGCAGCTGACGGCGGGCGTGGAGAGGATGCCGCCACGGCCCACCAGCACGCGCGCGTAGCCGTGCGCCGCCGCCATGCGCAGGATGGTCTGGATGGCGGCGCGGTTGTGGTAGCGGCCATCTCCGCCCAGCACCAGCGTCTTGCCCTCGCAGTCGCCCAGGGTATAGAACACGCTCTGGATGAAATTTTCAAGATAGTGCGGCTGCTGGAAAGTGCCGACCTTCTTGCGCAGGCCCGAGGTGCCCGGCCGCTGGCCGGGGATCGGGTGAGTTGTAATCGTCTGGATTGCCATGTTTGCTCCCTATCGTATGCTGGACAGCATCTACCTTACGGCAGAAGAGCGGCGCATGGCGCTGCATTGCAGGGGGCGGCTGCGTCTACTCGGCGTTGTCGCGCACCAGCAGGGTCAGCACGCCGCCTATCATCATGCATATGCCGCCGACCACCAGCGCCTGGACCGGGCGGCCGCCAAACACGTGCATGACCAGCGGGCCAAGCACCAGGCCGGCGACGATTTGCGGTATCACGACGAAGAAGTTGAACAGGCCCATGTAGTAGCCCATGCGCTTGGCGGGCAAAGCGCCTGCCAGGATCGCATACGGCATCGTCAGCACGCTGGCCCAGGCGACGCCGACACCCACCATCGGCAGCAGCATCATCTGCTTGTCGCTAATGAAGTACATGGACACCAGGCTGGCGCCACCTACGAGCAGGCAGATCATATGCACCATGGTGCGGCTGGTGTAGCGCGCCAGCACCGGCAGGCCAAACGCGGCCAACGCGGATACGCCGCCATAGGTCGCGAACATGATGCCGACCCAGTTGCCGCCTGCCTGGAAGGCCGCCGACTGCGCATCGGCCGTATGGAACACGTTGTCGGCCACGGCCGGCGTGGAATAGACCCACATGGCGTAGAGGCCAACCCAGGTGAAGAACTGGACCGCCGCCAGCTGCACCATCGTTTTGGGCATGCGGGTGAAGCCGCCCAGGATCTCGGCCAGGGCCTTGGCCGTGCCGCCCTTGCGTTCGCGCTCGAAGGCGGCCATATCGTCCGGAGGCGCTTCGCTGGTGCTGAAGACCGTCCACATCACCGCGATCGCATAGGCCGCGCCGCCGACGTAGTAGGAATAGCGCACGGTGTCGGGAATGGCGCCATTAAGCGGCACATTGCTCACGCCGAGATAGTCCGTGAAGATCGTCGGCAGCAGCGACGCAACGACACCGCCGCAGCCGATAAAGAAGGTCTGCATCGCGAAACCGGCAATCTGCTGCGAATTGGAGAGTTTGTCGCCGACGAAAGCGCGGAACGGCTCCATCGACACGTTGATCGACACGTCCATCAGCCACAGTACGATCACCGCAAACCACAACGCCGTTGAATTGGGCATCAGGAACAGCGCGAGCGCAGCCAGCAGCGCGCCGACAAAGAAGAAGGGACGGCGGCGGCCCCAGTAAGCATGCCAGGTGTTGTCGCTGAGGTAGCCGATAATCGGCTGCACCAGCAAACCGGTGACGGGCGCCGCCAGCCACAGGACCGACAACTCGCCCATCTCGGCCCCCAGCGTCGAGAAGATGCGGCTGGTATTGGTATTCTGCAGCGCGAAGCCGAACTGGATGCCGAAGAAGCCGAAACTCATGTTCCAGAGTTGCCAGAATGTCAGCCTGGGCTTAGTGGATGATGATTGCATACCTGCCTGTCCCCGATTTTTATGGTCCTGGCTGGATGCCGGACTGAGTGTGTAACGCCAATTTGTAGTAAAGTAACACGCTGATATTGCCGTGTCAATCCGAATGGCTCATAGTAGAATTAACGGGTTAGCCCGATCCCAACCCTTCTCGAGACACCGTTTTGTAGTCAAATAACAGAAAACTATATGACAACACCTGTACGCTCCAAGACCGCCGCCACGGCCGCCCTCCTGCTGCTGGCCAGCCCCCTCGCCCGGTCGCAGCATGCCGACCGCACACTGGAAGGCGCCAGGCTGAACGGCAACCAGCTGGAGATCGTCGCCAGCGACGGCCGATACCTCATCAAACCATATTCAGCCCGTATCGTGGAAACCACGTTCGTGCCGCAGGGCGAGGCTTTCGACCCGGCTTCGCACGCGGTGGTGCTGGCCGCCGGCCAGGACGGCGCGACACTGAAGGACGCCGGCGGCCAGCTGGAATACGCGCTCGCCGGCGGCATCAGCGTCACCGTGACCAAGGCGCCGTTCCGCATCGCCTACGCCTACAAGGGCAAGCCGCTGGTGCAGGAAAAGCGCGGCTACCACAAAAAGGACGGCGCGGAGGTGATCGACTTCGAGCTCGACAAGGACGAGGCGCTGTACGGCGCCGGCGCGCGCGCGGTGGGCATGAACCGGCGCGGCAACCGCTTCGCCCTATACAACAAGGCACACTACGGCTACGACGACCGCTCGGAACTGCTGAACTTCACGCTGCCGGTGGCGATGTCGTCGAAGATGTATGCACTGCACTTCGACAACGCGGCCATCGGCCACCTGGACTTCGACAGCAGGAAGGACAACACGCTGGCTTACGAAACCATCAGCGGGCGCAAGACCTACCAGGTGATCGCCGGCGACAGCTGGGAGGACGTGGTGGGCAGCTACACCAGCCTGACCGGCCGCCAGCCGCTGCCGCCGCGCTGGGCCTTCGGCAATTTCGCCAGCCGCTTCGGCTACCACACCGAGCAGGAGGCGCGCGAGGTGGTCGACAAGTTCGCCGCAGAGAAGATCCCGCTCGACGCCATCGTGTTCGACCTGTACTGGTTCGGCAAGGACATCAAGGGCACCATGGGCAACCTGGCCTTCGACAAGGACAACTTCCCCACGCCGAAGAAGATGATCGCGGACTTCAGCGCCCAGGGCGTGAAGACGGTGCTGATCACCGAGCCCTTCGTGCTGACCTCGTCGAGCAAATGGCAAGACGCGGTCGACAAGCACGCGCTGGCCACCGATCCGTCCGGCGCACCGGCGCAGTACGACTTCTACTTCGGCAACACGGGTCTGATCGATATCTACAGCAAGGAAGGCAAAGACTGGTTCTGGGATATCTACAAGGGCCTGCGCAAGGACTACGGCGTGGCCGGCTGGTGGGGCGACCTGGGCGAGCCCGAGGTACATCCCTCTTCCGTGAAGCACGCCACCGGCACCGCCGACCAGGTGCACAACACCTACGGCCATGACTGGGCGCGCCTGATCTTCGAAGGCTACCGGAAGGACTTCCCGGACGAGCGCCCCTTCATCCTGATGCGCGCAGGTTATTCGGGTTCCCAGCGTTTCGGCCTGATACCATGGTCGGGCGACGTCAACCGCAGCTGGGGAGGCCTGAAGGCGCAGCCCGAGATCGCACTGCAGATGGGCATGCAGGGCCTGGGCTATATGCACTCGGACCTGGGCGGTTTCGCCAACGCCTGCCTGGACGACGAGCTCTACACCCGCTGGCTGCAGTACGGCGTGTTCCAGCCGGTGTTCCGCCCGCACGCGCAGCAGGAAGTGCCGTCCGAGCCGGTGTTCCGCGAAGAGGCCACCAGGGCGCTGGCGCGCGAGGCCATCCGCCTGCGCTACAGCATGCTGCCGTATAACTACACGCTGGGCTTCGACAACAGCCGGCAAGGCCTGCCGCTGATGCGCCCCATGCTGTACGAGGAGCCGGAGAACGAGAACGCGCGCAACCTGGTGAGCAGCTATCTGTGGGGCCGCGAGTTCGTGGTCGCGCCGATCACCGAGCCGGGCGCGCGCCGCAAGGAAGTCCACCTGCCGGCCACCAGCCCCGCGTGGTTCGACTTCAACAGCGGCCGCCGCTACCCGGGCGGCATCACCGCCGTGGTGCCGGTAGTGCCGGACCACATCCCGGTGTTCGTACGCGCGGGCGCCTTCATTCCCATGGTGCAGCCGGTGCAAAGCACGCGCGACTACAGCACCCGCAAGCTGGAACTGCATTACTACCACGATGCGGCGGTGCTGTCGGGCAGCGGCAAGCTGTACGACGACGACGGCGCCACGCCGGACGCCTACGCCCAAGGCAAGTACGAGATCGTGCGCTTCGCCAGCGCGGCCGGCAACGGCGGCAAGCAGCTGGTCGTCACGCTGGATTCGGAAGTGGGCAAGCAGTACCGGCGTCCGGAACGCAGCGTGGCGCTGCATGTGCACAACGTGGCCGCCAGGCCTGCGCGCGTGACACTGGAAGGACAGCCGGCGCAATTCGGCTGGAACGCCAAGCGCCGGTTGCTGACGGTGCAGCTGCCTGCCACCAGGCGCGCGTCCAGCAGCGTCGCCATCACGCTGCGGTAACCATCCCACGGCGGCGGGCCTCCCGGCCCGCCGCTATCCCTCCGGCGCAATTGTCAAACCCGCCACGCCACCGCATACTGCAGCCATAACTGCAAAGGATATGCGATGGAAGGTTCCACTCCCCTGTTGATGGCCATGGTCTACCTCAGCGCCGGCGTGCTGGCGGTGCCGGTCGCCCAGCGCCTCGGCCTCGGCTCGGTGCTCGGCTACCTGGTGGCCGGTCTGCTGATCGGGCCCTCGGCGCTGGCCTTTGTGCACGACCCAGCCGAGGTGATGCACTTCGCCGAATTCGGCGTCGTCATCATGCTGTTCCTGATCGGCCTGGAGGTGCAGCCTTCGCTGCTGTGGCATATGCGCACCGCTTTCTTCGGCCTGGGCGGCCTGCAGGTGCTGCTGAGCGGCCTGGCGCTGGCCGCCATCGGCCTGGCCTTCGGCATGGACTGGCAGGCGGCCGTGGCGCTGGGCTTCATCCTGTCGCTGTCGTCCACCGCCGTGGTGCTGCAGTCGCTGGAGGAAAAGGGCTTGCGCAAAACGCCAACCGGCCAGGCCTCGCAAGGCATACTGCTGTTCCAGGACGTGGCCACCATCCCCATGATCGCGGCGCTGCCGCTGCTGGCCGACGACAGCGTGTCGAATGCCGCCGAAACCGGCCTGCTGAAAGGCTACCCGGCCTGGGCCCATGCCGCCGCCGTGATCGGCGCGGTGATCATCGTCATCCTGGTCGGCCGCTTCCTGATGCGGCCCGCCTTCCGCTACATCGCCAAGATACGTTCGCGCGAGATCTTCACCGCGCTGGCGCTGCTGCTGGTCGTGGGCGTGTCGCTCTTGATGCAGGCGGTGGGATTGCCCGCCGCGCTGGGTGCCTTCCTTGCCGGCGTGGCCCTGGCCGACAGCGAATTCCGGCGCGAGCTGGAAGGCGACATCGAGCCGTTCCGCGGCCTGCTGCTCGGGCTGTTCTTCATGTCGGTCGGCGCCAGCGTCAACCTGGCGCTGGCGGCGCAGCATTTCGGCCTGCTGGCGGCCATGGTGTTCGGCCTGATGGCGGTGAAAGCGGCCGTCATCTACGGCGTGATGCGCGCCTTCGGCATCCCCGCGCGCACCGCCGCGCAAACCGGCGCGGCGCTCAGCCAGGGCGGCGAGTTCGCCTTCGTGCTGCTGGGCCTCGCCTCCGCTGCAGGCGTCATCGCGGCCGACATCTCGGCGTTGTCGGTCGCCGCCGTCGCCATCTCCATGGCGCTCACGCCGTTCGCGCTGATGCTGTACGACCGCCTGGCCGGGCCAGGCTTCTCCAGCAAGCCGGAGCCGGAAGCGGGCTCGCTGGAACATGAACCGGACGTCATCGTGGCCGGCTTCGGCCGTTTCGGCCAGATCGCCGCGCGCCTGCTGATGGTCAATAAATTCAACATCTCCACGCTGGACGCCAGCGCCGAACAGGTGGAACTGGTGCGCCGCGTCGGCCGCCGCGTCTACTACGGCGACGCCACCCGGCTCGACCTGCTGCGCGCCGCCGGCGCCGCACAGGCCAAGCTGCTGATCGTCGCCATCGACGACCGCGACCAGGCCGAGGCGCTGGTGGAAATAGCGAAGCAGTACTTCCCCAACCTGACCATCCTGGCGCGCGCCTACGACAGGCGCCACGCCTACCGCCTGCTGGACCGGGGCGCGCACGTGGTCGAGCGCGAAACCTTCGAGGGCGGACTGGCCATCGGCGAGAAGGCCTTGCGCGCGCTGGGCCTGGCACCGGACGACGCGGCCAGAGCCAGCGCCAGCTTCCGCCGCCACGACGAGGAGATGGTGACGGCGCTGGCCAAAGTCTGGGGCGACGACGAAAAATTCGCGGTGGCGCTGCGCGAGTCGAGCGAACGCATGAACCAGTTGCTGGCAGCGGACATGGAAGACCGCAGCCTGGAGCCGCAGGCCGGGTCTCAAGGCGAGTCTCAAGCCGAAACTCAAGCCGGGCCTCAAGCCGAACCGCACGCCCTGCCGCAACCCTGATCATCCGTGCATCGCGCGCCGGCGCGAAACGCTACACTCTTCGCAGGCTGGATCCGGCCCGGCCACAAGGAGACACGCATGAAGAAAACCTACACCGGCAGCTGCCACTGCGGCGCAGTGCGCTTCGAAGCCGACATCGACCTGAGCGCCGGCACCGGCAAGTGCAACTGCTCGGTCTGCACCAAGACCCGCAACTGGGGCGCCATCGTGAAGCCGGAGGCGTTCCGCCTGCTGGCCGGCGAGGAGTCGCTCAGCGACTATCAATTCAATACCATGAGCGCCCACCACCTGTTCTGCCGCAACTGCGGCGTGCACGCTTTCGGGCGCGGCTACATCGAGGAAGTGGGCGGCCACTATGTCAGCGTCCAGGTGGCCTGCCTGGACAACGCCACGCCGGATGAGCTGATCGCCGCGCCGGTGCACTACTCGGACGGCCGCCACAACAACTGGCAGAATCCGCCCGCCGAGACGCGCCACCTGTAGCGGCGGGCGTTGCTGTTACAAACCGACATGCAGTCATCCTCACGGCCAGTGTATATTAGCCAACTCACAAACCCGAAGGAGATCGCAGTGTCCAAACCGCTGTACATGAAGGCCATCCCCGTCGCCGTTCTGCTGGCCCTGAGCGCCTCACAGCTCGCCCAAGCCCAGAACGCGAAAACGCCTGCCAAAAGCAAGCCGACCGTCGCCGAAGCCGAACGCTTCCTGAACGACACCGAAGCAAAACTGGAAAAACTCAGCCTGGAGGGCAACCGCGCCCAATGGGTCGCGCAAAACTTCATCACCGAAGACACCGAGGCGCTGGCCACTTATTTCGGCGAGCGCCAGCTGACCGCCTCCGGCGAAGCCGCCCTGGCCGCGCGCCGCTACAACGGCCTGAAACTGAAGGACGATTACGCGCGCAAGCTCAAGCTGCTGCAGCTGACCTTGATGCTGTCCGATCCGAAGGAACGCGAAGCCTATGCCGCCAAGAACGCGGCGCTGAACGGCGCCTACGGCAAAGCCAAATACTGCCCGACCGGCGGCCAGGACTGCCTGCCGCTGGGCGAGCTGGAGAAAGTGCTGGCCACCAGCCGCGATCCGGCCAGGCTGAAGGAAGTGTGGATGGGCTGGCACGCGCAAGCGCCGTCCTACAAGCAGATGTACGTCGACTATGTCGCCCTGTCCAACAAGGGCGCGCGCGAAATGGGCTTCGCCGACACCGGCGCCCTGTGGCGCTCGCAGTACGACATGCCGCCGGAAGCCTTCTCGGCCGAGATGGAACGCATGTGGCAGCAGGTCAAGCCGCTGTACGACTCGCTGCACACCTACGCACGCTACAAGCTGCGCGCCGCCTACGGCCCGGACGTGGTGCCGGCCAGCGGCCCTATCCCGGCCCACCTGTTCGGCAATATGTGGAGCCAGAGCTGGGAGAACATCTACCCGCTGCTCAAACCCGCCGCCAACGCCAGCAGTTTCGATCTGACCAAGGTGCTCGAAGAGCGCAAGACCGACGCAAAGCAGATGACACAGTACGCCGAGCGCTTCTACACCTCGCTCGGCATGCAGAAGCTGCCCGAGACCTTCTGGCAGCGCTCCCTGCTGACCAAGCCGCGCGACCGCGAAGTGGTGTGCCACGCATCCGCCTGGACCATGGACGGCAAGGAAGACGTGCGCATCAAGATGTGCATACGCCCGACCGACGAAGAGTTCAAGGTGATCCACCACGAGCTGGGCCACATCTACTACGACCTGGCCTACAACAAGCAGTCCTTCCTGTTCCAGGGCGGCGCCAACGACGGTTTCCACGAAGCCATCGGCGACACCGTGGCGCTGTCGATCACGCCGGACTACCTGAAGAAAGTGGGCCTGATGGACCAGGCGCCGGAAGCGAACGCCGATATCGGCGAGCTGCTGCAGCGCGCACTGGCCAAGGTGGCCTTCCTGCCGTTTGCCTACTCGGTGGACAAGTGGCGCTGGGACGTCTACGCCGGCAAGACGCAGCCGGCCGACTACGACAAGTCCTGGTGGCAGCTGCGCGAGCAATACATGGGCGTGAGCCGTCCGGCGTCGCTGGCCGCAGGCGGCTTCGATGCAGGCGCCAAGTACCATGTCGCGGCCGACGTGCCGTACGCGCGCTACTTCCTGGCCCACATGCTGCAGTTCCAGTTCCACCGCGCGCTGTGCCGCGAAGCCGGCTACACCGGCCCGCTGCACCGCTGCTCGGTGTACGGCAACCAGAAGGCCGGCGCCAAGCTGCAGCAGATGCTGGCGATGGGTGCGAGCAAGCCATGGCCTGAAGCGTTGAAAGCCGTCTCCGGCGAAGAGCGCATCGACGGCTCGGCGCTGCTGGACTACTTCGCCCCGCTGAAGACCTGGCTCGACGACCAGAACCGCCAGCTGGCCGCCGCCGAAGCCGCGAAGAAGTAGCACTAAGCAAGTAAGCACTAAGCCACACCGCGCGGCGCAGCAACTCCAGCGCCGTGATTGAAAAAAACCCCGCCATGCTCTGCGAGCATGGCGGGGTTTTCAACATCCAACTGACGGGCTTAGAACTTGTAGTTCGCGCCCAGCAGGATGGTGCGGCCGTACTTCTGGTATTCCAGCTGCTGGTTGCGGCTGCCGTTATACGTTTCATACGCGGCATTGCGCAGGTTGTTGACCTGGGCCACAACACCCAGACCCTTCAGCGGACCGTCCTGGAAGGAGTAGCCGATCTGGAAGTCGATGATGTTCTCGCCGACCACGTAACGCAGCGAACGCTCTGCCGCGAAGTTGCCGATCTCGCCCACGAAGTCCGAACGCTTGCGCTGCGACACGCGGGTTTCGAAACCGTTCTTCTCGTAGTAGAAGGTCAGGTTGGTGGTGTGCTTCGACAGGCCTGGCAGCGGAATCGCCTTGCCGATGCTGCCGTCCGGATCTTCGATCGCGATGGCGCTGTCGGTGTAGGTGTGGCTGGCAACCACGCCGAAGCCGTCCAGTACCGGGGTCAGCATGCTCAGCGGCATGGAACCGGACAGTTCCGCGCCCTTCATGCTGCCGCCATTGCCGTTGTAAGGCGCTTTGTAGTCGCCGATGGCGGTGTTGGCTTTCGTGCCCGGGATGTAGCCCGAGAAGTCATAGCTCTTGGTCTGCGTGAAGATGTAGGTGTCCAGCTTCTTGTAGAACGCGGCCGCCGCCAGGTAGGCCTTCTTGCCGAAGTACTTCTCGTACGAGACGTCGAAGGCCTTGGCGCGCCATGGATCCAGGCGCGCGTTGCCGCCGCTTGCACCCGGCTTGAAGGTGGTGTCGCTCACGCCGAAGTCCAGCGCGGAACGCAGCTGGTCCACGCGCGGACGGGCGAGCTGCTTGGCCAGGGCCACGCGCACGGTCTGGTCGCCTTCCAGCGCGAACGCCAGGTTCATGCTTGGCAGGTAGTCGGTGTAGGTCTTGCCGTCATGCACAGGCTTGACTTGCTGGCCGGCCGGCGCGGTGCCGTCGTAGTAGTTCGAATCGGACGACTGGTCGGTGTGCTGCGCTTGCACACCTACGTTACCGCGCATGGTCACGCTGCCGAAATCATGCTCGATGTTGGCTTTGACGAAGGCCGTGGTGATCTTCTCCGACACTTCCCAGTTCTTCGAGATCAGATAGCTCGCGGTGGCGTTCGGCTGGAAAGTCATGTACTTGGCCACGACCGCAGGCACGTTCCACGACGGGATGGTGCCGATGCCGGCGAAGCCCAGGCCAACCGGCGCGTACAGCAGGTCGCTCGAGATGGTGGTCGGATTGCCGACCAGGTTGATGTTGCCTTCCGGCTGGGTCTTGACCTTCTCGCGGTCGCTGTAGTTGCCGCCTACTTCGAAGCTCTGCATCCACGATTCGAGCGCGGCCGGCGCGTCGAACTTGGCCGACAGCTTGAAGCTCTTCAGCGTGTCTTCCACTTTCGGGGTCTTGCCGTAGCCGGAGCCGTAGATGGTGCCCTTCACATACAGCTGCGCGGGATCGCTGTAGCTGCGGGTCGGGACCATTTGCGGGAAGGCGCCGCTGCCGAAGGCCAGCTTGACGTTGTCCAGGTATTGCACCGAATTGACGGCGCCCAGCTGCAGGTTGTTTTCCAGGCTGGTCTCGTCGCGCTTGGCGTTCGAGTAGCTGGCGTCGGCCACCAGGGTCACGCCGTCCAGGCGCAGTTCATTGTTCCAGCCCAGCGCGCGGATATCGTCCTTGCGCTTGTCGTACATGCCGCGCACCAGCGGGTAGACATTGTTGGCGGTGGCCGTGCCCATGGCGTTGCCGTTGTTGGTCACATTGGTGAACACAGGATCGGGCTTCAAGCCGCCGTTGTAGCCGCCCAGATTCACTTCCCACTGGTTGGCGGTGTCTTCGTGCTTGAAGGTGGACGCGTACATGTCCAACATGCTGGTCCACTGCTTGCTCGGACGGTATTGCACCACGGCCATCAGGCCGTCGCGGCGGTTGAAGCCGCTGCGCGCCAGCGCCTTGATGCCGTCGGTGATGGTGGTGCCGGCCGCGACGCCTGGACGGGAGTCCGTCTTCCACGGTTCATAGATGCCGGTTTCCTGCGCCAGCACCGGCGACTCCAGGTGGGCGAAGCCGATCGCCACGCCCAGGGTGCGGTTCAGGAACTGGTCGATATAGCTGAAGCTGACGCGGTTGCCCTGGTCGTTGGCGTTGGAGATCTTGCCGACCGAATTCTTTTCACCGCGCACATTGGCGGCGAAGGTACGCTTGCCGAAAGCCAGCGGACGCACGGTTTGCAGGTCCAGCGTGCCGGACAGGCCTTGGCCGATCAGGCCGGCGTCCGGGGTCTTGTAGATGGTGACGCCGCTCATCAGTTCCGACGGGTACTGGTCGTACTCGACGGAGCGGTTGTCGCCGGTCGACACTTGCTCGCGGCCGTTCAGCAGCGTGGTCGAGAAGTCGGGCGACAGGCCGCGCACGGAGATCACCTGGGCGCGGCCGGCGACGCGCTGGGCGGCCAGACCCGGCAGGCGGGCGATCGATTCGGCGATGGAGGCGTCCGGCAGTTTGCCGATGTCTTCGGCGGAGATTGCTTCGACGATGGAGGTGGCGGTTTTCTTCACCGAGATGGCGTCTTCAATGCCGCGGCGGATGCCGGACACGGTCACCGAGGTGACTGGCGCGTCGCTTGCAGCGGCGCCGCTGGTCTGCGCATGGGCCGAACCGGCCAGCGCGGAAACGAACAAGGCGCAGGCAGCAGCCACCGGACTCAGTTGCAGGACTGCGCGCTGGGTGCGCTCAGATGCGAAATTCTTCATTAGGAATGTCCCCTCTTATGACAAATCAAAAGTCCCGCAATGACAGCCGCAGCTAGCGAAGCGCTGTTTATTTCGACTACACGGGAGCCAGCAAAGCAAACGCTCTTAAGTCGTTCTGTCTAGAATTTTGTACTAAAACTAGATGCTGAGTCAATTAAAGTTCATCCCAACTACGCATTCCGAAGGCTTCAGCCTGTGCCTCACTCTAGCAAGCCACAGCATCTCGTTGTATTTCAGCTACACGCCGACCGGCGCCTATCTGTAGTCGAACTACAAAAAAGCGGATTCCGCGTCACCTGGACAGCAAAAACCGCAGCGGCACCTCCACCCGTTCGCGCCAGGCCGGTTCGCTGTGCGCGGCGCCGGGGAAGACCTGGCTGATCCAGTCCACGCCCGCGCGGTAGCCCTTGGCGCGCACTATCGCATCCACCTGCTGCTGGTAAGGCGCGTAAAGCGCATCCAGCGTGGCGTCGCCATGGTCGAAATACAGCTTGTGGCGCCCTGCGCGCGGCAATTTGCGCGCCAGCCAGTCGAAGTAGGCCGCCGCGTAGCGCACCGGACGCGGATCGTCCTTATCGGTCAGCAAATTGAAATTCGTCGTCAGCGGCCAGTGCGTGGACAGGCAGGCCGCCCCGGCGAACACCTCCGGATAGCGCGCCAGCGCGTACAGCGAGATCAGCCCGCCCATGGACGAACCCATGATAAAGGTGTCGGCGCGCTCGGGACTGGTACGGAAGCGGGCGTCGACGGCCGGCTTCAGTTCGTCGACGATGAAGCGCAAATACTCCTCGGACAGCGTGGGCTGGCCGCCCGGGATGGGAGGGTCGCCCAGCAGCGACGCGCGCAACGCGGGCGCCAGCGCCTCGACGGCCGCCGCCGGGCCATACTCCCGGGCGCGCTCGCGGCCGCTGGCGATGCCGACGATGATGGCCGGCCGCAGCGCACCAGCCTCCAGCAGCGCAGCCAAGCGCTTGTGCACATCCCAGGGCTGGCGGCCCGTGGCGGTGCCCGGGTCGAACAGGTTCTGGCCGTCATGCATATACAGTACCGCATGACGCTCGCCCTTCGGGTCGTAGCCGGGCGGCAGCCAGACGACTACCTTGCGCGGCGCCACCTGCCTGGACGGGAAGTCGCCAAGACTGACAAAACTCCCCTCCCCAGCCGCCGCCAAGGACGGGATACCCAACACGGCCAGACCCAGGCCAGCCAATGCCGCTATACGCCCGCGTTGCACCATTGATTCCCCCTGTACCAAAACTAGATGAAAAATTACAGCATTTCCACGGTATTATCTGGAAAATTCTGCAAATATCGCGCCACATGTAGCCATACTACTTAATATGGCTGCACAAACGCCAACGGAGACAACAATGAGACGCCTGATTGCCGCCGCACTGCTGGCCGCGAGCGCCCTGCCCGCCTGGACCCAGGATGCGCCGGCCCGGAATTATCGCATCGACCACATGGAGCCGCCGCTGTGGTGGGTGGGCATGCAGCACAAAACGCTGCAGTTGATGGTGCACGGCAGCGGGATCGCCGACCTCGAGCCCAGCCTGAGCTATCCGGGCGTGCGCATCGAGAAGGTGGCGCGCGTGGCCAACCGCAACTACCTGTTCATCGACCTGGCGCTGGACGACA
The DNA here is from genome assembly GCF_964252925.1 of Pseudoduganella sp. LjRoot289. Lineage (NCBI taxonomy): Bacteria > Pseudomonadati > Pseudomonadota > Betaproteobacteria > Burkholderiales > Oxalobacteraceae > Pseudoduganella > Pseudoduganella sp. LjRoot289. The sequence continues at coordinate 22,505 of NZ_CAXUPN020000002.1, forward strand.
GCGCCCGGCCCGGCAAGTTCGAAATCCGCTTCGAGGCGCCGGGAAAAACCGGCGCCAGCTACGGCTACGCGCTGCTGGCGCGCGGCAAAGGCTCGGCCCAGCGTATGGGCTTCAGCGCCGGCGACGTCATCTACCAGGTGATGCCCGACCGCTACGTCAACGGCAACCCTGGCAACGACAACAGCCCCCACCTGGCCGAACGGGCCGACCGCAGGAACGGCGGCGGCCGCCACGGCGGCGACCTGCAAGGCATGAGCGCGGCGCTGGGCTACATCGCCGACATGGGCTACACCATGGTCTGGCCGACGCCGCTGGTCGAGAACGACATGCCGGCCTACTCCTACCACGGCTATTCGGCCACCGACCACTACAAGGTGGACGAGCGCTACGGCACGAACGAGGACTACCGCGATTTCAGCGCCAGGGCGCGCGAAAAAGGCATCGGCGTGATCCAGGACGTGGTGCTGAACCACATCGGCGGCAAGCACTGGTGGATGCGCGACATGCCGATGCCGGACTGGATCACCCACGGCGGCAACTACGTGCCCACCCGGCACCACCGCGTGGCGGTGGCGGACCCCTATGGCTCGGCCGAGGACAAGCGCAATTTCACGCAGGGCTGGTTCTCGCCCAATATGCCGGACTTGAACCAGGCCAATCCCCGCGTGGCCACCTATCTGATCCAGAACAGCATCTGGTGGATAGAATACGCCGGGCTGTCCGGGCTGCGGGTGGACACCTACGGCTATTCGGACGCCGCCTTCCTCAGCGCGTGGTCGGACCGCATCATGCGCGAATACCCCAGGCTCAACCTGGTGGGCGAAGAATGGAGCAGCCATATTCCCGTGGTGGCGCGCTGGCAGCAGGGCAAGCGCAACCCCGACGGCTATGTGTCCCACATGCCCAGCATGATGGACTTCCCGCTCAACGACGTGCTGCGCAAGGCGCTGACCGGCCAGGGCGAAGGCGCGCCGAACCTGACGAGCCTGTACGAGACGGCGGCGCTGGACGCCCAATACGCCCAGCCCGGCAAGCTGGTGCTGTTCGAGGGCAACCACGACCTGCCGCGCATCTTCAGCGAGCTGAAAGACGACGACGCGCTGTTCCGTATGGCTATGGCCCATGTGCTGACGATGCCGCGCATCCCGCAGCTGTATTACGGCACCGAGATCCAGATGACCAGCAGCACCGGCGCGCGCGACGACGCCTCCTACCGCCGCGACTTCCCCGGCGGCTGGGCCGGCGACAAGGTGAACGCCTTCACCGGCGCCGGCCTGAGCGCGCAGCAGAAGGCCGCGCAAGCCTACCTGAAGAAGCTGCTCAACTGGCGCAAGGCCGCCACCGTCATCCACAACGGCAAGCTGATGCACTACGGGCCGGAGCAGGACAGCTACGTCTATTTCCGCTACGACGGCGCGAAGAAGGTGATGGTGGCGCTGAACCGCAACGCCAGGCCGGTGACGCTGCAGACGGCGCGCTTCCACGAGATGCTGTCCGGCGTCCCCGGCGGCACCGACGTCGCCAGCGGCAAGCGCTACGCATTGGAGCGCGAGGTCACGCTGCCGGCGCGCTCGGCGCTGATACTGGAGCTTGAACCCGCCGCCGCCATCGCCGCCACCGCCCCCGCTCATTCGGTGCCGCGCGGCGAACTGCGCATCGTCAGCGATTTCACCTCGCCCCAGCTGGGCAACAGCCGCGCGCTGCGCATCCACCTGCCGGCCGGCTACGCCGCCCATCCGGAGCGCCGCTACCCGGTGCTCTATATGCACGACGGCCAGAACCTGTTCGACGCCAAAACCGCCGCCTACGGCGTGGAATGGGAGATCGACGAAACCGTGGACCGCCTGGCCGCAGAAGGCAAGATGGCCGAGATCATCGTGGTCGGCATCGACAACACCCGGGACCGCATCGCCGAATACACGCCGTGCTGCGACCCGCAGCACGGCGGCGGCAAGCTGGCCGCCTACGAGGCCTTCATCGTCGACACGGTCAAGCCCTATGTGGACCGCACGCTGCGCACCAGGCCCGGCAAGGAAGACACCGCCATCATGGGATCGTCGCTGGGCGGCATCGCCTCGGTGGCGATCGCGCAGCGCCGGCCGGACGTGTTCTCGATGGCGGGCGGGGTGTCGAGTTCCTTCTGGTGGAACCAGCGCGCGATGATAGGCAAGCTGCCGGTGCTGCCGGTGAAGTTCTACCTCGACGCAGGCACCATCAACGACGGCCTGGAAGACACGGCGCTGATGCGCGCGGTGATGCTGGCGCAAGGCTGGCGCGAAGGCGAAAACCTGTACTACCACGAGGCCGCCGGCGGCATCCACAACGAAAAATCGTGGGCCGCCCGCGCCCACCTCCCGCTGACCTGGTTCTTCCCGGCGCAACCCGCCCGACCGTAAGGCGGCTTAGCGGTGCAACCGCGTAAGCCGCCATAAGCCGCCGCGACGCCTGGCGGGCAACCTGCCCTACGTGGCCAGGGCGCGCAGTTCGCGGCCGGGGGACGGGCGGCCGACGTCGTGCAGCTTGAAGATGCTGACCGCTTCGGCCAGGCTTTGCGCCTGCTGCTGCAATGAGTCGGCCGCCGCTGCGGCCTCCTCGACCAGCGCGGCGTTCTGCTGCGTGGCGCTGTCCATCTGGCTGATGGCGGTGCTGATCTGCTCGATGCCGTCGCGCTGTTCGCCGCTGGCCAGTGCGATCTCGCCGATGATGGCCGTCACGCGCTCGACGCTGGCCACCACTTCGGCCATCGTCAGTCCGGCCTGCTCCACCAGCCGGCTGCCCTCGTCCACCCGCCCGACCGAGTCGCCGATCAGGGCCTTGATGTCTTTGGCCGCGGCCGCCGAGCGCTGCGCCAGGGTCCGCACTTCGCTGGCCACCACCGCGAAGCCGCGCCCTTGCTCGCCGGCGCGCGCCGCTTCCACCGCCGCGTTCAAGGCCAGGATATTGGTCTGGAAGGCGATGCCGTCGATCACGCCGATGATGTCGACGATCTTGCGCGACGATGCGTTGATCGCGCCCATCGTTTGCACCACCTGGGACACCGTCGCGCCGCCCCGCACCGCCACTTCGGACGCCGTGTTGGCCAGCTTGCGCGCCTCGCCCGCGTTCTCGTTGTTCTGCCGTACCGTGCTGGTCAGTTGCACCATCGACGACGCGGTTTCCTCCAGCGAACTGGCCTGCTCCTCGGTGCGCGCGGACAGGTCCAGGTTGCCGTTGGCGATCTGCGCGCTGGCGGTGGCGATGGTGTCCGTGCCGGCGCGCACGCGGCCGACCATGCTGGCGAGCTTGTCGCTCATCTGTTTGAGCGCGGCCAGCAGTTCTCCAACCTCGTCGCGGCGCGACACCTCGACGTCGCAGCGCAAATCGCCCGCCGCCACCGTCTTGGCGATGCCGATGGCCTGGTTCAGCGGCCGCGTGATGCCGCGTATCATCCACGTCACCAGCACGCTGCCCAGCGCCAGCGTGGCCAGCAGCATCACCAGCAGCGCGATGCTGGCGCTGCGGTGGGCGACCGCGTTTTCCTGCGCCATCTCGGCCGCCAGGCGGCGCGACTGCTCGCCGATGAAGACCACGATGTCGTCGATCTTCTTGGTCGGCGCACGGTCCATGCCTTTCACCAGGCCGTCCACGATCCTGGCGCTATCCGGATTGGCAGGGTCGTAGCGCTTGAGCGCGCTCAAGTAGTTCTTGCCCAGCTCGTCGTGCATCTTGATGGCCTCGGCCACCAGCGGGGTTTGCAGCCTCAGTTTGCCGAGCACGTCGCTAAGCTTGTTGAGCTCGCCCTGCACTTGCTGGCCGGTTTTGACGAAGGCTTGCGAGTATTTCGTGAAGTTGCCAGGATCGTTGCCTCGGAGCAAAATATTCTTCCACTCCTGCACCTGAATCTTGAACTCGACCTGCGAGCTGCGCGCCGTGTCGACCGCCTCGGTCAGGGTGACCGAGCGCTGCATGCCCGCGGCGTTGCCCTCCTTGATGAAATTGAGTGCGCTCCAGCCGACGTAGCCGACCACCAGCAAGGCCAGGAAGAAGAAAGCACTGAGCATACCGAGCCGAACGCCGATCTTGAGATTGGCAAACTTCATGATATATCCCCTTGAGAGACACAGCTTTCACAGGTGGTCTGATGCCACCTTGCTACATGATGCGCTGCAGAAAAGGAAAAGCCAAGGAGGACTTGCGCGGGCGATAAGAATTTTAGGAACGGGCAACAAACTCCATGCTGTACAGATTGCTGTTCTCTTCCCAGCCTTCAAGCCTGGTGCACTTCACGAAGGCCATGCCCAGCTTGAGCAGCAGTTTCTGCGAGGCGGCGTTGCCCGGCGAGGTGATGGCCAGCAGGCGCGGCAGCCCGATGGCGCCGCGCGCGTGGGCCACCACGGCGGCGGCCGCCTCGTGGGCATAGCCCTGGCCCCAGAACTGCGGCGAGATGGCATAGCCGATGTCGGTGTCCGGCAGCACGTCGCGCTTGATCAGGCCGCACATGCCCATGGCCCGGCCGTCGCTGCGGCGCTCGACCACGTAGAGCGAATAGCCGAGCTTGTCGAACATGGCCATCGGCCCCTCGACGATGGCCGTGCGCGCCGCGTCCAGCGTGCGCAGGCCACGGTCGCCGATGTAGCGTATCCAGGACGGGTCGTTGACCAGTTCGAGGTAAAAGCCCGCGTCCTCCGGGGTGATGGTGCGCAGGTTCAGGCGTTCAGTCTGGAGTACCAGCATGGCGCGCGGCGGGGTCATTGGCGCCATTCGTTCGGATCGTCCAGCAGGCGGTACATGACGTAGGCGTCCACGTAGCCGAGTTTCTGGTGGCGGTAGGCTTTGGGCAGCGTGCCGGCCACCTCGAAGCCGAGCTTTTTCCACAGCACCACGGCGCCCACATTGGTGCTCACCACGTAGTTGAACTGCATGGCCAGAAAACCGTCGCGGCGCGCCTGCTCCAGGCTGTGGCGCCCCAGCAGCTTGCCCACGCCCACGCCTTGCGCGGCCGGGCTCACCATGTAGGACGCGCTGGCCACGTGCGCGCCCCGGCCGGCCTGGTTCTGCACCAGCTTGTACATGGCCAGCAGGCGTCCGCCGTTCAGCACGGCCACGAAGGTTTTCGCGGCCGGACCGAACCAGTAGGCGTGGCAAGCCTCGCGGCTGCCGTCCTCGAAGGGGAACTTGTCGCCCGTGGCGAGGATCTCCTGAAAGATGGGCCACATCGCATCGAAATCGGCCTCCGAAGCGGGGCGGATATCTATCTCTTTCAAGCGGGCCTCCGGCACGGTGTTTAATGCTTGATTGTCATGTATTTTTAAGCAAGATGCAATCGCTGTAGCCTGAAATCGGCCTGCTCGGGACGGCCCGGCAGCCGCAGCGTGGCCACCGCGCGCGGCGACTCGCTGAGCACCTGGCCGCGCCGCATCACCATGCGCCGTGCGGCCCGCAGGCGGATTGCTTCCACCGGGCTGGCCGCGTCCAGCAGCACCAGGTCGGCGTGGCAGCCGGGCTCCAGGCCGTAGCCATGCAGGCCGAGGATGCGGGCCGGCGCCTCGGTGACGGCGGCGTAGCAGGCGCGCATGGCGTCCTGCCCCGTCATCTGCGCCACGTGCAGGCCCATGTGCGCCACTTCCAGCATGTCGCCCGAACCGAGGCTGTACCACGGGTCCATCACGCAGTCGTGGCCGAAGGCGACGTCGATGCCGGCCGCGATCAGCTCGGGCACGCGCGTCATGCCGCGCCGCTTCGGATAGCTGTCGTGGCGGCCCTGCAAGGTGATGTTGATGAGCGGATTGGCGATGGCGGCCACGCCCGCTTCGCGCATCAGCGGCAGCAGCTTGCTGACATAGTAGTTGTCCATCGAGTGCATCGAGGTCAGGTGCGAGCCGGCCACGCGGCCGTGCAGGCCGAGGCGGTGGCTGTGGTAGGCCAGCGTTTCGATGTGGCGCGACAGCGGATCGTCCGACTCGTCGCAGTGCATGTCCACGCGCAGCCCCTGCCCGGCGGCGAACTCGCACAGGATGCGCACCGACTCGGCGCCGTCGGCCATGGTGCGTTCGAAGTGGGGGATGCCGCCGACCACGTCCACGCCCAGGGCGATGGCGCGCTTCAGGTTGGCCAGCGCCGTGGCGCTGCGCAGCAGGCCGTCCTGCGGGAAGGCCACCAGCTGCATGTCCAGGTAGGGGGCGACGCGGCGCTTCACTTCCAGCAGCGCCTCCACGGCCAGCAGGCGGTCGTCGCAGATGTCGACGTGGGTGCGTATCGCCAGCAGGCCGCGCGCCACCGCCCAGTCGCAATAGCGCATGGCGCGCTCGACCAGGGCTTCCTGCGTCAGGTGCGGCTTCAGTTCGCCCCACAGCGCGATGCCTTCGAGCAGCGTGCCGGACTCGTTGACGCGCGGCAGGCCGTAGCTGAGCGTGGCGTCCATGTGGAAATGGGCGTCGACGAAAGGCGGCGAGACCAGGTCGCCGCCGGCGTCGATCTCCTGCGCGCCGCGCAGCGGCAGCGCCTCGCCCACGGCGGCGATGCGGCCGCCTTCGATGGCCAGGTCGATCCGGCGCCGGCCGTCCGGCAGGCTGGCGTTGCGTATCACGACATCCATCGTGGCTTCCATGCTGTCCCCCAAGGCTGCGATGGCCGATTGTAGGCAGAGGCTGAGCACCCTTGCAAACATTATCTGGATGTTGCGGCGCGTCAATATCGCCATGCAAGCCGCTGAGCTAGCGAAAGAAATAACTTTTCATCGCCAACAATCGCCGCTAGAATGGTTTTTATTGCAGCGCAATATAAACGCCTTTCAGGAGAAGTCATGTTTTCGTTCACCGAACAATTTTCCGCCACCACCGACACCGCCAAGTCCCAGCTGGCCAAGCAGTTGAACATCGCAAACGAATTCGCCACCACCGCATTCGACGGTGTGCAACAGATCATCGCCCTGAACGTGAGCGCCACCAAGGCGTCGGTGGAGAAGTCGTCCGCCGCCGCGAAACAGCTGTTCGAAGCCAGGAATCCAGGCGAATTCTTCAAGCTCAACGCCGTGCAGGCGCCGAACTTCGACAACCTGCTCGCCTACGGCCAGCAGCTGGTCAGCATCGCCACCAAGACCCAGACCGACCTGCTGGCCGTGGTGAAAGAGCAGATCAAGGACGTGACCGCCGCTGGCGCCGCCGTGGCCGCCAGGCCGCTGGAGCTGGTCGCCAAGGTGGCCGCGCCTGTCGCCGCGAGCGCGCCGGTCGCGGCCCGTGCCGCAGCGCCGGCCGCTCCAGCACCTGCAGCAGCACCTGCGCCAGCCGCGCCGGCGCCACAGGCCGCGCCGGTATCGGCCGCAGTGCCGCCAGCGCCGGCAGCAGCGCCGGTCGCCGCCGCTCCCGCGGCTGCAGCGGAAGCTCCCGCCCCGGCCGCGCCGGTGGTCAAAGCGCCGGAGCCGAAACCGGTGGCCGCCGCAGTTGCAGAAGCCGTCGTCAAAGCACCGGAGCAGCAAGCCGTCCAGCAAGAGCCAAAATCCGGCAAAGCCAAGACCAATCCCGCCAAACCGAACGCCGCCGGCGAACCGGTCGCCCTGAAGTCCATCAAGTCCCAGAAGTAAGGCATGGATGGGCGCCGGCCGGGGGCCAGCCCCCTCAACCGGCGCCAACAATAGCTGCAGCGTGCGGGCCAGCAAGGCTGGCCCCACTGAGGTATCCTAGCGGGCTTGACGCTGCAAGGACACTTCAATGAGTTTATCAAGGCTGATCGCCGGCTTTGTGCGCCTGCACTGGCCGGCTTATCTTGCCGCCGCCGCCATGCTGGCCGGCGTGGCTTTCCTGGGCATCCTGGTCCCGCGCCGCATCGGCGCGATGATAGACGGCCTGGCCGCCCACACGCTTTCCGGAAACGCACTGCTGCTGCAACTGGGCGAGTTGTTGCTGATCGGCATGGCCATCTATTTCCTGCGCGTGGGCTGGCGCTTGCGCCTGTTCGCCGCCGCCTACCAGCTGGGCGTGCAGCTGCGCACGCGCTTCTACGCCCGCCTGTCGCTGCAAGGCCCTGCCTTCTACCAGAAACAGCGCACCGGCGACCTGATGGCGCTGGCCACCAACGATATCGACGCCATCGAAATGGCGGCCGGCGAGGCCATGCTGGCCGGCTTCGACGGCTCGCTGACCCTGGTAATGGTGCTCGGCATCATGCTGCTGGGCGTGGACTGGCGCCTGGCCAGCATCGCCCTGCTGCCCTTCCCGCTGATGGCGCTGGCGTTCTGGCGTATTTCCAGCCACATCCACACCGCCTCGACCGATTCATTGAAGCGCTTCAGCGCGCTGAACGGCCATGTGCAGGAAACCTTGTCCGGTGTGCGCACCCTGCGTGCGCTGGGCCTGGAACAGCGCAGCGGCGCGCAGTTCGGCGAACTGGCCGGCCACGCGGCCAAGGCCAGCCTGACCGCGCAAGTGTGGGAGGCGGCCTATGAACCGGCGGTCGGCCTGACCTTGACTGCCGCCACCGGCCTGACCTTGGGCCTGGGCGGCTACCTGGTGTGGCAAGGCGAACTGACCATAGGCGCGCTGACCAGCTTCAGCATGTACCTGGGCCAGCTGATCTGGCCGATGTTCGCCGCCGGCTGGGTGCTGTCGCTGATCGAACGCGGCCGCGCCGCCTACGCGCGCTTGCAGCCCATGCTGGACGCACCGCTGGCGGTGGACGACTACGGCACCATCGCCCAGCTCGCGTCCGGCGAACTGGTGCTGGACAAGGTCAGCTACACCTACCCCGGCCAGGGCGCATCCGCCGAGCCCGCGCTGGCGGACATCTCGCTGCGCCTGAAACCGGGCCAGACGCTGGGCCTGGTGGGTCCCACCGGCAGCGGCAAGTCCACCCTGCTGCGCGTGCTGCTGCGCCAGCTCACGCCGCAACACGGCGCCGTGCGCTGGGGCTCCCATTCCCTGGATGAATACACCCTGAGCGCGCTGCGCGCGGCCATCAGCTGGGTGCCGCAGGAATCGTTCCTGTTCTCGGCCACCATCGCCGACAACATCGCGCTGGCGCGCGCCGGCGCCAGCCGCCAGGAGGTGCAGCGCGCAGCCGGTCTGGCCGCCATCCACGACGACATACTGCTGTTCCCGCAAGGCTACGAAACCGAAGTCGGCGAGAAGGGCATCACCCTGTCCGGCGGCCAGCGCCAGCGCGTGGCCATCGCCCGCGCGCTGCTGGCCAACAACGCGCTGTTGTTGCTGGACGACGCTTTGTCGGCGGTCGACACCGGCACCGAGACACGCATCCTGGAACACCTGGAGCAGCTGCGCCGCGCCGGTCACCAAAGCGGCGCCGAGCGCAGCGCCATCATCGCCAGCCACCGCCTGAGCGCCGTGGTCAACGCCGACCTGATCCTCGTGCTGCGCAACGGCCGCGTCAGCGAAACCGGCACCCACGACAGCCTGCTCGAGCAGGACGGCTGGTATGCCAGCCAGTGGCGCTATCAACAACTGGAGGCCAGCCTCGATGCTCTCTAAACCGGACGAAACTTCCGCCCGTAAACAGACCGCGCAAGCGATCGGCCTGCTGCACCGCGCCGCCCTGCCCGACCGGCGCCACCTGGGCTGGGCGCTGCTGTGGCTGATCGCGGCCGCCTTCCTCGAAGTGCTGGGCCCGATCGCGGGCAAGGCGCTGATCGACGAGCACCTGCTGCCGCGCCACCTGGACTGGCCGCGCATGTGGAGCTTGCTGGCCGCCGTGCTGCTGACCGGCTGGATCGCCAGCGGCCTGCGCTACCTGCAGCTGGTGCGCCTGTCCGGCCTGGCGATGCGCTCGGTGCAGCGCCTGCGCGAGCAGGTCTACGGCCACGTGCTGCGCCTGCCGATGGCCTTCTTCGACCGCGCCATCATCGGCCAGCTGGTGTCGCGCGTGACCAACGACACCGAGGCCGTCAAAACCTTGTACGTGCAGGTGCTGTTCGTCATGCTCGACAGCACCATCGTGCTGGTCGGCACCATCATTGCGATGGCCTGGCTGGACTGGCATCTGATGCTCATCGTGCTGGCCCTGCTGCCGGCCGTGCTGGCCATCGTCTGGCTGTACCAGCGCTGGAGCGCGCCGGCGGTGACGCGCGCGCGCCAGCTGCGCAGCGAGATCAACGGCCAGATGGCCGAGTCCATCGGCGGCATGGCGGTGCTGCAGGCGAACAACGCGGAGGCCCGCTTCGCCGAGCGTTTCGGCAAGACCAACGCCGAGCACTACACCCAGCGCCTGGCCGAGATCCGCGCCAACGCCTGGCTGCTGCGTCCGGCGCTCGACATGCTCAACGTGATCCTGCTGGCGGCCGTCATCCTGACCTTCGGCCAGCGCGCGATGAGCGCGGCCGAGGTCGGCGTGCTGTACGCCTTCATCAGCTACATCGCGCGCGTGATCGAACCGCTGATCCAGATCACCATGCAGTTCAGCCAGCTGCAGCAGTCGGTGGTGGCGACGGCGCGCGTGTCGGCGCTGCTGGACGAGGCGGTGGCCGACGAGCACGCGACGGTCCCGCCCGGCGCGGCCATGGCTGCGGGCACGGGTGCAGGCGCGCCTGCGGCTGCGGGCATGGCAGCCCGGCACGGCGCCTGCGCCGCCAAGGCCGCGGCGGCAGCGCCGGTGCACGGCCCGGAGCTTAAGCCAGGCGTGCCGGCCGTGGCCATCCGCCATCTGAGCTTCGCCTACAACGAAGACCAGACCGTGCTGCACGACCTCTCGCTCGACATTCCGCAGGGCGGCTTCTTCGGCATCGTCGGCCACACCGGCAGCGGCAAATCGACCCTGCTGTCGCTGCTGCTGCGCTACTACCCCATCCGGCACGGCAGCATCGCCGTCAACGGCGAGGCGCTGGCAGACATCCCTAACGCGCGCTTCCGCGGCGACGTCGGCCTGGTGCCGCAAGATCCCTTCCTGCTGGCGGCCTCGGCGCGCGAAAACATCGACATGGGGCGCGGCCTGTCCGACGCCGACATCGAGGCGGCCGCGCGCGCGGCGCACGCGCACGGTTTCATCGCGGCGCTCGAGCACGGCTACGCCACCGAGCTGGGCGAAGGCGGCTCGCGCCTGTCGAGCGGCCAGAAGCAGCTGATCGCCATCGCCCGCGCGCTGGCGGGCAAGCCGCGCATCCTGCTGCTCGACGAGGCCACCTCGCGCATCGACAGCCAGACCGAGCAGATCGTGCAGACCGCGCTCGACGAGTTGCGCGGACGCGTCACCATCATCGCCATCGCGCACCGCCTGTCCACCATCCGCGACGCCGACCGCATCGTCGTGCTGAACCACGGCCGCATCGCCGAGGCCGGAGCGCACGAGGATTTGATGCGCATCGAAGGCGGCTTGTACCAGCGCCTCTACCTGTTGCAGCAACTGGCGGCCTGACCCAGGCGGCGCGGCCGGGAAGCGACTGGCCCATATCCCTGCACTGCAGCGCCCACACATCGAGGTCACAGCTGGCCTCGTCCAGCGCAGAGCCAGAGTTCTTCCTGGATCAAAACTTTCACCCTGGATCATAATTTTTCACTCCTGCCGCATAAGTATGGGCGCTTCGGGCTGGCAAACTAAGCGCAGGCAGGTGGACAGGAAGACAACGCTGAGCTTCTTCAAATCGCGCTGACGCTTGGCCTGGAAAGGTCTGCATTGCAGCACCTGCCGCCATAGCACCAAAGGACAAGTGTCTTTGACGCTTGCATCACCGATACTCGGACCAACGCCCCCCCGGAGACCTCCAATGAAGCCGCACCTGTCCATCAAGCAAGCCTTCATTTCCCTGTTGGTGCTCACCCTGCTGCTGGCGGCGCTGACGCTGTGGGCCTTGTTGCGGGTGAGTGACCGGCAGGCCGCCGCCACCCACGCGAACCAGTCGCGCTACCAGTCCTATCTGCTGGCTGATGAACTGCGGCAAAGCTCGGACGACCTGACCCGGCTGGCGCGCACCTACGTGGTCACCGGCGACGGCCGTTACGAACAGCAATACAACGACATCCTCGACATCCGCAACGGCAAGAAGCCGCGCCCCGAGCACTACGAGCGCATCTATTGGGACTTCGTGGCGGGCGGCGTGGCCGTGCCGCCGGCCAGCGGCCAGAGCGTGCCGCTGCAGGACCTGATGAAGCAGGCCGGCTTCACCGAGCAGGAGTTCGCCAGCCTGAAGGCGGCGCAAGCGAATTCGGACGGCCTGGTACGCACCGAAGTGCTCGCCATGAACGCGGTGAAAGGCTTGTTCGACGACGGCAGCGGCAAGTTCACCCGCAAGGGCGAACCGGACCCGGAGCTGGCGCGCAAGGTCATGCACGACCCGGTCTATCACCAGAACAAGGCACGCATCATGCAGCCGCTGAATGAGTTCCTGAGCCAGCTCGACAACCGCACCGCCGCCGCGGTGAGCGACGCCGAACAGGCGACGCGCACCGCCTTCGCCGTGGCGCTGGTGCTGCTGGCGCTGTCGGTAGCAGTACCGATGACCTGCCTGGGGCTGGTGTACCGCCAGCTCAAGCGCGACCTGGGCTCGGCCATTAGCGCCGCCGAGCGCATTGCCGGCGGCGACCTGAGCGCGGAGATCGCAGTGCGTCACCAGGACGAGATCGGCACGCTGATGCAAGCCATCGCCGCCATCAACAGCAGCCTGGCGCGCATGATAGGCGACATCCGCGGCAGCACCGAGCAGATGGCCACCGCCACCAACGAGATTGCGCTGGGCAACGCCGACCTGTCGGCGCGCACCGAATCGCAGGCCAGCTCGCTGGAGGAGACCGCCAGTTCGATGGAAACGCTGACCTCCACCGTGCAGCAGAACGCGGCCAGCGCCAACCAGGCCAACCAGCTGGCGGCCAGCGCCTCGCAGGTGGCGGCCAAGGGCGGCGACGTGGTGTCGCAGGTGGTGTCCACCATGGGCGCGATCAAGGAAAGTTCGGGCCGCATCGCCGACATCATCGGCACCATCGACGGCATCGCCTTCCAGACCAACATCCTGGCGCTGAACGCCGCCGTCGAGGCGGCGCGGGCCGGCGAGCAGGGGCGCGGCTTCGCGGTGGTGGCCTCCGAGGTGCGCAACCTGGCCCAGCGCAGCGCGGCCGCCGCGCGCGAAATCAAGGCCCTGATCGGCGACTCGGTGGAGCGGGTCGACGCCGGCAGCCGTTTGGTGGACCAGGCCGGCCACACGATGGAGCAGATCGTCGCCTCGGTGCGCCAGGTGGCCGCCATCATGGGCGAGATCACCAGCGCCAGCCAGGAGCAAAGCACCGGCATCGCCGAAGTGAACCGGGCCGTCAGCGACATGGATTCGATGACGCAGCAGAACGCGGCGCTGGTGGAACAGGCGGCGGCGGCGGCCGAGAGCCTGCAAGACCAGGCCAAGGCGCTGTCGCGCGCGGTCAGCATGTTCAGCCTGCGCGAAGGCGCTGCGCCCGCCTTGCAATTACGTTAATGACGAGCGCCAAATCTGTGCGGTTTTGCGGAAAATCTGAAACCGGGAGCGAATTTCCGGCCTGCAACGAGAATATAATTGTCTAGACACGTTGCGCACTGCGGTGCTCTCATAAGGACAACACGTTGGCTGGCTTCAGGATTAAGGCGAAATCGCATGGCATTCGGTTGCTGACGGCTGTTTGCGTGCTGGCGCCGGCGCTCGCCTGGGGCAGCTCGGCGATGGACGCGAGCATCGCCGAGATCCGCGACCAGGTGAAATATGTGCCGGACAAGGCGCTGGTCCAGTTGCAGAAGATGGAGCCGGCCGCGCGCGCCGCGCCCGCCCTCACCAAGGCCGAATTCCTGTCGCAGCTCAGTTCAGCCTGGCGTTCGCTGGGCCAGCTGGAAACGGCGCTGCTGCTCTCGGAGGAACTGGTCGCCTTCGGCCGCGCCCAGAACAGCCAGGAAATCCTGGCCAAGGGCATGCTGACCAAGGCCTATGTGCTGTCCTCGATGTCCGAGCGCAAGGCGTCGCACCAGCTCGCCTTCGAGGCGGAAAAGCTGGCCAACGGCACCGCCGACCTGGCGCTGCGGGTGCAGGCCACCATCACTTCCGGCCAATCCTACGCCGAGCAGGGCAATTTCCCGGCCGCGCTGGGCAAGCTGCAGACGGCGGTCGACCTCGGCCGCCAACTGGACGACATGGTGTCGCTGGCGCAGGCGCTCAACGCGCTGGCCTTGCTGTATACCCAGATGAAGGAATACGACAAGGGCTGGGAAGTGCTGAACGAGTCGGTGCGGGTGGCCGAGAAACTCAATTCGCCGGGCCGCCTGGCCACCGCGAAGAGCACCGAATACGGCCTGGCGATCGATTCCAACCAGCCCAGGCGCGCGCTGGCCGCGCTGCAGTCGGCGCTGGACGTGGCGCGCAAGATGGGCGCCAAGACGCTGATCGCCAACACCTTGGTCAACCTCTCCGACAGCTACCTGAAGGAACACGACTACCCGCGCGCGGTGCGCTATGCCAACGAGGCGCTGGCGGCCTCGGACGATACGCGCGACCCCGGCACCCGCGCCACCGCGCTGGCCAACCTCGGCCAGGCCTACCTGGGCATGGGTAATATTCCCGAAGGCAAGCGCAACTTCGAAGCCGGCCTGGTGCACTACGAAAAGACCGCCAACCAGCCCGAGCTGCAGATCATCCTGAAGGAATACGGCCAGGCGCTGGAGCGCGCCGGCGACTACCGCAGCGCGGTCGCCGCCTACCACCGCGAACGCGCGATATCGGAATCGCTGTTCGAGAAGCAGCGCCAGGAAGCCGTGTATGAAATGCAGGAAAAGTATGAGACCGAAAAGAAGCAGCGCCAGATCGAGTCGCTGAGCCGCGAGAACCAGGTCAAGAGCGCCGAGATCGACAACCGGCGCCTGCAGCAGCGCGTGTGGTGGCTGCTGGCGGTGGTGTTCGCGCTGGCGTCGGTGATCGTCGGCCTGTTGTACCGCAAGGTGCGCCACGCCAACGCGCAGCTGGAAGTGAAGAACCTGGAGCTGAAGGCGCAAAGCTCGCTCGACCCGCTGACCTCGCTCTACAACCGGCGCCACTTCCAGGAATTCATGCGCACCCACAACCACGCCGACAAGCGCGGCCAGGGCGGGGAGGACATCGTCGGCGCGCTGTTCCTGCTGGACGTGGACCACTTCAAGCACGTCAACGACACCTATGGCCACGCGGCGGGCGACATCGTGCTGAAAATGATCGCGGACAATCTGCGGGTGGCGCTGCGGGAAACCGACATGATCGTGCGCTGGGGCGGCGAGGAATTCCTGGCCTTCCTGCCGGCGATACCGCGCAGCGGCGTGGAGGAGATCGCGCGGCGCATTCTGAACAGCATTTCCTCGCAGCAGATCGCGTACCAGAACCACACCTTCAGCGTGAACGTGTCGGTCGGCTTCGCGCCCTTCCCCTTGATCCCGGCGGACACGCCGCTGCCGTGGGAGCGCGCGGTGAACCTGGTGGACATGGCGCTCTACCTGGCCAAGGCCCACGGCCGCAACCGCGCCTACGGCGTGCGCGGCTTCGAACGCTTCCACCAGACCTCCATGGAAGCCATCGAGCAGGATCTGGAGCGCGCCTGGCGCGCCGGTTACGTCGAGCTCAGCGTGGTGCTGGGCGGCGCGCCGGAAGCCCCGCCGCCGCCGGGCGAGCACAGCAACGTGGTGCCGCTCAAGCCCGCCGCCAAGGCATAAACTGCGAGGCGTAAACTATTTGCTGCGCGCTTCGCGCGCGGACTCCTGGATCTTTTCGCCGGCCTTCTCTATCTTGCGTCCCGCTTCCTCGGTGGCTTCGTTAATTTTTTCGCTGGTCTGCCTGGCGGCATCGCTCAGCTTCTGGTTGGTCTCGCGCGCCGCCTGTGTCAGCTCGGCGCCAGCCTGGTGCGTCACCTGGTCGAGCTTGCGCCCGGCCTGCTCGGCCGGCCCCACTGCAGGCTGCTTCTGGCAACCGCTCAGCGCCGCCACCACGATCGCCACGGCAAGCGCGGCGTAGAATACATTGGCTGGTTTCATGATATTTCTCCTAGTGAAGCCAAGCATACACCTGGGCATCAAAAACACGATTGACACGGTTGTAACAATTCTCGACAATAGCACGAGCGTTCACTTTTTTAAAGGAAGCCGTCATGACGCAGCAAACCCCGCAAGCAGCCGCCCAGTCGACCACGTTGGCCCGCCGCATCTGCCCATTCTGCGAGGCCAGTTGCGGCCTTGAGGTGGAACTCAAGGAAGACAAAGTGGCGCGCATCCGGGGCGACGAAGCGGACGTGTTCAGCGCCGGCTTCCTGTGCCCCAAGGCCATCGGCCTGAAGGACCTGCACGAGGACGGCGACCGCCTGCGCACCCCGCTCATCAAGCGCGACGGCGTGTTCGTCCAGGCCAGCTGGGAAGAGGCCTACGCCGAGATCGAGCGCCGTTTGCTGCCCATCATCGCGCGCGACGGCGGCGATGCCGTGGCCACGGTACTGGGCAACCCCGTTTCGCACAAAATGAGCTTGATGCTCTACTTCCCGAAACTGGCCAAGGCTTTACGTACGCGCAACATGTTTTCGGCCTCCAGCGTCGACCAGATCCCCAAAATGCTGTCCGTGGGGCTGATGTACGGCGGCTGGCTGTCGGTGCCGGTGCCCGACATCGACCGCGCGCAGTTCCTGCTCATCATCGGCGCCAACCCCATGGTGTCGAACGGCAGCCTGTGGACGGTGCCGGACTTCCGGGGCCGGGCCAAGGCCTTGCGCGCGCGCGGCGGCAAGATCGTCGTGGTCGATCCGCGCCGCACTGAAACGGCCGAGGTGGCCGACGAGCATCATTTCATCCGCCCCGGCGCCGACGTGTTCTTCCTGCTCGGCCTGGTGCACGCATTGTTCGACGAGGGCTTGGTCAAGCTGGGACGCCTGGCCGGACATGTGAACGGCGTGGACGAAGTGCAAGCGGCCGTGCGCGGCTATGCGCCGGAAGCGGTGGCGGCGCGCTGCGGGATCGCCGCGCCCGCCATCCGCGCACTGGCGCGCACCCTGGCCGGCACCGAGCACGCCGGCGTGTACGGCCGCATCGGCACCTGCACCCAGCAGTACGGCACCCTGGCCTCGTGGCTGATCGACGTGCTCAACATCCTGACCGGCCACCTCGACGAGGAAGGCGGCATGATGTTCCCGAAAGCGGCCGCCTTCGCCGCCAACACGCGCGGCAAGCCGGGCACGGGGCGCGGCATCGTCAGCGGCCGCCACCGCAGCCGCGTGTCGGACGCGCCGGAAGTGGCGGGCGAATTGCCGATTACCTGCCTGGCCGAGGAGATCGACACGCCGGGGCCGGGCCAGGTGAAGGCGCTGATCGCCATCGCCGGCAACCCCGTGCTGTCGGCACCCAACGGCCCGCGCCTGGCGGCCGCGCTGGAGCAGCTGGAATTCATGCTGAGCATGGACATCTACCTCAACGAAACCTCACGCCACGCGGACGTGATCCTGCCCGGCGCGTCGCCGCTGGAGGACGCGCACTACGACGTCACCTTCACCCAGTTCTCGCACCGCAACCACGCGCGCTACAGTCCGCCGGTGCTGGCGCGCAGCGGCGGCCAGCCGGACGAGTGGGAAAGCCTGCTGCGCCTGACGGCCATCGTCCAAGGCTTGGGTGCCGGCGCCGATATCGACGCGCTGGACGACGCGCTGCTGCGCGAGGACCTGGAGAAGACCGTCGGCCCGCTGGCGGGCACGGTGCTGGGCATGCTGACGCCGCAGCGCGGCGTGCAGCGTCTGCTGGACCTGGGCCTGCGCAGCGGCCCCTACGGCGACCAGTTCGGGCGCGCACCGGGCGGCCTGACTTTGGCCAAGGTCCAGGCGGCGCCGTCCGGCATCGACCTGGGCGCGATGACGCAGCGCATACCGGAGGTACTGCGCACGCCGTCCGGCAAGATCGAACTGGCGCCGCAGATGCTGCTGGACGACCTGGCCCGCGCGGCGGCGGACCTGGCCGCGCCGGCGCCGCAACTGGTGATCATCGGCCGCCGCCAGCTGCGCTCGAACAACAGCTGGATGCACAACCTGCCGGTGCTGGCCAAGGGCGCCTACCGCTGCACGGCGCTGGTCCACCCGGACGACGCCGCGCGGCTCGGCCTGGCGGACGGCGGCCAGGCCACCGTGCGCAACGGGCCGCGCCAGATCGAGGTGCAGGTGGAAATCAGCGCCGACATGATGCCCGGCGTGGTCAGCCTGCCGCACGGCTGGGGCCACAACCTGCCGGGCACGCAGATGGGCGTGGCGGCCGAGCGGCCGGGCGTCAACCTGAACGTGCTGCTGGACGAAAATCTGCGCGACCCACTGTCCGGCAACGCGGTACTATCGGGCGTCGCGATCGAGATGGCGCCATTGTGAGATTTGATCGCTTCGTTGTGATATTTGAATAGTTTGCAAGTCACAGAAATTGCTAAACTGCATGTTCTCAGTATTAAACAGGCGGTAACAGCAATGACAGAAATCGAAAAGCGCCAAGCAGCCCTCGAGCTGCTGGCGCGCACGCTCATGAAGCCCAGCAGCTATCAGCCGCTTGCCGTCCGGCTGCTGTGGCACCTGGGCGTCAACGTCCGCCCGCCGCACTTTGCCAGCTTCCTCTTCAATACCGTATCCATAGGCGGCTTTTACGCGGCGAGCTGGGGTCTGGCGATGTGGCTGATCATCTGGCACGACAAACTCACGCCTTCCCAAGCCGCGACCACCGCCGCCCTGGCCGGCCTGTGTTTCGGCGGCCTCATGGCCAGCTACTACGCTTACGGTAAACGCAAGCACAAACTCCCTTCCTGGAACGAACTGGGTAAATAACCCTTTCCGTTTAACGTATCGACAAGTGCATTGCCATGTGTATTAATGTAGTGATACACTAGTTCGCATGAACTTCGACATCGTCCCCACCTCCCCCGTCCCGATCTACAGGCAGATCGTGGAACAGGTGCGCCGGCTGGTGGCCAGCGGCCAGGTCAAGCCGGGCGACGATCTGCCTTCGGTGCGGGCGGTGGCGCAGCATCACGCGATCAACCCGATGACGGTCAGCAAGGCCTATAGCATGCTGGAAACCGAGGGCCTACTGGAACGCCGGCGCGGCATCGGCATGGTGGTCGCCGATGCGCAGCCGGCTTCGTCGCCGCAGGACAAGGCCGCCATGCTGCGCCCCGCCCTGCTGGCCGCCGCGCAGATGGCCAGCCAGCTCGGCATCTCCTCCGCCGACGCCCTCCAATTATTCGAACACTGCCTCAACGACCTCCCGGGAAAAGATAGCCATGACTGAATCCGTCATCCGCGCCAGCAAAGTCACCTTGCGCCGCAAGCACGTCGACGTGCTGCAGAACATTTCCTTCGACCTTCCCGCCGGCGCCGTGCTAGGCCTGGTGGGCCGCAACGGCGCGGGCAAGTCTTCTCTGCTGCAATGCCTGGCCGGCTTGGCCGCGCCGGACGCGGGCAGTTGCGAGCTGCTGGGCTGCCCGTCGCTGGACCTGAGCGACGCGGTGCGCGAACGCCTGGGCTACGTGGCGCAAACGCCCGACCTGTTCGGCTGGATGAGCGTGGTCGAGCACCTGCAAACCATAGGCCGCGCCTACCCGCGCTGGGACGAGGAGCGCTGCCTGACGCTGGCGCTGCGCCAGGACCTGCCGCTGGCGACCCGGGTACGCGACCTGTCCGGCGGCGACCAGCAGAAGCTGTCCGTGGTGCTGGCCCTGGCGCACGATCCGGACGTGCTGCTGTTCGACGAACCGGTGGCCAGCCTCGACCCGCTCAGCCGCCGCGAATTCATGCGCGCCATCTTCAGCGAGCGCGCCGAAGACCGTGAACGCACCGTCATCATCTCCAGCCACATCCTGAGCGACCTGGAACGGGTGGCGACCCACATCGCCTTCATCCGCCACGGCCGCTTGCAACTGCTCGACAGCTGGGACGCGATGCTGGAGCACTACCGCCTGGCGCCGCACGGCAGCGCAGCGCCAGCCAACGCCGTCGTCTGGCGCGGCCAGGCCAGCGGCATGGCGCTGATCGACACGCGCCGCGCACCGGACCTGGCCGGCGCCAGCCGCCCGCTGACGCTCGATGAACTGTTCATGGAACTGAACACGTGAACACCGCTCCGCCGTCCGTCGTTTTCCCTTCGGCGGCCTCCGCCGCAGGCAAGGGCATGCTGGCCTTCCTGGGCGTGTTCTGGGTGATGCTGCTGATGCTGACCACCGGCCGCCCCGGCGCCGCCGCCAGCGGCGGCCTGGCCGCGCTGCTGGTGTGTGCCTGCGCGGTGATGGCCCTGATCGCCGCCCACCGCATCAAAGTGCTGGCCGACGCGCTGCGCGTCTTCAGCATGCAGCGCGCACCGGATGCGCTGTGGCAGGCTTGGGCGCGTGGCACGCTGACCTCCCTCACGCGCTACTGGGCCGCGATCTGCATCGGCATGGCGGCCCAATTGCTGATGCCCGCCTCGACCACCTTCTGGCTGGCGGCGCCCGCGCTGCTGTCGCTGTTGCTGTGCCTGACGGTGCAGCGCATGCTCGCGCGCAGCGGCCTGGCGGTGCGCGGCAGGGCCCTGATGATCGACATTGCCGTCTCCGCGCTGGCCCTGCATGCCGCGTTCGGCCCCGGCGTGGGCGCGTCGGCGCAGTGGTTCGCCTCGCTGCCAGCACCATTGCTATTGGCGTTCGCGTTGGCTTGGCCGGCAATGGCCTGGCTGCTGCAGCGCCGCTGGCAAGGCCCGCTGCCCGCCTACCGTGCCTCCGAAGGCAAGCCGGCCACGCTGGCGCCGGGCGGCGTCTCCAGCTTCTTCAAGCGTTACAGTGTGCTGCGCTGGGACGATACCGCAACTGGCGCGTCCGCCATGCCGGGCTACAAGCCGCTGGCGATGCTAAGCCGGACGGTCAGCGGCGAACTGCTGTTCTACCTGGTGCTGCTGCAAATACTGCCCGTCCAATGGGGCGACAGCGCCACGCCGCTGCGTGCCTTGGGCCTGTACATCATCTGCACGGTGACGGCCTCCAAGCTGCTGGTGCGCGACCTGCACTGGCGGTCGCTGCTGTTGCCCGGCGGCATGCGGCGCGGCCGCATCGGCGCGCACATCCTGCGCTCCACGCTGACCATGCAGGCCTTGGCCCTGCTCATTGCGGGCCTGGCTTACGCGGCATTCCAGCTCGCTACCGGCACGCCCGCGGACACCGTGCTGGCGCGCCTGGCCGGCGCGGCCATCCTGCCGTTCGAGCTGGCTTTCGTCACCAGTGGCGCCGTCGCGCTGCGGGCTTGCTCCACGCGCCAGTTCATGGGGGTTGCGGGAGCCATCGCGATCATGGCGGGCATAGCCTACCTGGTGCTGGAGCCGCGATTGCCGGACGCAGGGAACTGGACCATAGGCCAGTCCTATCTGTCGCTGCTGCTGGCCGGCACGTCCGCGCTGTATTGCACGGCGAACCGCATGTGGACGGTGGAAAAACTGTTCCGTGAGTTGATGAGGAATGCCAAATGAAACTGAATTTGTTTGCCGCGCCGTTTGCGCAACCGCTGCAGCGCGCGCCCTTGCAATTATTCGCACTGTTGTGGCTGCTCGCGATGGCGTTCACGCTGCTGGAAGGGGCGGGCGGGGCCTCTGACGGCGGCGTGCTGACGCTGCTGGCATGCGGCTGCCTGCTGCTGCACTGCGGCGCGCAAGTGGACGCACTGCGCAATGCCGGCGCCGCAATGCACCGCACGCGCATGCCCACCGCGGCGTGGCCCGGCCATGTGCGGGCATGCCTGCTCAACATCTCATTCGGCTGGCTGCTGCTGGCGATGGCCATGGCGCTGCGCTGCTCCCTGCCGTCATCCAGCGCCATGCACTGGACCGTCCCGGGCACGCTGCTGTCCGTGATGGCGTGCCTGGGCACGGCCATCCCCCTGCGCCGTCCAGGCCTGCTGCCGCGCCGGCTGTCCCTGGTGGGCTATGCCGCCATCGCCGCCTTGCTGGCAATTTTCATTGCGCAGGCCCAGACCGGCACGCAGGCAATGCTGGACCGCTTCGGCGCGCTGCCGCTGGCTGTCCTGCTGCCGCTAGCGCTGGCATGGCCGGCGATGGCCGGTTTGCTGCATCTGCGATGGCGCAAGCAGCCAACAATGCACGACTTTGCCGACGCGGACACCGGCAGCGGATCGCCGAGCTGCATGGGTCTGCGCGTCCGGCATCATCTGCAGCGCTACGCCATGCTTCACGAAGGCATATTGCAGACCGACGGCAGCATGAAACCGCTGAGTGCCGGTACGCGCTTGCTGTTCATGGCGCTGGTCCCGGTGATGACGGTTCTGTATTTGCGTTCGACCTGGGGCGAACAACTGAACGGCTTGCATTTCCAGGGCCTGGCCGTCATTTGTACACTCTGCACCGTCGGCCTGCTGATGCGCGACCTGCACTGGCGCCATCTACTCCTGCCGGGCGGACTGCGGCGGCGCGGCGTCGCCTTCAATATCTATTTCTCCACGCTGGGCGTGCAGCTGTCGCTGGTACTGGCGTTTGGCGCCTTCATTGCGCTGACGGACAGTCTGCATCGCGGCCAGGCGCTGAACGAAGCGCTGCATAAAGTCTGGTTGCATAGCTTGATCGCACCTGAACTGGCGTTCACCCTGTCGATCGCGGTGCTGCTCAAAAGCTTAGGAAAGTGGGGCGTCGTGGCCTGGTGCACGGTGGTGGTTCTGCTGTCACTGGCGCTCTTCTGGCTTGACGACCTGGTGCACGTCCCGCTGGTGCGAGCAGATTCTGCGTACGCCGCGTCATTGATGCTGGCGGCGTTCACGATCCTGCTACTGGCACAACGGCTGTGGACACCAGGCAAGCTGCAGCCCTATTTGCACGGCCGGGCCTAGTCGACGCGCACGAGGCTTGCCAGCTTGGCGACGCGCTGCGGCGCATCCGCTTGCGCCACCTGGAAACTGGCGGTGCGGCGCGCCACTTCGCGGCCGTCGAGCAGCAGCACGCTTTGCACCGTGTACTGGCCTTGTTCCATGCCGCGCGGAATTTTGTAGACGCCGATGGCGCGGTATTGGCCGGCGCCGTCCACCCGCTCGACCCGCGCGATCTGCGGCTTGTCGGAGGCTTTCTCGCCGTTGGCCTTGAGCAAGGTCATGCTCTGCACCACTTCGGGTACGCGCTGCGACTGGCCGTACAGCTTGATGTTGCCGACCACCTGCACCGGCTCGCCGCCGGCGCGTGCCACGCTGGCGGTGGAGAACAGTTCGTAATCTTTCAAGCGGATTTCGTTGGTCGGCACCGCCAGGCCTTCACGCCGCGCCTGGTTGTTGATGGTCTGGCCGTCCGCCACTTTCTCGGAATACGTGGTCCAGCCTATGGCGGCGCCCAGCGCCGCGCCAACCGCCGCGCCTTGTGCGCATTTCTTGCCGGCCATGGCGGCCAGCGCGCAGCCCGCGACCGCGCCGATGGCGGCGCCTGCGGCGGCATTCTGGCCGGCGCTTCCCGTGCTGCCTCCCGTACCGCCCGTGTGGCCCGTGCCGGTCCTGCTGCCGCCCGCACCGCTGTCGCGCTGGTCGTAGCGGCCGCCGCTGTCGGGCGCGGCGCACCCCGCCAGCAGCGCGGCGACGAGGGTGAGGCTGAGTGTGCGTTTCATGGGGCCTCCCTTATTGACATCGATCGTTAATCCAGTCCGCGCCGCTGGCGACGCAGCGCAACATCTCGCGGTTCAAGCGTTCGGCACGCTGCTTCAGGCCCAGGCATTCGCGGTTGCCGACATCTATCATCGTTGCACAAATCTCGGCCTTGTCCATGGCGCTTTTGTAGTTGCCTTGATTTAGTTCACGCTCGGCGTCGGACAGGATTTTGCGCGCCTGCGCGGCCGCCTGCGATACTTGCGGCGCGGTACTGATAACGGGCGGGGCGGGACGCGGGGTTTCCCTCGGCGTCTCCCGTGGCACTTCGCGCTGCGGCACACTGCGCGGCGGCTCGTTGCCCAACGCTGGCGGTGATTTCTGCTCCAGCACGGTCGACTCCAGTAGCCTGGACAAGGCCTCGCGCAAGCTGCGGATGCGGTCCGCCACTTCAGCGCGCTGCAGCTTTTCAGCCGCCACCAGCCTGGTCTCCAGGCAGGTGCTGTCGGACTTCTTGAGGCAGGCATCGGCCTCGTCGAGCAGGCGCTCCGCCTTCCTGATGTCGATGCGTTTGTCCCAGTCGCGGGTGGCGTCGTCGGGGCCCCATTTCCTGGTGAAGGCCGACAGGCGCGCGTCGGCGCGTTCAACCGCGCCCGATTGCAGGGCGCTCTCCAGCGCCGCCGTCAGATCGGTCCAGGCTTTGGCGCGCTGGCGCCGCATCTCGCAGTTCTTGACCGCGCCGCTGATTGCTTCGTTGGCCTTTTTGAGCTGCAAGTCGGTCGCCTTCGCGGCGCGCATGGCGGCAACTTCGGCGCGCGCTGCGTCCAGCTTGCAATCGGCCATCAGGGCGATGGCCTTGTCGACGTGTTTGTCGATCCGCTCCTGTTCGTTGGCGGGCTTGGCCAGATACCAGATCACCGCCAGTATCATGGCCACCAGCAGCCAGGTGGTGATGCTGATCGGCTCGCGCGTGGGCGGCTTGGCATGTGGGCCTCGGCCGGTATCGGCCGGCGGCTGCGGCGGCACGCCGGCTGCGGACCGGGCCGCCCGGCCTGCCGGCTGCCCTGCCGTCCCGGACCCGGCACCTGCAGGCGGCACGCCGCGTGCCTTGTCCAGCCGCGCTTTTGCCGCCGCGATCTGCTCCGGCGTCAACACGACTGTCTCCTCCATCGGCGCAGCAGTGCGGCCAGCACTGGCGTAACGGGTGGCGGGGTCCGCCGAAACGCCACCAGCAGCATCGGCCGCCAGCTTGCCTGGCGTTGGGCTGCCAGCGGCATAGCGCGAAGACGCTGGCGGAGCCGGTGAAGGCTGCGCGGCTCGAGGCGTCTCCCCTTGCTGTGCCTGTGAAGGCTGCGCCGCTTGCGGACTGTGCGGGGCCGCGTCGCTCCTTGACTGCGCCGCTGTTTGCGCGTGCGCAGCCTGCGTCCGCCCATCCATTGCCTCCTGCGCGGGACGTGGACGCGCGGCGGCGAGCTGCCGCGTGCCGCAGAACGGGCAGAAGTTCACCTGGCGCGGGAAGCCCCGCCCGCAGGCCTCATTGATACATCGGTACGTCGCTACGTCCACTACTTAGCCTTCCTTATTCCGGGTCTGGAATATCGTCATACGGATCCGGAATCGCGGGGCCCAGCAGGGGCGCGATGTCCGGCATGTCGCTGGCCAGCTTCCACTGGTCCACGCGAGGTATCCATTGCATATTCCACACTTTGGTACTGCCGTCGATCTCGCCCGCCTGGATGCGCTGGGCCAGTTCATGCAGCGCGTATGGACCCTGCTGCGTCTTGTTGACGAACACCTTGTAGAGCACCGGCACGCCAGCGGCCGCAAGACCGGTCTGCGGTGCGGCGCCGCTTGGGGTGGCGGCGAAGACCGCGTGCGCGGGTGCTGCGGCGTATGCCGCAGAACCGGCTGCGGCCGATACGCCCGCTGCCGCCAGCGAGGAAGCGTACGCGTCGCGCGCGCCGGGCGCAGCGTCGGCGAACACGCGCGCGGCGGCCGCTTCGCCGGCCAGTATCTCCGGCTTCAGCACCCGCTTGTCCACCGCGTGCTGCACTTCCCAGTTGTAGGCGTCGTTCGCCGAGCCGGTGACCTGCTCGCTCCACATGCCCAGCGTTTCCAGCGCGCGCTCGACCGGCGCACCTGGCAGGCCGGCATTCAGCGCCTGCGCGCGCCGCATCCACTCGTCGTGCAAACGCTTGGCCGTGATATTGGGCAGCGACGGAGACGGCAGTTCGGCCCCGGTCTCGTCCACTTCCAGCTTGGGCTGGTAGACCTTGTGCTGGTAATAGCGCATCAGCGCGGCCAGCAGCAGGAACTGGTTCGCACCCATGCGTGCCAGGCGCTGTTGCACCGAGGCGATCACCTGCTCGCGATAATAGGCTGGCAGGCCGTTCGAGCGGATGGCGAACTCGTTGCCGATCTGCAGCCACTCGCCCGAACCCTGCTCCACTTCGAACAGGTATTGCCCGCGCGGCTGGAACAACGCCTCGCGGTCCGACAAATCGGCCTTGCGCTTGATGACGCCGAGCGCGATGGCCTGCAAAAACCATTCGTAGTCGTCCGCCAGGCGGTTCAGTTCATCCATCGACGGCGCGATGGGATGGCGGAAGCGCGTGGAGTCGAAATGCAGATGGGTCGGTATCTTCGGATTTTCGATTTGATAGGACGTGCGCCACGTCGGCAGGCCGCGCAGCACCGTCATCGGCACGCCGGACAGCTCGATATAACATACCGCCTTGCCGCTGATGCCGTTGTTGACGATGCTGACCAGGTCGCCGTGAAAGAAGCCGGTCGGCACCGCAGCCTTGATCTCGGGCTCCAGCTTGCGCCACGCGTTGGCGTCGCCCACGCCGATGAAGCATTTGAACTGGTCCGCGTTGGGCGTGAACTCGGCCGAGAAGCGCGCGTTAATCCACGGCATGGCGCTGCGTATCCATTCGTTGAAGGTGTGCTGGCGCTCCTGCGGCGACATCGCCATCAAGCGCTCCAGCAGCGGATCCGGCGGCGCGACGTCGGCTTCGTCCAGGTGCTCGCGGCTCAGCTGCGTCTGCGCGCGGCGGAACAGCTTGAGCAGCAGGCTGGCGCGCAGCTTCTCGTCGCCCAGTTGCGGGAACAGGCGCGCCGAACCGCCGAATTCCATCAGCACTTCCTCGCTCCACACGCTGATGTCGCCGGTCAGCTTGACCGCGTCCGGCACGGTGTCGCTGGCCAGCTTCATGTAGGTGGCGTGCTCATGCTGCGCGTCCGCGCGCAGTTGCGCAATGCGCTGGTCGACCGCGCCCAGCATGGCTTCCACGCAGCGGCGCCCTTCTTGCAGCTCGCCGGCGATGCCGCCGTAGACCGGCTGTCCTTGCTCGTCCACCGACTGCACATCGCCCAGCCAGGAGGACATGGAACGCAGCAGTTCGACCGACTGCGCGGCCGCCACGGACAGCATGTGGAAACGCAGGTAGTCCGAGATGTCGCGCTTCAGGTGCGCCATCACTTCGCGCGATTGCGCGTCGCTGCCGAACAGCTTGGCGGCCGCCTGCGACAGGTTGTTGAGCGACTCCTCCACCTGGCGCGTGCGCAGCGCGTCGCGGATGTCGCGATAACGCTTGCCGTTGCGTTCCATGTGCGCCAGGTCGCGCTGCGAGATGCGCGACTTGATCTGCTCCAGCAACGACAGCACGAACTCCAGGCCGCCCTGCTTGCGGTCGTCCAGCAGCGCGTACAGCTGTTCGCGCGCGCGGCCCTTCAGGCGCTGCAGCAGTTCCGCCGTATGGCGCTTCAGGCGGTCCTCGCTGGTCTCGGCGGTGGCGCCGGCTTCGCGGATGGCGTCGCGCTCCAGGTGCGGCAGCAGCTCGGCCACTTTTTCGCGCCACTGCTTCAGCTCGTAGTCGCCCATGATGCGGTCGATCTCCAGCTGCACCTTGCTTTCCACGCGCTCGAGCAGCGAGCGTTCGTCCTTGTCCATCAGCAGCCGGTCGGTCAGCGCGTATTCCTGGAACGGCGTCACGTCCACCGTGCCTTTCTTGAAGTCCGGGAATTCGTCGAAGGGCCGCTCGGACAGTGCCATCTGCTCGCGCATGAAGGTATCGCGCTCCTGGTCGCCGGCGCGCCGCGCCGGTGCGCCGTCGCTGCCAAGCAGGCCGAAGAAGGCCTTCACCATCAGCGCCGCCAGTTCGTAGGCGCGGATGTCTTCGCGCAGGCTTTGCTGCGTGTCCAGCACGGACTGGCCGAAGGCCGAGTAGACCTTGGAATAGGACAAGCGCATGTCGCCGAAGCGCTGCTCCGGCACGCGCGGATTGAACGGCCCCAGTTTGTGCTGCTGCTGGTTGACCGCCACCGAGCGCTTGCGGTTGGCGAAATCGGCCGAGGCGAAGTCCTCGAACAGCGAATCGGCCACCATCTGGTATACGTCCTTGACATCCTGCGTGGCCTTGTTGGCCAGGTTGGCGGTGTCGACGAAGTAGACATCGTCGAACGGTGCGCCGCGGCCGGTCAGGCTGTCCGGGTCGGCCCAGCGCACCTGCGCGTTCATGTCGCGCATCGCCGTTTCCAGCTCCATCAACGTGGCGTAGGCGTTGGCCTCGGTGCGCTCCTTGTTGGCCTTGGCGTAGCCGGACGGCATGAACATCACCAGGTCGACCTGGCTGTCGGCCACTTCCTGGCGCGCGATGGCCTTGGCGATCCAGCCCAGGTCCATGACGGTGCCGGCGCCGGTGCCGCCGGCGTTGGAGCCGATGACGACGATGCGGAACTTGGACGTATCCACTTGCAGGCCAAGGCGCTGGTAGTTCTCCTTGCGCTCGTTGCCCGCGTTGCTGCTCAGGAAATTCAGCGCGCCCTTGATACGGCCGCGCAGCTTCGGGTATTTGTCGAACAGGTAAAGGCGCGCCACGGCGCGGATCTGGCCCGCCCCCTTGGATGGATCGATGCCCAGCGAGCGTAATTTTTTGGGCCGCAGCGGCATCCAGCTTTCGATCAGCGGAAAGCGCGCCAGGCTGTCGTCGGACTCGTGGTACTGCTGCAGGTCGATCGATTCGACCAGGCGTTCCTCGTCGCTCAGTTTCACCAGTTCGTACCAGGGGTCGGTGCGCTGCGACTTGCCCTCGTCGATGATGGCGCCGCTATCGAGGTCGACGTGCAGGAAGCGCGCCACCGGGAACTGGCCGATGGCTTCCACACGCGTCGGATTGCGGCGGTTCCAGACTGCCGACAGGATGCGGCGGCGGATGCGCATCATCACTTCCATGCCGGTGCCGCCCGCGCCGATGAACAGCGTGGGGCGCAGGTCGACCTTCAGTTCTGCTTTTTTGTCTGCCATGGTTGCTCCTGAGTCGCTCCTGATTAACGGCGGCCCGTCACCATCGCGCCGATCAGCGCGGCGATGCCGAAGACGAGCAAGGTGCCGGTGATGGCCACGGTAAGGAATTTACTGGCGTTCATAATCGCCAGCACGGCCGCGCCGCTGACGAAGGCCAGGCCGAAGAACATCAGCCAGCCTGCCGTGTCGGCCGACGAGGGCGCCACGCGGCGGCGTACCAGGTGGTTGGCGTAGGCGTTGCGGGCAAAGAAGAACACGATCAGCAGCACCAGGAAGATGGCGCCGCCGATGGCCAGGTCGCGCGTGGAGGTGTCGGTGGCGGGGGCCCCCTGCACGGGCGCCACTTCAATCGGTGCACCCGTGGCGGCACCCGGCGCGGCCGGCGTCTCCGGCGTGCCGCCGGGCGGCACGGTCGACAGCGTCGGCTCGGTGGACGGTTTGGCTTTCGGGTCGGCCGGGGCGCCGGGGATCTTGAAACCCGGATCGGTATTGGCCTGCGCCAGCTGGATGTCGTTTTGTTTTTGCATCTGGTGTCCTCGATAGAGCGGGATATTAGCGGCCAAGGCGGACTTGCGCGCCTTCGCGCAAATCCGTCAGTGTGGTTCCGAACAAGGTGGTTTTCAGTTCGGCGAGCTTGTTGCCCGCCTTGTCGTGCAGCGGCTGGGTGGTGCCGGCCTTGACCTGCAGCGTGCGCAATTCGCCTTCAACCGTGACCTGTACCTTGCGCGGGCGGGTGGCGGCGATCACGCCGGCCACGCCCAGTGCCAGCAAGGCGGCCAGGCCGCCGATCAGCGCCAGCAGGGGCGCGACGCCGAACTGCATGCGCACTTCGAGCGGCAGCACGGCGCGCGAACCCTGCACCTGGCTGGGCGGCGTGAAGATGTCGGGCAGCGGGTCGCCGGGGAAGAGCGAAGCCATGCGTTCGCGGAAGGCTTGCGACAGTTCGAGCTTTTGCTCGCTCAGCTGCACTTCGATGGCACCGGGCAGCACGGCGGCGGATCCGGCCGCCTTGACCGCCTCCAGCGACCACTTGCCGGGCAGGTGCGCGACCGGCAACTCCATGGTCGACGCCAGCGGCTGCGATTTGCCGGGCGCGAGCGCGCTCACGGAATCGGCGCCCAGCGCGATCGGCTTCTCCGCGCCGGCCAGCACCGAGCGCGCGGCGAGGCGGGCGCTGGTGATGGTGTACGGGTAGATGGTGTTCTCCAGCCGCCATTGGATGCGCGCAGCCGGCGCGGAGCCGGGGGGCGCGCTGGCGCTCGGTGAAGCGGCGGTGGCCGCGGCTGCGCCAGCGCCGCCAGGCATGCCGGCCGCCGCGCCCGCGTCAACATCGGCGCGCAGGGTGCCGTTGGGCTGCGTTGAGAACGTGACGCCGGGGACGTTTTCGACCTTCACCGGCATCAGGCGCACGGTGTCCTGGTCCAGCGGTTTGAGGCGCGCCGGCGGCTCGGTGATCACTTTCTGCAGACGCCCGGAGCGCAGCAGCGCGTCGAGTTCGCGCACACCTTCGTCCTGGATGGCGAAGACGTAGATCATGATACCGTTGGCACGGTAGCGGCCTTGCACCGGCATGTGCAGCGGGAAGGCCAGCGCCTTCTTGATGCTGCCGCCGCCGTGTATCAGCTCATAGAATTCGCGGTTGCGCTGTGCGGTGGCCTGGTCGTTGTTGGGGCTGTTCTTGTTGTTGGTGAACAGCCAGATCAGGCCGGGCTTGCCGCCCAGCGCAGAGGAAATGGAGGTGCTGACGGCCTCGCCGAGATCGGTGTCGGCCAGCGCGCTGCTGCCGGGCTTCCTGGCGGCGGCCAGCGGCGCCAGCGCGCCGGCGACGGCGGCGCGCTGCGGCTTGTCGTCCACCTTGGCGGCCAGCAGCGCTTTCGGCGACGGCGCACCGGGCAGGCTTTGATTGAACGCGGCCAGCACCAGCGCGTCCCCCGGCTGGACGGCGGCCAGCACCACTTCGGTCACCAGGGCTTTGTATTGCGACGACGGGTCCGTGTAGAACGGTTCCATCCAGCCCGAGTTCTGGACCAGGAAGACGTGCGAGGCCGGCGCCGCGAGCGCCGAGGCGGCAGGCAGGGCCATGGCGATGGCAGCAAGCAGCGGTGCAGCCAAACGCGCCGGCAGCATGCTACGGCGCGGCCCGGCAACGGCAGCGACGGAAGCGGGAGCGGGAGCGGGAGCGGTGGCGGCAGCGGTGGCGGTCGCAGCGGTGGCAGCAGGGACGGCGACCGTAGCGGCAGCGACAGCCGCGCGCGGCGCCGGCAGTTGCGGCATGGACGCGCGCATCATGGCAGCGCTTTCAGGTGCCAGCCGCGGATCTCGTTCCAGCTCGGGTGGTGCAGCCAGAGGCAGTCATCGTAGACGAAGGGCTGGCAGTCGCCGGGGTGCTTCAGGCGCACCGCCTCGTCCAGGATGACGTTGCGCTGGCCCACCCATTCAATCAGCGTGCGCGGCAAGGTGGCGCCGCCCAGCGCATCCTCGGCCTTGGCCGGCGGGCTTTCCATGCGCAGCACCAGGCCCGTCGGCTGGCTGCGTGTGCTGCTGACGTTTTCCAGCAGCGGCAGCACCAGCGCCTCGTTGTGGTTCTGGTCCAGGACGTATTCGCCCTCCCATGGATTTTCCTTGATCTGGTGGCCACGGCGGAACAGCAGCGTGCCGAAACCGAGGCGCGCGCCGTCCAGCGGCTGCACTTGCGCTTCGGCGACACCCAGTTCGCGGAAGGAGTAAGCTTTGCCGTCATGGCCGATCTGCCACAGGCGGCCATCGCGGCTGGTGGCCGGGCCGCCGAACTGGAGGCGCGGCGTCCATCCCGCCGGCCATGGCAGCCAGCGCGGCGCGCTGCCGGGACGCCAGACCACATGGCCCAGCGCGTGCAGCCACGTCAGCTTGCCGTCGTAGCTGATGGGACGGGACCAGCCGGCAGCGGGAACTGCCATGTCGGCGGCGCCTGGGGAATTATGCGTGCCGCTAAGCCACCCTGCGGGGCCGGCATCGGCACCAGGTTCAGGGAGATCGGCGGTGGTCAGGGGACCGTTGTCGGCGTCCGGGTCCGGGATGCTGGCGTGGTCCGTAGGGCGGGTTAGCGGCACGCGTAACCCGCCATGCTCCGCCACGATCTCCAGGGTCTCGCTGTCGGCCCCATCGGCATTCGCGGTCCACAGGCGCACGCCGCCGGCGGCCACGATCAGGCAGCCGACGCGCCGCGCAACCATGCCCGGCGCGCTGGCCAGCGTGGCCGGCAACACCACCTCGGTGCGGAAGCTCTCGCTGACCGGGTTGATCACCAGCCGCACCAGCCCCTGCGCCGACGGCACCAGCGCCACTTCACCACGGCGCGCGCCCGCATGCACGGGCAGCCAGGCATACGCCGACGCGCTGAACGACAAATCGGCCGCGTGGTTCTCGGCCGTCATCACGTGCCAGCGCGCGGCGGCCGGGTCCCAGTATTGCAGCACGTTGCGCGTGTAGGCCAGCGCCAGCAAGCGCTGCGCGGCGAAACCGAAATCGGCGGCGGCAAACATGCAGACCGCGTTCGGCGGAGCGGGGATACGGATCTCCGCATGCCCCACCGCCGGTTCCGGCGCGCGCGTCTCCAGGCTGGCCGCCAAAGGCAACGCCGTCAGCGGCAGGCCGTGCGGCGCGTGCCGCGGCAGCGGCGATTCGTTGACCGGCAGCGGCGCTGTGCTCGGCCCCCACCACCCTGGCAAGGCTTGCGCGGCCGGCGCGCACACCTGCAACGGCGCGCCGCATTCCGGGCAGAACGCAAATCCCTCGGGATAAATGGCCGCGTGCGCGCAGCCTGCAGGCAAGGACGCGCCCAATAGCTGCGCCACGTCCGGCAAGCGGCTGCGTGCCTGCGCCTGCCACTCGATGCGGCTCAAACCCTGGCTCGACGCCAGTTGATATTGCCCACTTTCATCGTCCTCCAGCCAGACGCTGTCGGGAGTCTCCCACCTGTATGCCATGTATGTGCTCGAAATGATCCGCTTGCGGAACCTGGGCTCGGCCTTGGCGAGCTCAAGTTGTTCTTTGCATCATAACGCAGCGCCCTCCCGTTCGGGCAGGGCATAGACAAAAAAATACGCCCCTTTTCAGAGGGGCGCATTGCGGTACGTCTGGCTTTCCGGCGGAACTATTTGTAGATGCCGACGCCTATCAGCACATCGCCGAATTTCTCGACGTAAGTCGACTTGTCTTCCATGTTCTTGCTGACGGAGTTCGGCCACTTGTAGGAGACCCAGCCCTTGCCAGCCGGGCTGGCGGCCACCTTCAGGAATTCCTTGATCGGAAACACGCCGCCGGCGTTCAGTTCGATCAGGTTCTTGCCGACCATTTTCGCGTTCTGGCCGTGCGCCAGCGCCACGCCCTGCTGGTCGCCGTTGATGCCTATCATAAAGACATACAAGTCGCCTTTGGTGAATTCCCCCTTGGGGTCGTTGAAGGCGGCGACCGCCTTGTCGCGGCCATTTTTATCCATGTAGGCGCCGGCTTTCTTCACCATGGCCACGGCCTCGTCGGCGGTGCCGCGATGGGCGGCGTCCTGCGCCATGGCGGCGCGGCCCAGGGTCAGCGCCAGCAAGCCTGCGAACAACAGCTGAAATGCATTCTTCATCATGTCTCTCTCCAATGGATGTCTTGCGGGCAGATCGTTGCCGCCCGCCAGCCAATTTAGCATATGCCATATAGCAACACTATGACTTCCGCAAGCGGGTTGCGCAAACCCGACGCCAGCGTCTGATTTGCATCAAATTGCCCGGACGGCAGCGGCATAAGCTGGATACAGGGTCTTCCTGCGGGGTCTGCCCGCGCCGTTTCCGAAAGGACTGCCATGCCTGCTCACATCATCATCCGCGATGGCTCGCCATACTGGTGGGCCAGCACCGACATCTGGGTGGTCCCCGGCGCCGACCCGAACGCGGCGCCCGGCACGCCCGTGGCCGGCCAGCCGGCCTACATCTGGGCCCATGCCGTGAATTCCGGCAACAGCACCGCCAACGGCACCCGCATCGATTTTTACTGGGCCGACCCGAGCGCCCAGGTCGTCGTCGGCAGCGCCACGGCTGTCGGCTCTGCCTTTGTCGACCTCGACACCGACCCGGCCGGGCAGGACGTGCTGTGCCTGGTGCCCTGGATGCCGGTCGTCGTCAATGGCGGCCATGAATGCCTGCTGGCCGTGGCGCACGGGCCGAACGACAGCAGCCCGATTCCCGATCCGCTGCCGAACGGCTATGTGTTCGACCCGCCGGCGCACGACCAGATCGCGCAGCGCAACATCACCGTGTTGCTGGCCAGCATGCTGGCCAGCAACACGGTGATCAGCGTGCGCGCGCTGCCCCGGCAGGACAAGGAGGCGGTGCTGACGGTGGAGTTCGGCGGGGACCTGGACGAGCGGCAACTGGCGCTGCTGGGCTTGCAAAAAATGCAGTTGCGGCAGGCGCCCCGGCGCGCGGTGCAGGTGGAGTTGAGCCTGGAGCCGCTGTGCGGCGGCAGGCATGGGTGGGGACATGGCGGTGGCCATGGCCAGCACGGCGGCGGTGATACCCAGCAACAGGGCGGCGGCTACCCGGCCGGCTCGGAACAGGTGCTGCAGGTAAGCGTGGCCAAGACCTACGCCGCGGGCTCGGAAGTGGGGGGCGACGAGACGCTGGCCAAGGAACCCGGCGTGGTCGAGGACGACCTCGGCGCGGTTGGCGGACCGGCCGACCAGGGCAGCCTGGGCGGTGAAGGCGGCGGTAGCGACAACAGTGGCGGCGGCAGCGGCAGCGGCGAAGGCGGCAGCGGCAGCGGCGAAGGCGGCAGCGGCAGCGGCGAAGGCGGCAGCGGCAGCGGCAGCGGCAGCGGCGAAGGCGGCAGCGGAAGCGGCGCTATGGGCAGCGCCATCGGCAGCGGCGCGGCCGGTACCGGCGCCATCGACAGCGGCGCGCTGGAAGGCGCGGACTACAGCGGGCGCGGCCGGCATGGCCAGCAAGTGCGCCTGCATGTGCGGCGCGGCACGGCGGCAGCGGTCTACGCCGCCTTCAGCAACGACGGCCTGGAGCCCGGCCAGTACCAGCTGGTACACGTGGTCGAACGCAATCAAGGCAAAGTGGTCGGCGGCGTCAGCTACGTCGTGGTCCGGCCGCATGAAGGAGACAGAAAATGAGCGCTACCCCACTCCAGGTGCTGACACGCCCCTTCGCCGTCGAGCCGGTGACCAACATCATGCTGCCGGACGGCATCTTCGACAACGCCATTTACCATCTGCGCATTGCCGCCCACATTACCAATATGTCCTCCAGCGCACTGAGCAACGTCACCGTGTGGCTGGAAAGCGTGGGCGATCCCGGCATCGCGCCGGTGGCGCGCAGTTTCTTTTTCGCCAGCATCCCGGCCGGCGCCGCCATGCAGGTGATGTGGGACGCCAACTTCCAGCATGCCAACCCCGGCAAGCCGCTGGTGAGCATCCTGGCGCGCGCCGACGGCCACACCTCGCGCCGCTCCATCCAGCAGATCTTCGTGTCCCAGACGCGGTTCGACGCCGTCAGCAACAGCTACACCTGCACCGTGCAGGAAGGCACGCTGACGGTGTCCGGCCTGAAGGGCCACCTGCCCGGCAAGCGCTGGGGCCAGACCGGGCCGGACGGCAAGGAATGCGTTTGCCCTCCGGGCGGCGGTCCCATCGTGCCAACCGGACTGACCATGGTCTGGACGCCCAACCCGCCCTTCGCCGGCGTGCACGGCGAACTGCCCTTCGCCGACCCGTGGTGGAAGATACTGGCCATCATCATCGCCATCATCGCGGCGCTGGTGGCCATCATCGCGGCGGCGCTGGGGGCGGGGGCGGCCAACTTCAGCGTCGGCGGCAGCGTCGAGGAAACCGACCCCAGCGTGACATGCTGCTCGCTGGACGGCGCCGCCTCGGGCGAACCGGAATACACGGTGGCGGGCGTCGCGTCGGCGATCGCCTCGGTAGCCATCGCCGTGGCCTGCTCGGACGCGGCCGATCCGTTCTGGCGCGGCCAGGAAGCGACGCCGCCGGCCGCCGGCGAACTGACCGTGGGCGAGCGCGTTGTAGCCGAATGGACCATGCTGGAGCCGCCCAACGCCGGCGTGCCCTACGCCACCGACGTCAGCTGGACCTACCAGCGCTTCACCACGGACGCCACGTACAGCTACAACGTCACCGAGACGCAAACCAACATCCACACCGCCGGCGCGGTGGACGTGGAGACGCCGCCGCAGGTCCAGGCCTTCAGTCCCTTGTGGGTGCGCGGCAAATTCCACCGCGAGGACGGCAGCCTGTTCCACGGCACCGACCTGTATTCCTTCGCCATCTTCCAGGCGCCGCAGGGCTTGAATTTCGTGGTGCCGCTGACCGACGACGGCCTGGGCTTCGATCCCGGCGCCAACGACGGCGTGTACGCGGGCAGCCTGAGCCTGGAGCTGGCCTATCGGCTGCTGCTCAAGTTCGGCCAGTCGGTGTACGGGGTGTGGCGCATATTCCTGTTCGCGCAGGACGTGAATTTGACGAAACCGGGCACGCCGCCGGAAATCGCGGCGCAGCACATCGGCGGCTTCTTCGTCGCCAGCGCCATCGAGATCACCTTCGATCCGACGCTGCCCTGCCCGCTCAAGGCGCAGGCCACGATCACGGTGGTGTGATCGCGCAATGTCCAGCGACGGCTACTCGGCGACGATCTTCTTGGGCGGCGGCGGCGGTGCGAAAGCGACCGCTTCGGCGCCCGGCGCGCTGTCCATCGCATCCGAGTATGCCAGCCAGCGGTGCAGCACTTCCATGCGCCGGATGGTGATGCCCTTGCTGTTGATGTAGCCGACCTGCTCGAAGTTCTCCGGCTTGCTGATCATCTTGTTGGTGGTCGGTAGATTCTCCGCCAGGCGCTCATAGCACTTGCGCGCCTTCTGCTCCCACTTCGCCAAAGCCGGTTCCGAGAATCGGTTGCTCTCGTAATAGATCGTCAGCGTGCGGTCGTGATTGCCGAAGCCGACGATGGCCGCGCCCTTGCGCACGGTTTGCAGCACCTCGTCCTTGATGCCGACCGTGGGCACGAACAACGCCGCCCGCGCATCCGCATCGTCGGGCCGATGCAGCGGCAAATCCATACCCTTAACTGAGCTCATCGCTGCCTCCTGGCCTTGGTGTGACGCCGGATCTGTAAAGTTGCCGTCCGGCTATATTGCGACGATTCTACCCCCGTCCCTTGCGCTGTACAAGAAATATGCAGGGCATATAATGCTCGAGCTTCCAATCAGCACGTTTTTTGATAGAAAAATGACACAATTATCCTCCCCCGACGCCGTCGGGACGGCCGCGCGCAACGTGCGCGACCTGCTGGCCATGGCCATCGAATACGCGCCGCCGCACAAGGCGCTGGTGGTGTACGACCGGCGCAGCGAACTGAACGAGGCGCTCACCGCCGCCTACTGCAGCGCGCTGCCCGGCGGCAGCTTCATCGATTTCGACACCGTGGCGCCGGAGGCGGTGCTGGCCGCGTTCGCCGAACTGGGCCGGGACGACCTGGTGGTGCTGATCCAGACCACCAGCTTCCGCCTGGAGGCCTTCCGCATCCGCATCGAACTGTTCAAGCGCGGCTTGAAGGTGATCGAGCACGTCCACCTGTCGCGCATGCCGGGCGAACAGGGCCTGCACTACATTGCCGCGCTGGCCTACGACCCGGCCTATTACCGCGGCGTGGGCCGGGCGCTGAAGGCGCGCATCGACGCCGCGCGCAGCGCCACCGTGGACAGCGGCGACGGCGCGCTGCTGCGCTTCGGCTCGCCGCTCGAGCCCGCCAAGCTCAACATCGGCGACTACAGCGGCATGAGCAACGTCGGCGGCCAGTTCCCCATCGGCGAAGTGTTCACCGAAGCGCAGGACCT
Source organism: Pseudoduganella sp. LjRoot289 (assembly GCF_964252925.1). Classification (NCBI taxonomy): domain Bacteria; kingdom Pseudomonadati; phylum Pseudomonadota; class Betaproteobacteria; order Burkholderiales; family Oxalobacteraceae; genus Pseudoduganella; species Pseudoduganella sp. LjRoot289. Next base: position 60,176 of record NZ_CAXUPN020000002.1, read on the forward strand.
GGAAGCCGTGAACGGCCGCGTGCGCGTGTTCGTTTTCGGCGACACGTCCTTCCACGTCAACCACCCGCCCAAGCCGATCACCATGATCGTCGAGCGCGGCCGCGTCACCGGCGCCATCGATTCGACGCCCGAATTCGACGATATGCTGGCCATCATCCGCGCGCACGAGGGCGAGGTGTGGCTGCGCGAACTGGGCTTCGGCATGAACCGCGCATTCTCGCGCAGCCGGCTGGTCGACGACATCGGCACCTTCGAGCGCATGTGCGGCATCCATTTGTCGCTGGGCGCCAAGCACGGCCAGTACCAGAAGCCGCAGTTCAAGCGCAAGGACGCGCGCTACCACGTGGACGTGTTCGCCGTCACCGAGGCGGTTTACCTCGACCAGGAAACCGTGTACAAAGACGGTGCGTGGCAGGTGTAGCCTGGCCATCGAACGTTGACCGCCCCACTGGAAAGAACGCATGCACGCGGTCATAGACCTGCTCGAATCGCTGTTCCAACAAATCCCGCTCGGCCTGCTGGAGGTATGGGGCCGGCTGGGCTACCTGGTCGGTTTCGCGCTGATGCTGTGCGCCTACGGCGGCATCACTTTCCGGCCCGGCGGACACTGGGGCCTGGGGCGCACGCGCCAGAGCTGGAACAGCCGCGCCATGATCGCGGCCATCTTCACCTTCGCCATCATCTTCATCACCGGCTACCTCGGCTCGGCCATCGTGCTGGTGCCGGGCGCGCAGACCTTCGAATCGCTGAAGGACTTGTCGGTGTTCCTGTGCATCGTGCTGTTCGGCTACCCGGCGCTGCTGGCGGCGCCGTTCGCCTACGGCCTGTCCGACCTGGTCGAGGGCGTGCCGCCGGCCTTCCTGGCCGACTGGCTGTTCGGCTACTTCATCAATCCGGCCTGCTTCTGGCTGGCGCATCAGCTGATCGGGCGCGACCCCGATTTCCGCCGTGCCGGCACCTGGGGCTGGTACGCGCTGTTCGTGCCCGTCTTCATGGCCATCGAGCCGCTGCTGTGGGGTTACATCACCTCGCCGCAGTTCACGCCCGGGCTGGCCTACCGCAGCGTGACGCCGGCGCTGGTGTTCACCACCGCCATCACCTGGATCATCGCCCCGTTCGCCATGCTGGCCGCGCTGCCGCTGGCGCGCCGGACGCGCATGTTCTGGGCCGAGCTGCCGCGCCACGTGCAGGAGCGCCGCTTCGGCCACGGCGGCTGGCGCTGGAGCGGCGCCGCCGGAGAAGGCGCGGCGCCCGGCGCCGGCATGCCGATACCGGCTTTCCTTGCCGCCCCCTTCATCGTGCTGGTGCTGGTGATGGTGGGTGCCACCGCCTTCCTCACGCTGCGCAGCGCCGAGGATAGCGCGGCCAAGCTGGCCGCCAGCCTGCACCACGAAATCGCCGACAACATCAATTTGCGGCTGGACGACTATCTCGCCGCACGCCAGGCGGCGGGCGCCGCGCCGCGATGGCAAGAACTGGCCGCGCTGCTGCGCGCGCTGCCGGTGGCCGGGCACGGCCGCGCCATGATTATCGATCGCCATGGAAGGCTGCTGGCCAGTTCGCTGCCGGGCGCAGGGGACGCTCTTGCGGCCCGGGACGCGCCGCCCGGCGGCGACGCTGAAGCGGCCCGCCTTGCGGCTCCGCCAGCGCTCCGGCCGGCCACCGGCGGCGCTGGCGACCGCCCATTAGCAGCCGGGCCGGGCGCTGCCGCGGCCTACCCTATGGCCGACCCCGTGCTGGCGGCCGCGCTGGATGCCTTGCGCCTGCGGGCCGAAAGCTTTGCCGGCGTCCACGCGCCCGTGCAACTGAGTTTCGACGTTATCACCAGCAAACCGCTGTCGCGCGAGCGCTGGCTGATGCAAGCCACGCCCTACCGCGACCGCGCCGACGGCCAGGACTGGCTGCTGCTGACAGCCACGCCGCAAGCCTGGTATCTGGAAGGCGTGCGCGCCGGCAATAGCCAGTCGGCCATGGTGGTGGCGCTGGCCCTGCTGCTGTCGGTGTTGGCGGCCAGCATACTGTCGGCGGCGGTGACGGCGCCGATCCGGCGCATCGCGCGCGCCACCGGGGCGATGGCCGCGGGCCAGCTGGACCAGCGCGTGCCCGGCAGTCCGCTGGCCGAGCTGGACGAACTGTCGCGCTCCTTCAACCACATGGCCGAGCACCTGAAGTGCTCCTTCGAGCAGTTGCAAAACATGACAGGCCAGCTGGCCGAGCGCGAACGCAAGCTCGAACAGAGCGAGCGGCGCTACCGCAACCTGTACGAGGACGTGCCCATCCCGCTGTTCCGCACCACGCGCGACGGCATGCTCGATGAACTCAACGACGCCGGCATGCGCCTGCTGGGCTTGCGGGACCGTAGCGAGCTGGGGCGGCAAAGCGTGCTCGACATCTACGCTGACCGCAGCGGGCGCCTCAACTGGCAGCGCGAGCTCGAGCAGCACGGCGGCATCTCGCGGCGCGCCGCCGTACTGGTGCGCCGCCCCAGCGACGGCAAGGAAATGTACATCAACGTGGTGGCGCGGCCGGTGGCCGATCCCGAGACCGGGCAGCTGGCCTTCATCGAAGGCAGCGTCGAGGACATCACCGAACGCAAGGCCGCCGAGGACGAACTGCGGCGGCACCGCGCCCACCTCGAGGAACTGGTACGCGAGCGCACAGCCGAGCTGTCGATAGCGCTCAGCCGCGCCGAGTCCGCCAACCGCGCCAAGAGCGTCTTCCTGTCCAATATGAGCCACGAATTGCGCACACCGCTGAACGCCGTGATCGGCTATTCGCAGTTGCTGCAGAACGACCCCGCGGCGGGTAGCGCGCAAAAAGAACAGCTGGCCATGATCAACCGCTCCGGCCACCACCTGCTGACCTTGATCAACGACATCCTCGAGTTGTCCAAGATCGAATCGGGCCGCAGCGAGCTGCAACTGGCGCCGGTCGATTTGGACACCTTGTTCGAGTCGGTGCTGGAAATGGTGCGCCAGCGCGCAAGCGAGCACGGCACCGCGCTGCGGCTGGACTGCGCGGGCGTGCCGCAAGTGATCATGGCGGACGGCGCCAAGCTGCGCCAGGTGCTGCTCAATCTGCTGTCCAACGCGGTCAAATTCACGCGGCGGGGGAAGGTCACGCTGTCGGTGCGCGGCAACGCCGGCGCCGGCCGCGGCGACACGGTGCGGCTGCGCTTCGCCGTTGCCGACACCGGCCCCGGCATCGCCGAGGACGACCAGCGCCGCATCTTCCAGCCCTTCGTCCAGGCCGCCAACGGCAGCGGCCAGAGCGGCACCGGCTTGGGCCTGACCATCAGCCGCGAATACGTGCAACTGATGGGCGGCGATTTGCAACTGCAGTCGGCGCCCGGTGAAGGCTCGACCTTCAGCTTCACGCTGGAGGTGGCGCAGCTCGCCGCCGTGCTGTCGCCGGGGCTGGCGCGCGAGCGGGTCGCCAGCCTGCCGGAAAGCGAGCGCGGCAAGACCATCCTGGTGGTGGACGACAACGCAGACGGCCGCCAGTTGCTACGCAGCCTGCTCACGCCGCTGGGCTTCGCCGTGCACGAAGCGCGCGACGGCGTCGAAGGGCAGGAACGCATTGCCGAGCTGCAGCCGGACCTGGTGCTGATGGACTGGCGCATGCCGCGCATGGACGGCCTGGCGCTGACGCGGCTGATTCGCCAGCAAGCCGGCCTGCGCCAGCCGCGCATCGTGATCCTGACCGCCAGCGCCTTCGAAGAAGAGCGGCGCGAAGCGTTGCAGTCCGGCGCCGACGACTTCCTGCGCAAGCCCCTGGAGCAGGACGCGCTGTTCGCCATGCTGGAGCTGCAGCTGGGCCTGCATTTCCTGCGCGAGCCGCTGGCCGCGCCCGCCGCCGCGTCGGCGCCGGTGAGCGCGGCCGACCTGGCGCCGCTGTCGGCGGCGCAGCGCACCGAGCTCAAGCAAGCCATCGCCGAGCTCGACCTGGTATGCATCGAGCGCTTGAGCGCCCGCATCGCCATCGCCGACCCGGCGCTGGCGGCCCGCATCCGCCACACGCTCGACCGCGCCGAGCACCGCCAGCTCTGGGAGCTGCTCTAACGGCTGGGGTTATAACTGCCGGGGAACTGCCGGGGTCAGGCCTGCGTTCGTGCATTCCCCGGCCCAGGAACTTTCCTGACGGCACAAGTGTGCATGAATGCAGGCCTGACCCCAGGGCTAGATTCCCAGCAACTACGGGCTTTCTTCGGCGATCCTCGCATAGAAATGCACGAATGCAGGCCTGACCCCAGGGGTGGGGTCAGGCCTGCATTCGTGCATTTTTTCAGTACATTCAGGCGTCCCATGGGGGGATGGGCTGGTATTCGGCGACCAGGAAGTCGATCAGGGCGCGCACCTTGGGGGACGGCCGGCGGCTGGCGGGATAGAGGGCGCTGAGGTAATTCAAGGGCAGCTGCCAGTCGTCCAGCACCGCGACCAGGGTGCCGTCCCGCAGCGCTGCACTGGCAAGGAAGGTGGTGCTGTAGACGATGCCGAGCCCGCGCAGCGCGGCCTGGTGCAGCACCAGGCCATTGTTGGCCGTGAAGGCGGCGTTGATGCGCACCGATGTGCTTTGCCCGCCCCGCTTGAAGTGCCAGGTGGCGCCGTCGGTCAGGTGGCTGAAATGCAGGCAGCGGTGCTGCTGCAGCTCCGCGGGCGTCCGCGGCGTGCCGGCCATGTCGAGGTAGGCCGGGCTGGCGCACAGCACGCCCTTGCACGGCGCCAGCGGCCGCAGCGACAGGGCGCGGCTGTCGGGTATGCCGCCCACCCGTATCGTCAGGTCGAAGCCGTGCTCGATGGGATCGAGCAGCGCGTCGTCCACGTGCAGCATGGGCGTGAGCCGGGGATGCGGCAGGCTGAAACGCGCGACCGCGTCGGCCAGCCACAGGCTGCCGAAACTGGACGGGGCCTGGATGCGCAGCGGTCCGGCCAGCTCGACGCCGGCGCCAGTGACCACCAGTGCCGCTTCCCGCGCCTGCGCCACCGTGGCCGAGCACGGCTCCAGATACGCTTCGCCGACGTCGGTCAGGCTCACTTCGCGCGTGGAGCGGTGCAGCAGCCGCGCCTGCAATTTGTCCTCCAGCTGCAGGATGTGCTTGCTGACCATGGCGCGCGTCAGCCCCAGCTTGCGCCCGGCCGCGCTGAAACTGCGCAGCCGCGCCACTTCGACGAATATTTCCATAGCTTTGAGCTGATCCATGCCCCATTGTCTTTAATTTGGCGACAATGTGTCAACCGTTACGCCGATTGTGGTGACGCCGGGCCAGCCTTACAATGGCGCATCCCCATCCCACGGAGTGCCCCGCCATGCTGACCGAAGCACAAAAACAACAATATGAACGCGACGGCTTTATCGTCGTTCCCGGCTTCAAGAGCCTGGACGAGATCGCCGCCCTGCGCGCACGCGCCGCCAGGATTGTCAACGAATTCGATCCAACCGTGGCGCAGGGCATATTCACCACCAAGGACCAGGAGAAGAAGGCGGACGATTATTTCCTGCGCTCGGACAACACCATCCGCTGCTTCTTCGAAGAGGAGGCCCTCGGCCCGGACGGCCAGCTGAAGCAGGCCAAGGAACTGTCGATCAACAAGATCGGCCACGCAATGCACGACCTGGACCCGGTATTCCGCGCCTTTTCGGCCGACCCGAAACTGGCGGCCGTGGCGCGCGACCTGGGCCTGGCCGACGCGCAGGTGTGGCAGTCGATGTATATCTTCAAGCAGCCGGGCATAGGCGGCGAAGTGCGCTGGCACCAGGACGCGACCTATTTCGACACCACGCCGATCAGCGTGACGACGTTCTGGTTCGCGCTGGAAGACGCCACCCTGGACAACGGCTGCCTGTGGGCCGAGCCGGGCGGCCACCGCACGCCGCTGCGCGAGCGCTTCGTGCGCAACGGCGACGACATCCGCGTCGAGAAGCTCGACGCCACGCCCTGGCCGGACGACTCGACCGCCGTGCCGCTGGAGTGCAAGGCGGGCAGCCTGGTGTGCTTCCACGGCCTGCTGCCGCACTACAGCGCACCGAACCGCTCCGCCGTGTCGCGCCACGCCTACACCCTGCACGCGACCGACGCGCGCACCGCGTACTCGCCGCGGAACTGGATACAGCGCGATGCCGCCTTCCCGGTGCGAGGGTTCATCTGACATGCAGATCAAGATTTTCGCGCCGCACTGGGGCAGCAACGAACTGGCCCCGCAAGTGTTCATCGACAAGGTCGTGGCGGCCGGTTTCGACGGCATCGAGATGTCGCTGCCGGCGGATCCGGACGCGCGCCGCGACTGGACCGGCCGCATCGCCGCCGCCGGCCTGGGCCTGATCGCGCAGCAGTGGGAAACCGTGTTCCATCCGCAGTTCGACGCGCACAAGCAGGCGCTGGCCGAGCTGCTGCACAAGGCCTGCGCGGCGCGCCCGCTGCTGGTCAATACACACACCGGCAAGGATTTTTACAGCCAGGCGCAAAACCTGGAACTGATCGCGCTGGCCGACGCCGTCTCGCGTGAACACGGCGTGGCCATCGTGCACGAAATCCACCGCAGCCGCTTCAGCGGGCATCCCATGCTGCTGCTGCCCTACCTGGCGGCGCTGCCGCAACTGGCGCTGACGGCGGACCTGTCGCACTGGTGCTGCGCCTGCGAATCGCTGCTGGAGGACCAGCCGGAAACGCTGGCGGCCACCCTGTCGCACGTGCGCCACATCCATGCGCGCGTGGGCCATGCACAGGGACCGCAGGTGGCAGACTTCCGCGCGCCGGAGGCGGCCGCCGCGCTGAAGGCGCACCTGCAATGGTGGGACCGCATCGTCGAACTGCGCCGCGCGGCCGGCGCCGCGGTGCTGACCATGACGCCCGAATTCGGCCCGGCGCCGTACACGCAGACCCTGCCCTACACGGGGCAACCGGTAACGGACCAGTGGGAGATGAACGTGGCGATGCTGCAACTGCTGCGCGCACGGTACTGTTAATTGTCGTCCGCGCGCGGGGACCCATGCTGCGCCGGCCGGCATGCCGCCTATGGAGGAAATGCATGCGGGGCATGCATTCCCGCTTGCGCGAGAATGGCCGGGCGCTAGCCGCCCGGCAGCAGCGGCAGGTCGGCCACCGCCTCGTCCTCGCCTTCGCCCTCGCGCCCCGGCGCCGCCAGCGGCAGCACCAGGATCACGACGGTGCCCTGCCCCGGCTCGGACTGGATGGCGATGGTCCCGCGCAGCACGCCGGTGACGATGTTGTAGACGATGTTCATGCCCAGCCCCGAGCCGCCCTGCCCCATCTTGGTGGTGAAGAAGGGGTCGAAGATCTGGTGCAGGGTGCGCGCCGACATGCCGACCCCGTCGTCCCGGAATTCGAACTGCACCCGCTCGCCGTCCAGCGCCTCGGCCTGGATACGGATGGTGCCGCTACTGCGCCCTTCGAACGCGTGCAGCATGGCGTTGTTGATCAGGTTGCTCAGCACCTGGCTCACGCTGCCCGGGTAGGAATCGAACTCCAGCGCCTCCGGTACTGCCAGCACGACCTCGCAACTGGCGCGCCGCAGCTGCGCAGCGTAGGTGGCCAGCACGTCGCGCACAACGCCGGCCAGCTGGAAATGGCGCCGCTGGCCGCTGGTCTGGTCCACCGCCACCTGCTTGAACGACGTGATCAGCTCGGCCGCCCGCCCCAGCGAGCCGGCGATGATGGCGCAGGCCGTGCGCGCGTCGCGCAGGTGCGCGTCCAGCGCGGATTTCTTGATGCCGCCGTCGCCCAGCTTCTGCTCGAACTCGTTGACCATGTCGCTCAGCGCAGTGGCCGTCAGCAGACTGTTGCCGATCGGCGTGTTCAGCTCGTGCGCGATGCCGGCCACCAGCGCCCCCAGCGAGGCCATTTTCTCGGACGTGATCAGATTGGTCTGGGCCTGCTTCAGGGTGGCCAGCACCAGGGTCAGGTCGCGGTGCGCCAGCTCGGCGTTGGCTTTCTGCGTGGCCAGCTCGTCCAGGCTGCGCTCCAGGCCCTGCTTGGTGTGCACCAGCGCCGCCTCGGCCTTCTGCCGCTCGGTGATGTCGCGCCGCAGCTGCTCGGCCAGCGCGCGGTTGCGCTGCGAGGCCACCAGCAGCATGGCGATCAGCGCACTGATCAAGGTGCCGGCGGCGGCGATCATCGCCACCCGCGTGGCGCCGCTGTTGTAGCGCGTGCCGGCGTGGCCCTCGAACTGCATATGCCAGCGCCGCTCGCCCACGCTGAGCGTCGCCTGCGCGGTCAGCCCGGGCAGCGGCGCGCTGCGCTCGCCGCTGCCCAGCTTGCCCGCGCTGTCGTACATCAGGTTGTCCACCGAGGGCGGCATCACGTTGTCGTCGCGCAGGTAGCCGCCGTCGTGGATCTGTATCGTCATGTGGGCCAGCAGCGGGCTGTCGATCACTTCGCGCATCAGGTTGTTGACCCGGAATACGATGGCGACGAAGCCGATCAGCGCGGCGCGGCGCTGCTCGACCGTCTCGAGCCGGGTGTGGCGGTAGACCGGCGCGCGCGCCACGAAGCCGGGCTGGCCGCTGGCGTCCTGCACCAGCGTGATGCGCTCGGTGGCGACGATGGCGCCGCTGTCGCGCCCCATCTCCAGCGCGCGCCGGTGCGGCGCCAGCGTGGCCAGGTCGAGGCCGAAGGCGTTCTCGTTGCCGGCCATGGGCTCGTTGTATTCGATGATGAAGTGCTGCTGGCGCAGCGCCACCGGGTGGACCGCGAACTGGGGGTAGCCCTCGGGCAGCAGGCTGGTGTCGACGCGCACGGCGGCAACGTAGCCTGGCAAGGCCTGGTCTTGCACCGCGCGCACGAACTGGATGGCCTGGAAGCCGGGATAGCGCTCGGCCAGGCGCAGTTCGCGCACATAACGGGAGAATTCTGCCCGGCTGACGCCCTCGTTGACGGCGTACACCCCCTTGATGCTGAGCAGGGTGTCGAAATAGGTCTGCAGGCGCACGCTGGTGTCGCGCGCGATCTTGTCGGTGTCGCGCTGGAAGTTGGCGCGCAGGTTCTGTTCCTGGGCATCCGCCACGAACAGGCAGATCCAGACGGTAATGCAGATACCGACTACGAACGCCAGGTAACCGTGGATGCGCAAATGCATGGATGTGCTCGACGAGTGGCGCGGCCGTCCAGCTTGGCCGCGGGGCTGGAACGACTATAACATAGGCAGGAAACTACGTATTTGAAAGCAACTGTTATTGCACCGGATCCTGGAATTCCGCAGCGATTTCCATGAAACGCTGCTCGGCCATCAGCATGGCGTCGACCACGTCGGGATCGAAATGCTCGCCGCTGCCCTGGCGGATCAGCTCAATGGCGGTCTCGTGCGTGAAGGCCGGCTTGTACACCCGTTTGGAAATCAGCGCGTCGTACACGTCGGCCACCGCCATCAGGCGCGCGGAGACCGGTATGGCCTCGCCGGCCAGCCCCTGCGGGTAGCCGGAGCCGTCGTACTTCTCCTGGTGGGAATAAGCGATTTCGCGCGCAAAGCGCAGGAAATCGTTGGAAAAGCCGAGCCGCTCCTCGACCCCGGCAATGGCGTCGCGGCCGTACACCGTGTGCAGCTTCATCTGTTCGAACTCGTCCGGGTCGAGGCGGCCGGGCTTGAGCAGGATGGCGTCCGGGATGCCGACCTTGCCGATGTCGTGCAGCGGCGCGGCCTTGTAGAGGAAATCGACGTTGCGGTTGCTCAGCTCGTGCTCGAAGCGCGGGTGGTGCTGCAACTGGCGCGCCAGCGCCACCACGTAGCGCTGCACCCGGTTGATGTGGTTGGCGCTTTCATGGTCGCGCGTCTCGGCCAGCGTCGCCAGGGCCCAGATCACCGCGTCCACCATCATGGTCAGCTCGAAGGTGGTCTCGGTGACCAGGTCCTCCAGGTGCAGGCGCTGGTGCGCCAGCAGTTCGGCCGAACGCTTCAGCTGGAGATGCACGGCCACGCGCGCCAGCACGGTTTCGGCGACCAGCGGATGGGCGATGACGTCGGCCGCGCCGGCGCCGTGGCCGCGCTGCTCCTGCTCCGGGTCGCCCGGCGGCACGAGCAGCAGCAGCGGCAGGCCGGCGGTGTCGGGGTCGCGTTTGAGCTGGGCGCACACGGCATAGCCGTCCAGTTCGGGCAGGGCGGCGTCGAGCAGGATCAGGTCGGGGCGCGGCAATTGCTGGGCGATGCGCAGCGCAGCGCGGCCGTCGCCGGCCAGCTTGATCTCGTAATGGTCTTGCAGCAGGCCGTTCAGCCACAGCAGGTTGCCCGGCACCGCGTCGGCGATCAGGAGGATGGCCTTGTTGTTTTCGCTCATGAACTGCGTCCCTGATTACTTACCAGACAGCATCATAGCAGGCAGCAGGGCGCCCGGCGCAAGCGCGCCGGCCTATTCGCACAGGGCCGGGGTGCCGTCCTCGAACAGGGCGCCGAAACAGCGCGTGCAGTGGTAGCAGAACAGGTGGGCGATGCGCACATTGTCCTGGCGCGGCACCAGCTGCAGCTGGCCCTGGCGGCAGGCCGGGCAGAATTCGCGCATGCTGCCGACGGCGGCGACGTCGCTGGCAAGATAGGTGTCGTCGCAGCGTTCGCCGTCGACCACCGTCAGCGGATCGAGCTCCACCAACAGCAAAGAGGGGGCGTTGCCCCGCAAGTCCGGTGTCCGTTTCATTGCAGATATCCCCTGCCGCTTTCTGGGGAGCGGGCATCTCTAACGATAGCCATATCGGCCCCGTCTGACAAGCGAAACTTGCACCAAAATCGCGCTATCGCTTGCAATTGAATAGCGCACTATCTATACTGTCGGCATGGACACTACCACTCCCCCCACCGCCGCCGCCGGCGATCCGCTGCGCCAGGTTCCGCGCCTGGACGCCCAGTTGTGCTTCGCGCTGTATTCGACCTCGCTGGCGATGAACAAGCTGTACCGCAAGCTGCTGCGCAAGCTGGGGCTGACCTATTCGCAGTACCTGGTGATGATGGTGCTGTGGGAGCGCAACGAGCAGACCGTCTCCGAGCTGGGCGAGCGCCTGTTCCTTGACTCGGCCACGCTGACGCCCTTGCTCAAGCGCATGGAGCAGGCCGAGCTGCTCACGCGCACGCGCTGCCCGCGCGACGAACGCCAGGTCATCATCGCGCTGAGCCCGCACGGCGACGCGCTGCGCCACGAGGCGGCCAAGCTGCCGCCGGAAATCCTGGGCGCCACCAACTGCACGCTCGAGCAAGTGGTGGGCATGAAGGAGCAGCTCAACGAGCTGCGCGACAGCCTGATGAAGAATGCCTGACGAAGGAAGCCCGAATGCCTTCCTGCAATGTATCAACTAATTTACAAATGAAATTAGTTGTTGCCAAATAGCCCGGTTTAGAATTGCCGCTTAACTTTTTCCACAAGAGGAAGCGGAACATGATGCGTATGCCGATCAGCATTGCAGCCCTGTGCATTTCCCTGTCGGCCCACGCAGCCGATGCCTTCGACGACAAGTTCCGCCAGCTCGACGAGCTGCTGCCGACCGCGACGCCCTACCGCACCGCCTCCGGCGCCCCCGGCCACGCCTACTGGCAGCAGCGCGCCGACTACACGCTGCGCGCCACCCTGGACGAAGCCAAACGCGCCATCAGCGCCAGCGGCCAGATCACCTACCACAACAATTCGCCAGACACCCTGCACTACCTGTGGCTGCAGCTGGACCAGAACATCTACAAGCCGGACTCGGCCGCGCGCCGCATGCTCACCGCGCCCTCGCGCGAGGCCTGGGCCAAGGCCAAGGGGCAGGACGAGGGCATGAAGTTCGAAGGCATGCGCGGCATCCTGGCCGGGCGCGAGTTCGACGGCGGCTTCCGGATCGGCGCGGTGAAAACGGCCGCCGGCCAGCCGCTGGCCTACACCATCAACCAGACCATGATGCGGATCGACCTGCCGGCGCCGCTCAAGCCGGGCGAAAAGTTCAGCTTCGCCCTCGACTGGCAGTACAACATCAACGAGCAGAAGGTGCTGGGCGGACGCTCGGGCTACGAGGTCTTCGAACAGGACAAGAACGCGCTGTTCGAAGTGGCGCAGTGGTTCCCGCGCATGGCGGCCTATTACGACGTGGCGGGCTGGCAGCACAAGCAGTTCATCGGCTCGGGGGAATTCACGCTCGAATTCGGCGACTACGACGTCAGCCTGACCGTGCCGGCCGACCACGTGGTGGCCAGCACGGGTGAGCTGCTCAATCCCGAGCAGGTGCTCAGCGCTGCCCAGCGCGAGCGCCTGGCGCGCGCCCGCGGCAGCGACAAGCCGGTGCTCATCGTGACCCAGGCCGAAGCCGAGGCGGCCGAAAAGTCGGTCAGCGGCGCCACCAAGACCTGGCGCTTCAAGGCGAACAACGTGCGCGACTTCGCGTGGGCGTCGAGCCGCAAATTCATCTGGGACGCGCAAGGCTACAAAAAGGGCGGCACCAATGTGATGGCCATGTCCTACTATCCGAAGGAAGGCAATCCGCTGTGGGAGAAGTACTCCACGCAGGCCATCGTGCACACCATCGAGCAGTACAACAAGTACAGTTTCGACTATCCGTATCCGACCGCGATCTCGGTCAACGGCCCGGTCGGCGGCATGGAATACCCGATGATCTCCTTCAACGGCCCGCGCCCGACCAAGGACAAGAAGACCGGCGAGCTCACCTACTCCAAGCGCGCCAAGTACGGCCTGATCGGCGTGGTGATCCACGAGGTGGGCCACAACTACTTCCCGATGATCGTCAATTCCGACGAGCGCCAGTGGACCTGGATGGACGAGGGCCTGAACACCTTCGTGCAGTACCTGGCCGAGCAGGCGTGGGAGGAGCACTATCCGCAGTCGCGCGGCGAACCGCGCGCCATCGTCGACTACATGCGCAGCCGCAACCAGGTGCCCATCATGACGAACTCGGAGTCGCTGCTGCAGTTCGGTAACAACGCCTACGCCAAGCCGGCCACCGCGCTCAACATCCTGCGCGAAACCATCCTGGGGCGCGAGCTGTTCGACCACGCCTTCCGCGAATACGGGCGGCGCTGGAAATTCAAGCGCCCCACCCCGGCCGACTTCTTCCGCACCATGGAAGATGCCTCGGGCACGGACCTGGACTGGTTCTGGCGCGGCTGGTTCTACACCACCGACGCGGTCGACATCAGCGTGGACGGCATCAGCGAGATCGGCGTGAGCAGCAAGAATCCGGAGACCGAGAAGGCCTGGAAGAAGGCGCAGAAGGCGGGCGAGCCGGAGTCGGTGACGGACCGGATGAACAAGGGCATGGCGCGCCGCACCGAGGCGCACCCCGAGCTGAAGGACTTCTACAACGAGCATGACGACTACACCGTCACCAACAAGGACCGCAACAGCTACGCGGAGGCGGTCGGGAAGCTCGAGCCGTGGGAGAAGCAGCTGCTGGAACAGGGCAAGCACCTGTACCTGGTGGACCTCTCCAACGTCGGCGGGCTGGTGATGCCGCTGGTGCTGGAGATAGAACTAAAGGGCGGCAAGAAATACATCGAGCGCGTGCCGGCCGAAGTGTGGCGTTATTCGCCGAAGAAGATCACCAAGCTCATCGTCACCGACGAGCCCATGGTGGGCCTGACGCAGGACCCGTACTGGGAAACCGCCGACATCGACACCGGCAACAATTCCTGGCCGCGCAAGGTGACGCCGTCGCGCGTGGAGCTGTTCAAGTCCGAGCAGCGCGACGACATGATGAAGGACTTCAACACGCCGCTGAAAGCCAAGGACGCGAAGACCGAGGCGGGCGACATCAAGGACGAGGCCGGGAAATGATGGCGCGCAGCGGACTAAGCTTGCTCCTGGCCGCCGCGCTGCTGTTCGGCAACGCGGCGGCGCACGCCCACAACTACCACATGGGCATCACCGACATCAGCTACAACGCCAACACCGGCGCCACGGAAGTGATCCACACCTATACCGCGCACGATGTCGAAGCCTTGCTGGGCAGTCTGCACCACCGCCGGTTCGACCTGGGGCAGCCGGAAGACCAGGCGGTTTTCCGGCGCTACCTCGACAAGCAGTTTTACATCACCGCCGGCGGGCGCCGCCTGCCGCTGCAATGGGTCGGCCTGAAGGCCGACGCCGCCCAGGTCACCGTCTACCAGGAGCTTCCAGGGATGGCGCTGCCATCGGGCGCGGTGCTGCACCACGCAGTGCTGGCCGATTTCATCCCTTCGCAACGGAACACCGTCAACCTCGGCGCCACCCCGTCCGGCCCCGCCGCGCAATCGCTCGAGTTCTCCGCCGCCACGCCGGAACGCGCGCTGCCTTAGGCGATAGAAAAAATTTATTGTACCCAAGAGCCGTGCAGGGCCAGAATTCTGTTGAACGAGCGAACGGAGGGTGCCATGGCCACAGCGCATGAAACACTGACCCTGCAAATGCTGGAATGGATACAGAGCCAGCCGCACAGCTATGCCGAAGTGCTCGACGTCTGGCGCAGTTCCTGCCCCCGTCTGGCGATCTGGGAAGACGCCTGCGCCGACGGCCTCATTGCCTGCGAACGCGGCTGCGCCGGCCTGGTATCGGTGTCGGAAAAAGGCCGCAGGCGCCTGCGCGCGGCGCAGCGCGCCTAGCTTGTCAGGGCCGGTCGGCGGCATCCAATTCCCAATCAAAGTGCGCTCTTGCCGGAGGATGCCCACGCAGAGCTGCAAGGCGTCGTAGAATAGACGACCGACACGCACTCTTGCACCGATGACGACCTACGCCCCGATCTACACCGCGCCCGAGCGCGTCACCGCAGCGCTGCGCAGCGAAGGCTACGCCCTGCTCTCCCCCCAACACGTGGCCGCACTGGCCGGCACCACGCTGGCCGCGCTGAACGCCCTGGTGCCAAGCTGGGAACACCTTGAGCTGGACAACTACCTGAAGGACGGCGGCCGCTACCGGCGCCGGCGCCATTCCTGCTTCATCCAGCACGACGGCGCCCTGGTCCAGGCCGCGCACCGCCCGCACTGGCAGCCGCTCGAATACAACGCGCTGCACGGCGGCATGCACCGACTGTTCGAGCCGATGGCGGCGGACACCGTGGCGCAGCCGGCCTGGCGCGCGCTGCTGGCCGCGGTCGGCGACGCCTGTTCGGCCGTGCGCGGCGGCGCCGTCGCCTGGCACATCGAGGCGCACCAGTTCCGCATCGACACCACCGACGGCATCGGCCGTCCCACGCCCGAAGGCGCGCACCGGGACGGCGTCGACTTCGTGGCCGTGCTGCTGATCGCCCGGGACGGCATCAAGGGCGGCGAAACCCGCATTTTCGAGGCCGACGGCCCGAACGGCAAGCGCTTCACCATGACCGAGCCGTGGACCATGCTGCTGCTGGACGACGCCACGGTGATCCACGAATCGACCCCGATCCAGCCGCTGGCAGGGCACGGCCACCGCGATACCCTGGTGCTGACCTACCGCGCCGGCCGGTTCCAGGGCGAGCAACCGTGAACGGCCTTGGGCAGGCAAGCGCCGCCATGAACGCACTCTAGATGAAAATTCCCAGTTCCATAGCTAAATCCTTTATAGTTCCCCCACTATCGGCATAGCGTGAAAACCCATTCTTGGAGGCAGTCCGTGGACGCCAGCTACGAGATCGAACCGGATGAAATCGAGATCCTCATCGTCGAGGACAGCCCGACCCAGGCCGAACGCCTGCGCCGCCTGATCCAGTCGGTGCGCTACAAGGCGCGCGTGGCCGGCAACGGCCAGCTGGCGCTGGACGCGATCCGCGAGCGCAAACCGCACCTGGTGCTGTCGGACATCGTCATGCCCGAGATGGACGGCTATGAGCTGTGCCGCGCCATCAAGAGCGACGAGGCGCTGCGCGACATCCCCGTCATCCTGGTCACCTCGCTCACCGACCCTAAGGACATCATCAAGGGCATCGAATGCGGCGCGGACAATTTCATCCGCAAGCCCTACGCCGAAGACTACCTGCTCAACCGCATCGGCCACATGCTGGTGAACCAGAAGCTGCGCCGCAACCAGAACATGGAGGTCGGCATCGCCCTCTACCTGGGCGACCAGAAGCACTTCATCAACGCCGAACGCCAGCAGATCCTCGACCTCTTGATCTCGACCTACGAGCAGGCGGTCCAGGTCAATAGCGAACTGCAGGCGCGCGAGCGGCAGGTGATCGAGTTGAACATGCGCCTGGCGCACCACGCGGGCGAGCTGGAAACCATCAACCGCGAAATCGCGCTGAAGAACCTGGAACTGGCCGAGGCCAGCCGCATGAAGTCGGCCTTCATCGCCAATATGTCGCACGAACTGCGCACGCCGCTGAACGCCATCATCGGCTTCACCGGCGCGCTGCTGATGAAGCTCCCGGGCCCGCTGACGGGCGAACAGGACAAGCAGCTCAACACCATCCGCAACAGCGCGCGCCACTTGCTCTCGCTGATCAACGACATCCTGGACGTGGCCAAGATCGAGGCCGGCAAGGTGACCCTGACGGTGGAACCGATCCAGTGCCAAAGCCTGGTGGCCGAAGTGGCCGACACGCTGCGCCCGCTGGCGCAGCAAAAAGGCCTGGCGCTGGAAGTGGAGCTGGCGCCGCAGCCGGTCACGCTCGACACCGACCGCCGCGCGCTGACCCAGATCCTGATCAACCTGGCCAACAACGCCATCAAGTTCACCGAGAAGGGCACGGTGCGCCTCAGCCTGAGCCAGCGCGCCGAAGCCGGCGGCGTGGTCACCGAGTTTGCCGTGGCCGACAGCGGCGCCGGCATCCGCGAGGAAGACCAGGCCAAGCTGTTCCAGGCCTTCTCGCAGCTCGACTCGACCTCCACCCGCCACGCCGAGGGCGCCGGGCTGGGGCTGTACCTGTGCCAGAACCTGGCCAACCTGCTGGGCGGTGCGCTGTTTTTCAGCAGCGACTTCGGCCACGGCAGTACCTTCACCCTGGCGCTGAAAAGCCGGAACTAGGCGGCCCGGCGGGCGGCAAGGAGCGGTATGGCGGCGCGCGTACTCATTATCGAAGACAACCAGGCCAATATGGACTTGATGTCCTATCTGCTGGCCGCGTTCGGCCACACCCCGCTGTGCGCCTACGACGGCGAGCAGGGCGTGGCGATGGCCCGCGCCGAGCTGCCCGACCTGATCCTGTGCGACCTGCACCTGCCCAAGCTGGACGGCTACGGCGTGGTGCGCCAGCTCAAGGCCGCCCCGGCCACCGCCGCCATCCCGGTGCTGGCTGCCAGCGCGCTGCCGGTGGGCGACGGCGGCGAGGCGCTGCGCGCAGCCGGCTTCGACGGCCACCTGCCCAAATCGCTGGAGCCGGACACGCTGATCCCTTCGATGGAAGTGTTCCTGCCGCCCGCGCTGCGCGAGCTGAGCGATCCAGGCCCCGCCGCCTCCCGCGACGCCTCCGATCCCTCCAGCCCCTCCGGCGCGGCCCAAGTCCCGGGTTCCGCCGGCGCCACGGGACCCGCAAGCCCACCCGACGTCGACGGCAGTTCCGGCCCGGCCGCTGCCGCTTGCGCCGCTCCGGGCGGAGCCAGTGCCGCCGCTCCGGCCGGCCAGGTTGTTCCGCCGGCGGCCGAGCCGCCACGCACGCGCGTGCTGCTGCTGGACGCCGTGTCCGACGGCTGCGGCCTGGTCGCCAGCATCCTGGCGCACTACGGCTACGTGCTGACGGTGGTGGTCAACGCCGAGCAGGCGGCCGATTGCGCAGGGCAGCGTTTCGATCTGCTGCTGTGCGACATCGACCCACGGCGCGCGCGCCCGGACGGCTTCCCCGCCAGCGCGCTGCTGCGCTGGCCCGCCCTGCCGCTGGTGCTGATACGGCCGGCGGCCGACGAAGCGGTCGAAGGCCTGCTGCACGGCGCTGTCAGGCCGCGCATGCTGCTGCTGTCGCACCCGCTGGAGCCGCAGCAACTGGCCGAAGCGGTGGAACAATGCATGACCGGGGCTGTGGCGCAACTGCCAAAGTGAATAAACAGACATCGTATTTATACGGTATTGCAGCGCAACAAAAACGGGCCTATAGTGGAACTGTCTCCTCCAAGCGTTCTCCGAACATTGGATTCAGCCCGCGCCCGACGCGGGCTTTTTTTTGCCCGCACGACGTGAAAGGAGCCGCACATCAGCACCCTTAAACCACCGGCCGGGCAAGCCGAAACCGTCCCGCCAGCCACGTCCGCGCCTTCAGCCCTGCCGCCTTGCGACCTGGTCATGAAAGGCGGCATCACCAGCGGCATCGTCTATCCCAGGCTGATCGCGCGCCTGGCGCGCGGCTACCGCTTCCAGAACATCGGCGGCACCTCGGCCGGCGCCATCGCCGCAGCCGCCTGCGCCGCCGCCGAATGCGGGCGGCAAAGCGGGCGCCAGCCGGAAGCCTTCGCCGCGCTGGCCGGCTTGCCCAAGGAGTTGCAGCAGCAGGAGCACGGGCGTTCGCGCCTGGCGCGGCTGTTCCAGCCCATGCCCGAGCTGCGGCGCCATTTCGAACTGGCCATGCGCTACATCGCCGCCGCCCACAAAGGCCGCGCGCTGCTGTCGGCCGCCGTCGAACTGATGGACTGGCCGAACGCCATCGCCGCCGCCCTCTTGCTGCTCGCGCCGCTGCTGATGCTGGCCACCCACCTCAGCGCGCTGCGCTCGGCCGCCACCACGCTGGCCATGCTGGCCAGCGCCGCCGGCGCCGCCTGGCTGATGCACCGCGCCTGCCGCCTGCTGCCGGCCCGCGTCCGTGCCGCATCCACTGCCCGCGCAGCGTTGCCCGCCTCCGCTGGTTCCCCTGCATCGTCCGCTGCACGCGCCAGTGCGGACGCCGGCGCGCCGCTGCACGCGCTGCCGCTGCGGCTCGAACTGGCACTGTGCGCCGCCGCCGCCGCGCTGGTGCTGGCGGTCGCCATCGCCGGCATGCCGGGCCACGCCGGGCCGCTCAACATCGGCCTGCAGGTCCCCTTCCTGCTGCTGGTGCCGGCTTGCCTCGGGGTCGGCCTGTGCTGGGGCGTGTGGCGCTCCGCCCGCGCGCTGCTGCGCGGCCTGCACCGCAACGGCTACGGCATTTGCAGCGGCCGCAGCACCGGCGCCGAATCCGTCACCGGGCTGACCGACTGGCTGGCCGCCTACCTGAACCAGCTGGCCGGCCTGCCGCCCGAACAGCCGCTGACCTTCGGCGACCTGTGGGGCGAACCCGGCCGCGCGGCGGACGGCGAGCGCGCCATCAACCTGGAAGTGGTGACCACGGCGCTCAGCCAGCAGATGCCCTACACCCTGCCCTTCCGCGACAACGCCGGCGCCTTCTATTTCGATCCCGCCGAATGGGAGCGCCTGTTCCCGCCGCAGGTGATGGACTGGCTGCGCCGGCACGCCCCGGCGCCGCCGCTGGAAGGCGCCGTCACCGCGCCGAACGGCGCCCAGCTGCTGCGCCTGGCCACCAACGCCAGGCTGCCGGTGGTGGTGGCTGTGCGCATGAGCCTGAGCTTCCCCATCCTGCTGTCGGCCGTGCCGGTGTACGCGCGCGACTTCACCGACGACGGCCAGCTCAAACGCGTCTGGTTCTCCGACGGCGGCATCTCCAGCAATATGCCGCTGCACTTCTTCGACTCCCTGCTGCCCGAACATCCGACCTTCGCCATCAACCTGAAGGAAGCGCACCCGCAATACCCGATCGAGGATGCCGCCCAGTGCGGACTCGACGGCCGCGTCTTCCTGCCCGACGACAACAGCCGGGGCATGCAGCGCTACTGGGCGCCGTCCAGCGACGCCACACCGGCGGGGCTGTTCGGCTTCCTCGGCAACATCCTCGCCACCATGCAAAACTGGCGCGACGAAGTACTGTTCCCCTACCCCGGCTACCGCGACCGCATCGTCCAGATCAGTTTGCGCGCGGGCGAAGGCGGGCTCAATCTGAACATGCCGATGGCGGCGGTCGAACGCCTGGGCAACGCCGGCGAGTGCGCCGCCGAAATGCTCTACCGGCGCTTCCACCCGGCCGGCGGCGGCAACGGCTGGGAAAACCACGAGCAGGTGCAGGTGCTGTCGGTACTGGGCAACCTGGAGCGCCTGGCCAGGCAGGCCAGCGCGCCCGGCGCGGCGGCGCGCTGGCGCGCGGCCGTCGGGCGAAGCCGCCTGCACATCGGGGAGAAAGTGCTGGCCAGGGAACTGCTGGCCGACCTGGAAGCGATGGGCGCCCACGTCAGCGCCACCAGCGCCAGCGTGGCGGACCGCATGTACAAACCGCAGCCGGTGATGAAGCTGACGCCGAGGCTGTGACGCAGGGGAGCATTGTCATTCCGCGCAGGGCTCGGCGCCCCCGCGGGTATCCATGCACACGCGGCGTAGCCCGCGCCGCATGGCTCCCCGCCTGCGCGAGGCTGACAAGCTAAGCGCGCAGCAGGCGCGGGCTGGCGCCGCCCGGAAGCGACGGGAATACCCGCTCCAGCTGGCTGTCGCTCAAACGCAGATGGCGCTCGGCGATATGGGCCAGCACAGTGCGGAAATCGGTCGTCACCGGCAAATCGCGCCCCTCGTTGAGCTGGTCGTCGGCCACGCCGCGCCACTCGCCCAGCACCTTGCCGCCCGCCACGCCGCCGCCCAGCACCCACATCACGTTGCCGTGCCCGTGGTCGGTGCCGCCGTTGCCGTTCTCACGCGCGGTGCGGCCGAACTCGGACATCACCACGATGGTGGTGTCCTCGAACAGCGGCCCAAGACGCTGGGCCAGCAGCGCCAGCCCCTGCGCCAGCGGCGCCAGACGGTTCGCCAGCTGCCCCGTGCCCGCGCCTTGGCTGGCATGCGTGTCCCAGCCGCCCAGCGCGAAGAAGGCCATCTGCACATTCGGATCGTTGCGCATCAACACCGCCAGACGCGCGGCGTCGTCCGGGAAACCGAAGGGCAGCGGTGCGCCGCCGTCGGCAGCCGCCATCTCGGCCATCGTGGCCGCCATCACTTCCTTGTGCGCCGCGCGCCCGTCCTGGTAGGCGCGGCCGAAACGCTCGTGGCCCAGATACAGCTGATCGAAGGCGGCGCCCATCGCTGGCCGGTCCAGCACGCCGGGCTTGCCGGCCGCCGCGCCGCTGGCCAGGTTCACCGCCGCCGCATTGCCCCCCAGGATGCGCGGCATGGTCGGACCAATGCTGACCGCGCGCGTCGGGGTCGAAGTGCCGGGCAAGGCGGCGATCAGGCGGTTCATCCAGCCGTCCGGCGTGCTTTTCACGCCCGGCGTGGCCGACTCCATATAATCCTGCGCATCGAAGTGGGAGCGGGTGCCGTCGGGCGAACCGCTGGCGTGCACGAAGGCCAGCTTTTTCTGGTTCCACAGCGGCAGCAGCGGCGCCAGCGCCGGATGCAGGCCGAAGTAGCCGTCCAGGTCGAGCGCGCCCTGGTTCTCTCCCGGCCCCTGCCCCTGGCCCGGCGGAAGCAGCGCGATGGTCGGACGCAGCCTGGCATAGTTCGGGGCGCCCACCGGCGCCACCACGTTCAGGCCGTCGACTGCGCCGCGCAGCATGACGACGATCAGCTTGCGGCCCGTGGCGCCGCCCGCCGCCGGCGACGCGCCGTCCATGCCGGCGGCCGTGGCGAAGGACTGCGTGCCGCCGCCCGTGGCGGCCCATGCGCCGCGGCCCACGGGGATCAACAAGCCGGCACCGGCGGTGGCACCGGCAATGAAGGCGTTGAGGAAATCTCGGCGTTGCATGGCGGTCTCCTGCGCGGCGCTCAGCGCTGCATGAAATCGGGGCTGCCAAGCAGCATGGCAGTGCGTATCTTTTCCGGGCTGGCGGCCACGATGCCGAGCGTGCGCGCCGACACCGTCTCGCCCAGCGCCGCCTGCACCATGGCCGGATCGACGCCTTGCGCCAGCGTGGCCGCGTAGCCTATGCGCCGGCTCAGCGCATCCGGATTGAGCCAGGCCTGCTGCGTGTTCTTGTAGCCGTCCGGCGTCTGGCAGCCGTACAGCGGCATGCCAAGGCGATCGAGCGCGCCCATCACCGGCCGCACTTCGGCCAGCGGCGCGGCGCCCGCGCGGGCGGCCGAAATCACGAACTGGTAGGGCGTTTTGAACTTGGCGCCGCGCGCTTCCGGCGCCATGAACTCCGCGCTGGCGAACAGGGTCGCCAGCACCGAGCGGATGTCGCCCTTGCTGGCCACCCAGGTCTGCGCCATGCGCTCGACCAGCGCCGGCGGCGGCTGGTCCTGCACGAAGTACTGCGCCAGCTTGGCGCTGACGTGGCGCGCCGTGGCCGGATGCACGGCCAGCACGTCCAGCGCATACTCGCCCTCGGCCTGGCCTTGCGGCTTGACCACGCGGCCCAGCCACAATTTGTCGCCGCCGTCGTGCCGCTTGGGGTCGAAGCGGAAAGTCTCGTTGCGCGCCACCAGCTGGCGCGGCGCGTAGCTCCAGCCGGTCAGCATGCGCGCCAGCTCCGTCACGTCTTTCTGCGTATAGCCCTTGTCCACGCCCAGCGTATGCAGCTCCATCAGCTCGCGCGCATAGTTCTCGTTCAGTTTTCCGCCCCGGGACAGGTAGTTATCGAGGTAGAACAGCATGGCCGGGTGCTTGGCGGTGGCGCCCAGCATGTCGCGGAAGGAGCCGAACACATAGGGGCGGATCGCGTCGCGCTCGTAGCTGGCCACCAGCGGGCGCACCTGACCCTTGCCGGAGAAGACGTTGAAATGGTTGAACCAGAAATCGACCATCACTTCTTCCAGCTGGCGCGGACTGGCCACGGCGCGCGCGATGCGCGCCTCGGCGGCCTGGGTCGTGATGCGCGCCTGCACCGCGCGCCGCATGGCCTTGGCGTCCTCGGCTTCGTCCTTGACCGCGTCGCGCACGGCCAGGAAGTCACCCAGCACCTCGCCGCTGCTGCGCTGGACCATGTCCAGCGCGGACAGGCGTTCGTTGAGCGCGGCCGGCAGTTCGATGGACTCCGGATGCAGCTGGGCGTCGATATAGTTCGCCACACCCATCTTCGCCACGCGCTCGATGTCGCCCGGCGCCGGCCCGTAGGCCAGCCGGTTCAGCACATGCGCGGCGTCCGCCTGCGCACCGGCGAAGGCGGGCGTGTTGCCCCAGGCACAGGCTGCCACCAGAACGATTGCTGCGAATCTGCATCCCACGCTCATGTTCAGCCTCTTTGATGTCGTTATAGCCATAAGTTTATACATCAGCCCGGCCCCGCCCGCCACACCCGCATGTATCGACTGTAAGCATTTGTTACAAGAATATAAGTTAATCAAACGATCGATTAAGTTATTCCAATTGTTAAAAATATGTGATTAAATCGCATGATGAACGAAAAGAACAAGACGAAAAAATCCCGCTCCGACGGCGAACAGTCGCGCGAGCGGCTGCTGCTGGCCGCCATGCGGCTGTTCGCCGCCCAGGGCTACGCACGCGCCTCCACCCGCGAAATCGCGCTGGCGGCCGGTGTCAACGTAGCCTCCATCAGCTACTACTTCGGCGACAAGGCCAGCTTGTATAAGGCCGCCTTCACCGCCATCTCGCCCGCCCCGGCCGACAATATCGCCCAGTACGAGCAGCCCCACTTCACGCTGCGCCAGTCGCTCGACGGCTTTTTCCGCCAGATGCTGGCGCCGCTGCAGGAAGGCGAAAAGGCCGAGCTGTGCATGCGCCTGTGGTTCCGCGAAATGCTGGAGCCGACCGGCATCTGGGCCAACGAGATCGACAACGGCATCCGGCCCGAACATGAAGCGCTCAGCCGCGTGCTGGCGCAGCACCTCGGCCAGCCGGCGCCGGACGACGAAACCCACCGCCTGGCCTTCAGCATCGCCTCCATGGCGCTGCTGCTGATGATGGCCGGCGACGTGGTCGCCACCATCAAGCCCCAGCTGCTGGCAGGGCCGGACGCCATCGCCGTCTGGAACGAACGCATGTGCGACTACGCCATGGCCATGGTCGCCGCAGAAAAAATCCGCATCCAGGCAAGCACCCAGGAAAACACAGCATGAAGAAAAACCTCCGCCGCATCCAGTCCCTGCAAGCGCCCCGGCAACAGCGCTTGCCACAGCCCCCGCAGCAGGCCGCGCAGCCTGCCCTGCCGCGCGCGCTGCCACGGGTGCTTGCCATGGCGGCCGCCCTGGCCCTGGGCGGCTGCGCGCTCAACGCGCCGCCGGCCAGGGTGGCGGCCGCCGCGCCCCAGCAATGGCAGGCGCCGTTGCCGCACAACGGCAGCCTGACCGACCTCAATTCCTGGTGGCAGAACCAGGGCGACCCGCTGCTGGTGCAGCTGATCGCCGCCGCGCAATCGGCCAGCCCCTCGCTGGCCTCGGCCCGTGCACGCATCGTCCAGTCGCGCGCCGAACGGGTGGCGGCCGGCGCCGCGCTGGCGCCCACGCTGGACCTGGCGGGCAGTGTGGCGCGCCAGAACCAGCAGTCCGCCATCCCCACCGGCACCACCAGCCAGATCGCGCTGCAGGCGTCGTGGGAGATCGACGTGTTCGGCGCTGGCCGCGCCGCGCGCAACGCCGCCCAGGCGCGCTACGACAGCGCCAGCGCCGGTTGGCACGAGGCGCGCGTCTCGGTGGCCGCCGAGACGGCCAACCAGTACTACGCCCTGCGCGCCTGCCAGCAGTTGCTGCTGGTGGCGGTGCAGGACGCCGGCTCGCGCGCCTACACCGCGCGCCTGTCCGAATTGAGCAGCAAGGCCGGCTTTTTGTCGCCGTCCGACTCCGCGCTGGCGCGCGCCAGCGCCGCCGACGGCCGCAGCCGCGCCACCGCGCAGCGCGCCGCCTGCGACATCGGCGTCAAGGCTCTGGTGGCGCTGACGGCCATGCCCGAACCCGAACTGCGCGCCAAGCTGGCTGCGGCGGCCACGCCAGCCGGGGATGCGGCCGGCACGGCAGCTGCCGCCGGCCCGGCAACGGCATCGCCAACCGGAGCGGGACCGGGACCGGTCGCAGGAGGAGCGGGACCGGCCGCAGGATTAGCCACAGGACCGACCACGGGACCGGCCACAGGCCCGACCACGGGATTGGCCACGGGATTGGCTCCGGAACCGGCCGCAGGACTGGCCACGGGACCGACAACCGGAGCACCAGCGGGGACGCCCACGGCCGCCGCGCCGGCGCGCCCGCCCGCCATCGCCATCGCCACCCTGCCGGCACAGACGCTGAGCCAGCGCCCGGACGTCTACAGCGCGGAACAGGAAGTGGCGGCCGCCAGCTATGAAGTGGGCGGCGCGCAGGCGCAGCGTTATCCGCGCCTGGCGCTGTCCGGCTCGGTCGGCGCCGCCAACTTCCACAGCGGCGGCGAGAACACCCAGCTCGACACCTGGACCATAGGCCCGCTGTCGGTCAGCGTGCCGCTCTTCGACGCGGGCCGCCGCCGCGCCAACGTGGACGCCGCGCAGGCGCGCTATGAACTGGCGGTGTCCCAGTACCAGGCCAGCGTGCGCAACGCGGTGCGCGAAGTGGAGCAGGCGCTGGTCACCCTGAACAGTACCAGCGAACGCGCCGCCGACGCCGAAACCGCGCTGCAAGGCTACCGCGTGGCCTTCACCGCGACCGAAGACCGCTACAAGAACGGCTTGGCCAGCCTGCTGGACCTGGAAGACGCGCGCCGCACCCGTCTGTCCGCCGAAAACACCGTGGTGAACCTGCAGCAGGAACGCAGCAGCGCCTGGGTTGCGCTGTACCGCGCCGCCGGCGGCGGCTGGACCCATCCAGCCACGCTGGCCAACAACAATCAATAACGAAGCGACCACCATGAACAACACCATGCTCAAACCCCTGGCGATGCTGATGCCCTTCCTGCTGGCCGCCTTCGCGCTCAACGCGCCGCTGGCGGGCGCCGCCGACGACAATGCCAAAAAGGACGCGCCCAAGGCCGCCCTGACCGTCACCACCACCAAGCCCTCGGCCGCCCGCCTGCCCATCACGCTGACCGCCAACGGCAACGTCACCGCCTGGCAGGAGGCGAGCATCGGCAGCGAATCGAACGGGCTGCGCCTGACCGACATCAAGGTCAACGTCGGCGACGTGGTGCGCAAGGGCGAAGTGCTGGCCACCTTCTCGGCCGACATCGTCAACGCCGACGTGGCGCAGGCGCGCGCCGCCGTCATGGAGGCCGAAGCCAATGCCGCCGAGGCGGCCGCCAACGCCGCGCGCGCGCGCACGCTGGAGAGCACTGGCGCGCTGAGCGCCCAGCAGATCAGCCAGTACATGACAGCAGAGCAGACCGCCAAGGCCCGCATCGCCTCGGCCCGGGCGCAACTGGCCGCGCAGGAACTGCGCCTGAAATACACCCAGGTGGTGGCGCCGGACAGCGGCGTCATCTCCGCCCGCAGCGCCACCGCCAGCGTGGGCTCGGTGGTGGGCACCGGCACGGAACTGTTCCGCATGATCCGCCAGGGCCGCCTGGAATGGCGCGCCGAGGTGACGGCGGCCGACCTGCCGAAGATCAGGACCGGCGCCAGCGCCATCGTCAAGGCCGCCAACGGCAGCGAGCTGGCGGGCAAGGTGCGCACGGTGGCGCCGACCGTCGACCCGCAGAGCCGCTACGCGCTGGTGTACGTCGACCTGCCCGCGCCCAGGGGTGCCGAAGCGAGCGCATTCAAGGCCGGCATGTTCGCCAGCGGCCGTTTCGAACTAGGCACCTCGGATGCGATGACCGTGCCGCAGCAGGCCGTGGTCGTGCGCGACGGTTTCAGCTACGTGTTCCGCCTGAACGCGGACAAGCGCGTCAGCAAAGTCAAGGTGCAGGCCGGACGCCGCCTGAGCGACCGCATCGAAATCCTGGGCGGCATCGACAACGCCACGCCGGTGGTGGTCAGCGGCGCCGGCTTCCTCAACGACGGCGACCTGGTGAACAACGTCACCGCCGCCGCGATTTTGCCCGCCCCCGCGCCCGCGCAGGCCAGCGCCAAAACCGCCAAAGCCAAGTAAGGGGCCGCAGTGAATTTCTCCTCCCTATCGATCAAGAATCCGATCCCGGCGATCATGCTGTTCGCCCTGCTGACGCTGGCCGGCCTGCTGGCCTACCGCGCCAACCCGGTGCAGGACTTCCCCGACATCCAGCTGCCCATCGTCACCGTCAGCGCCTCGCTGCCGGGCGCCGCGCCGGCCCAGCTGGAAACCGAAGTGGCGCGCAAGATCGAGGACTCGGTCGCCACGCTGCAAGGCGTCAAGAACATCTACACCTCGGTGCTGGACGGCAGCGCCACCGTGACGGTGGAGTTCATCCTCGAGAAGAACATCGCCGACGCCGTCAACGAGGTGCGCGACGCGGTGGCGCAAGTGCGCGCCGACATGCCGGGCGAACTGCGCGACCCGGTGGTCAGCAAGATCACCACCGCCGGCCGCCCCATCCTCACCTTCACCGCCGCCTCCAAGCCCAACACCGGCCGCCCTCTGGACGACCAGGAGCTGAGCTGGTTCGTCGACAACGACGTCGCCAAGCGCCTGCTCAGCGTGCCCGGCGTGGGCGCGGTCAAGCGCGTCGGCGGCGTCTCGCGCGAGATCCGCGTCGAGCTCGACGACAGCCGCATGGCCGCGCTCAAGGTGTCCGCGCTGGACGTGTCGCGCCAGCTGCGCATGGTGCAGAAGGAGGCGCCCGGCGGACGCGGCGACGTGTCCGGCGCCGAGCAGTCGGTGCGCACCATCGGCACGGTGCAGACCGCCGCCGCGCTGGGCGCGATGGACATCCCGCTGCCCGACGGGCGCCACGTGCGCCTCGACCAGGTGGCCACCGTCAGCGACACGGTGGCCGAGCCTCGCTCGGTGGCCGAACAGGACGGCAAGCGCGTGGTCGGCTTCGAGATCCTGCGCACCAAGGGCGCCAGCGAAACCCAGGTCGCCACCGACGCCAACCTGGCGGTGGCCGAACTGCGCAAGACCCACCCCAACATCGAACTGAAAAAGTCGATCGACAACGCCTTCCCGGTGCAGGAGAACTTCACCGGATCGATGGAGCTGCTGTACGAGGGCGCGCTGCTGGCGGTGCTGGTGGTGTGGTGGTTCCTGCGCGACTGGCGCGCCACGCTGGTGGCCGCCGCCGCGCTGCCGCTGTCGGTGATGCCGGCCTTTCTCGGCATGTACTGGTTCGGCTACACGCTCAACACCGTGACGCTGCTGTCGCTGGCCCTGGTGGTCGGCGTGCTGGTGGACGACGCCATCGTCGAAATCGAGAACATCTCGCGCCACCTGCGCATGGGTAAAAGCCCGATGGAGGCGGCGATGGAAGCGGCCGACGAAATCGGCATGGCGGTGATCGCCACCACGTTCGCGCTGGTGGCCGTGTTCCTGCCGACCGCCTTCATGGGCGGCGTGCCCGGCCTGTTCTTCAAGCAGTTCGGCTGGACCGCCGTGCTGGCGGTGCTGGCCTCGCTGGTGGTGGCGCGGCTGCTGACACCGATGATGGCGGCCTACATCATGAAACCGGTGGCCCACAAGGAAGAGGAAGACGGCTGGATCATGCGCCGCTACATCCGGTTGATGCGCTGGTGCCTGACGCACCGCCACATCACCGCCATCGCCTCGGGCGTCTTCTTCATCGGCTCCATCATGCTCGTGCCGCTGCTGCCGACCGGCTTCGTGCCCTCGGCCGACCGCGCGCAGACCATGATCAACATCGAACTGCCGCCCGGCTCCACGCTGGCCGAAACGCGCGCCGTGGCCGAACAGGCGCGCAGCTCGGTGATGAACATCAAGGGCATCACCGGCGTGTTCAGCTCCATCGGCGGCGGCTCCAGCGGCGACGCCTTCGTGCCCGGCGCGGCGGCAGAGGCGCGCAAGGCCGTGCTGACCCTGACCACGGTGCACCGCAACGACCGCAAGGAATCGCTGCCCGACCTGGAAACGCAGATCCGCGCCCGCCTCGACAACATCCCCGGCGCGCGCTTCAACGTCGGCCCGCCTGACACCGGCGTCAAGATGCAGCTGGTGTTGCGCAGCGAAGACCCGGTCGCGCTGACCGAAGCGGCGCAAAAAGTGGAACGCGAACTGCGCACCCTCAAAGGCATCGGCAACGTCAACTCCAGCGCCTCGCTGGTGCGGCCCGAGATCATCGTGCGGCCCGACTTCGCGCGCGCCGCGGACCAGGGCGTGACCGCCAACGCCATCGGCGAAACGGTTCGCGTGGCCACGGCCGGCGACTATGACTTCGAGCTGACCAAGATGAACCTGCCCGAGCGCCAAGTGCCGATCCGCGTCAAGTTGCCGGACGCCGTGCGCGCCGATCTGGACGCCATCGGCCGCCTGACCGTGCCGGGCAAGAACGGCCCCGTGCTGCTGTCGACCGTGGCCGACATCACGATGGAAAGCGGCCCGGCGCAGATCGACCGCCTGAACCGCAGCCGCAACGTCACGCTGGACGTGGAGCTGGGCCGCCGCACGCTCGGCGAGTTGAACGAGGAAGCGCGCGCGCTGCCGTCGATGAAGAATTTGCCGGCGTCCGTGAAGATCGCCGAGCTGGGCGACGCGCAGGAGATGGCCAACCTGTTCGCCAGCTTCGGCCTGGCCATGCTGATCGGCGTGCTCTGCATCTACTGCGTGCTGGTGCTGCTGTTCAAGGACTTCATGCAGCCGGTGACGATCCTCGCGGCGCTGCCGCTGTCGATAGGCGGCGCCTTCGTCGCGCTGCTGATCACGCGCAGCGCCTTGTCGATGCCGTCGATGATAGGCCTGATCATGCTGATGGGGATCGTGACCAAGAACTCCATCCTGCTGGTCGACTACGCCATCCTGGCGCGCCAGGCCGGCATGAACCGCTACGACGCGCTGGTCGACGCCTGCCACAAGCGCAGCCGTCCGATCCTGATGACCACGATCGCGATGGGCGCCGGCATGATGCCGCTGGCCCTGGGCTGGGGCGCCGACCCCAGCTTCCGCTCGCCGATGGCGATCGCCGTGATCGGCGGGCTGATCACGTCCACCCTACTCAGCCTGCTTGTAGTACCGGCCGTGTTTACCTACATTGACGATCTGGAAGGCCTGTTCAAGCGCCTGGGCGCCAGGCTGCGCCGCCACAAGCACACCCCAGCGCCCGCCGTGGCAAGCGAAGCGGCGGCGCCATCGAAATAAGGAGACATACATGGAAGTGAACGTGATCGACATCCCGCCGACCAAGGTAGCCTATTTGCGCTACACCGGACCATTCGGCCCGGCCATCGGCGACTTCTGGCGAGACGTGTTCAACCCGTGGCAGCAAGCGCACGGGCTGGATGGACGCACCACCTACGGCGTGGCCCAGGACGACCCGGGCACCACGCCGCCCGAGCGTTGCCGCTACGACGCCTGCGTCGAAGTTGACGAAGGCTACGTGGCCGAAGCGCCCGCAGCGACGGACGTCCTGCCCGGCGGCCGCTACGCCGCCACGCGCTACCGTGGCAACGGCAGCGACATCGGCGCCGCCTGGGGCGCGTTCTACAGCCAGGCGCTGCCCGCCAGCGGCCTGCAGGTGGCCGCCGGCCCCTGCTTCGAGCGCTACGCCGCCGACTACGCCGCCGACCCCGTCACCGGCACCTTCGAATGCGACCTCTGCGCCCCCATCCGCTAGGCAAAAAGGGGCCAGGGTCAAATCGTAAAAGGGGCCAGGGATAATTAATTCGTGTTTCTTGCCCCTTGAACTTTCCCACCGAAAATTACATTCGAACAACTCCGAACAAAATCGCCAAACCGAGAGGCCAGGGCCGCTGAATAAATAACCCTGACCCTTTTTACGATTTGACCCTGGCCCCTTTTCGAGGAAGGCGGCGCTTACACCTGCGGCGGATCGGTTTCGCGCTGGAAGGCGCGATGGCCGGACAGGGCGGCCTTGAAGGCCGCGAAGGCGTCCTTCAGGTCGGACGCTTCGGCACCGATCAATGCCGGGTCGGGCGAGCCGTCCGGCAGCTTGGGCGGGATGCCTGCCTTGGCCAGCAGCGCCGTGCCGGCACCCACCACGAGGATGGGCTTGCAGTGCCGGTATTGCTGGCGTACGAAGTCCTGCGCCAGCGCGTCGCGGCTGAGCTGCTCGGCGGCCACCGCGCCGTCCGGCACCACCACTGCGTCGAACAGCACCGGCGGCGCGTTCTCGAAGGTCTTCTCGACCGGCAGCGTCTCGCCGCTGGCGCTGTAGACCGCGCTCAGCGTGCCGGCGATCAGGTGCGGCACCGCGCCCTCGGCCAGCAGCGCGGCCTTGACCGCTTGCACGCCGGCGCCGTCGACGCCGGGTGCGATCAGGATGGCGACCTGGCGCGTCGCTATGCCCTGCTCGCCCGGCCGCGACAGCAGCGACAAGGCGGGCGACGGCTCGTACTGCGGCAGCGGCAGCGCCGTCGCCATCGGCTGCGGCGGCGGCACCGGAATCCCCAGGCCGGACGCGACCCCGTGCGCCAGCGTGGCGTCCACGTTGGCCAGCATCGACAGCATGCGCTCGCGGATGGCAGGGATTTGCACCTTGCTCAGCTCAAAGCGGAATCCGCCGACGATATGGGCCTGCTCGGCCGGACTCTGGCTGATCCAGAACAGGCGCGCCTGCGAGTAGTGGTCGGCGAACAGCTCGGGCTTGCCGCG
This sequence comes from Pseudoduganella sp. LjRoot289, assembly GCF_964252925.1. Classification (NCBI taxonomy): domain Bacteria; kingdom Pseudomonadati; phylum Pseudomonadota; class Betaproteobacteria; order Burkholderiales; family Oxalobacteraceae; genus Pseudoduganella; species Pseudoduganella sp. LjRoot289. Next base: position 91,604 of record NZ_CAXUPN020000002.1, read on the forward strand.
CACCTTGTCCTCCGTGACGGCCTGCTGGCGGATGCTGGTGTAGCCCGCCATGCCGGCCTGGAAGGGGCAGCCGCCGCCCAGCGAGTTCGGCTCGTACGCAACGCGGCCGCGGTTGACGGCCTGGCGGTGCATGCCGTCGCGCTGGTTGTTGTGCGCCGGGCACACCGGCGCATTGATCGGGATCTCGTGGAAGTTGGCGCCGCCCAGGCGGCTGATCTGGGTGTCCACATAGGAATGGATGCGCCCTTGCAGCAGCGGGTCGTTGCTGAAGTCGATGCCGGGCACGATGTGCGCGGTGCAGAAGGCCACCTGCTCGGTCTCGGCGAAGAAGTTGTCCGGATTGCGGTTCAGGGTCATGCGGCCGACCTGGCGCACCGGCACCAGTTCCTCGGGCACGATCTTGGTCGCGTCCAGCACGTCGAAAGGGAAGCTCTCGGCCTGCTCCTCGGTGAAGACCTGCAGGCCCAGTTCCCACTGCGGGTAGTTGCCGGACTCGATGGCTTCCCACAGGTCGCGCCGGTGGAAATCGGGATCGGCGCCCATCACCTTGTTCGACTCCTCCCACACCAGCGAGTGGGTGCCGGCCAGCGGCGTCCAGTGGAACTTGACGAACACGCTGTCGCCGGCAGCATTCACCATGCGGAAGGTGTGCACGCCGAAGCCCTGCATCATGCGGTAGCTGCGCGGGATGGCGCGGTCGGACATGGCCCACATCAGCATGTGCATGGACTCCGGCATCAGCGAAGTGAAGTCCCAGAAGGTGTCGTGCGCGCTGGCCGCCTGCGGGATGCCGTTGTGCGGCTCCGGCTTCACCGCGTGCACCAGGTCCGGGAACTTCATCGCGTCCTGGATGAAGAACACGGGGATGTTGTTGCCGACCAGGTCCCAGTTGCCTTCGTCGGTGTAGAACTTGACGGCGAAGCCGCGCACGTCGCGCGCGGTGTCGGACGAGCCGCGTTCGCCGGCCACGGTGGAGAAGCGCACGAACACCGGCGTGCGTTTGCCCGCCTGGGCGAACGGCGCGGCGCGCGTGATGTCGCTCAGGTCCTGGTAAGACTCGAAGTAGCCGTGCGCCGCCGAGCCGCGCGCGTGCACGACGCGCTCGGGGATGCGCTCATGGTCGAAGTGCGTGATCTTCTCGCGCAGGATGAAGTCTTCCATCAGGGTCGGCCCGCGCAGATGGGACTTGAGCGAATTCTGGTTGTCGCCGACCGGCACGCCCTGGTTGGTGGTCAGGCGCTGGCCGGACGCGTCGCTGCGCACGCGCTGCAGGGAGCCGTCGTTGGGATTGATGCCCAGCGGCGGCACGCCGTCGCCCAGCTTGGGCGAGGCGTTCGGTTCGGACGCGGTGCCGGCGGTGGCGGCCGGCGATGCAGCATCCACGCGCTGGCCCACGGGCGGCGTGCGCGCCGCTTCGCCGTGTTCGGCGGCCTTGTTGGCGTTGTAGGCAATGCTGGCTGCCAGGTCGATGGCGCTGGCGGGTTTTCCTTGCTTGGTGTTGGGCATGGGATCCTCAAGAATTAGCGGAACAGGGCGAGCAGGATGATGATGGGCAGCGGTATGCCCAGCATCCACAATAAGATCGAGCGCATGGCGGTCTCCTTGGGGGGCTGGTTAACGGTCACTAACGGTCGCGCTGCTTGCCGCCTATGGTGGCGGCCAGGCTGGCGATGAAGGCGCCCAGCAGCAGCGCGACGAACATCCACAGCGCGGAATGCGCGCCGGCCTTGCGGGCCTTGTCGGCTGCCGCCCTGGCGGCGTTTTCGGCGTCGGCGCGGGCTTTCACCAGGCGGCCATGGACCTCGTCCACGCGGCGCTCGGCGTCCGACTGCTCGATGCCGGTGCGCCTGGCGATCAGGCGCGCCAGGTACTGGCGGTCGTCCACGGCCAGCGACGGACCTGTGCCCTGATGCAGCAGGATGCGGCCGACTTCGGCACGCAGCGCGCCGTTGTCGGTTTCCGGCACGGGCGTCTCCGCGCGCAGCAGCATGTCGGCGTAGTAGGCGCCGTTGCCCGCGCCGGCGGCGCCCGGTGCGGCTGTGCCGGGCAAGGCGCTGCCGGACGGCGCCTCGTTCGCGGTGCCGGCGGCACCGGGCAGCGCGGCGGCCGTCGCTACCGCCCCGGCGCCTGCCGCGCCGCTGGCGCCGGCCACGCCGGCCACGCCGGCGCCGGCGTCGATCGCGCCGCTCAGCACCGCGCGCACGGTGCCTGCCATCAGGGCGGCCGTCAGTATGGTGGCCAGGGCCCAGGCCAGCAGGCCGTGCGCGGTGTCGCGGAAGTAGACTTCATCGCCGTGGACGGTGGCCCATCTGACGCGCAGGCGCCCGGCCAGGTAGCCGCCCAGGCCTGCCGAGGCAAGCTGCATGAAGGCCAGCCAGAGGATGGTGCCGGCGCCGATGGGCGCGTCGTTGTACGACCAAGGCGAGACGGCGGACAGGCCCAAGCCGACGCCGAGTATCAACAGGATGAGCGACAGCGCGGCGGCGGCCAGCGCGCCAGCGATCACCGCGCTCCACGACACTGCCGCATTGTCGGCCTCCGGTTGCATGGCCGCCGTGGCGGAATTGGCGGACTGGGGCCGCCCTCCTGTAATTGGAACGGATGTTTGCATGCGGGGAACTCCTGGTTGTGGCTTACGCGCGCGGCGGCGCGGGCCTTGCCCGCGCCCTGCCGCAGCTGCGTCACTAGAGCTGTTACTTGACCTGCACTTGCGCTGTCCTTGCGCGGTACCTGTGCTGCTACTTGCGGCTGCTATTAGCGGCTGCTATTTGCAGTTACTAATTGCGGCTGCTAATTGCGGCTGCTATTTGCAGTTGCTAATTGCGGCTGCTATTTGCGGCCGCCCAGCAGTTTGGACACCGCATAACCGGCCGCCATGGCGATCAGCACCGACGTGGCGGGGCTGGTGCGCACATAGCTGCGGCCCGTTTCGGCGAAACGGCCGTAGGCTGCGCTCAGCTGTTTGGCGCGGGTGGCCGCCTGCTCACGGACCGAGGTGGCGGTGTCGGCGACCTTGTCGACAGCGCCGTGCGCGGCGCCGGCCAGACGGTCCGCAGCGGGGACGGCCCTTTCCGCCAGCTTGTCGACCGTGGAGTGGGCCGACGCGGCCAGCCGGTCGGTGGCCGGCTGCACTTTTTCAGCGCTGCGGTCGATCGCGCTGTGCAGGTCCGAGCGCGTGTCGCGGCCGAACTGGGTGACGCTGTCGCGGCCGATGTTGGCGTTGCTGCCGCTGCTGGCGATATTGCTCGATTTGTCCGTAGTGTTGTCCATGATCGTTCCTCGGTGTCGTGTGTCGGTTAAAAATCGTTCGAACTACAGGCTGCATTGCCTGAGTAACGATAGGCTTATCGCACAGCACGCACCGTGCGGCACCTAACCAACACCGGGGAATGGACGAGCGCCTGCTGGATAAACTTCAGCAGCGCGGGGACGGTCTGCCCGGGTGCCTCTTCCATGATCCAGTGCCCGGAACCCTTGATGATCTGGCCGTCGACGTTGTCGGCCACCAGCTTGCCCTGGTTGATCAGGAAGTCGGCACCGGATTTCTCGCCAGCAAGCACCAGCACCGGTATCGTCAGCTTGGTCTTGCCCCGTTCAGCGAATTCCACCGCGCCCTGCGGGAAGGTCTTGAAGTACTGGAATCCGCCACGCACGCCGCCCGGCTGGGCGTAAGCGGCCGCGTGCAGGTCGCAAAAATCCCGTGTTGTAATCCCGCCATACTAAATAAAACTTATTGATTTAATTAGTCGTTGAACGCACACTAGCCTTCGTAGCACCGACTGAACCCATAAGAAAATCACGGAGACAATATGAACGGTTACACCCGCAAGGCCCTTCCTTTGGCGCTCGCATTCGCCTTCTCGCTCGCATCCGGCATGGCCCGCGCCGACGCCTACCCCAACGACACGGAAGGTTTCCACGGTTATATGCGCGCCAGCGCCGGCAGCAGTTCCAAGCACGGTCCGCTCAGCTGCTACGCGCTGGGCGGACCGACCGCCTACTACCGGCTGGGCAACGAGTGCGACTCCAACGCGGAATTCGGCTACACCAAGGAACTGGCCAAGGCCGACAACGGCGTCAGCTTCGTCGGCACCCTGTGGGTCAACGCCTATGCGCCGGGTTCGGATTTCCGCGACGCCAAGCTGCAGCTGCTGAAGGGCTATATCGAAGCGAAGGGCCTGCCCTTCCTGAACGGCGGCACCGCCTGGGTCGGCAAGCGCTATTACTACCGTCCCGACATCCACATGCTCGACATGCAGTACATCAATATGAACGGCACGGGCGGCGGCCTGGACAAGATTCCGCTCGGCGCGGGCAAGTTCAGCTACGCGGTGTTCAAGGATAACGACACCAACACGACCGGCGCCGGCGGCGCCATCGCCAATACGCCGTCGGCGCTGCGCCAGAACCTGCTGTACCAGGACTTGCCCGTCAACGCAGGCGGCACCGTCGACGCGGCGCTGACCATCGTCACGGCCGGCGGGCGCAACCGCGCGGCCCAGGGGCAGGGCGACGCCGGCCACAACGGCTGGGCGGTCGGCCTGTTCCACCGGCAGCAAGTGCTCGGCGGGACGAATTTGCTCGGCTTCCAGTACGGCAGCGGCCCGGGCACCGGCATCGGCGTGTGCTGCGCGCGCATGGGACCAGCCGGCAGCACCGCGCTAGGCTCGGACGTGACCCGCGTGCGCGTGCTCGAGGACCTGGTGATCCAGCCGACCCGCCAGTTCAGCATGGAATTCGCCGCCGTGTACCAGAAGGACAAGGCGGACGATGCCGCGCTGCGCAACACCTGGACCACGCTGGGCGTGCGCCCCGTGTATGCGGTGCTGCCGAACCTGAAGCTGCAGGGCGAACTGGGCGTCTCGGCGCTCAAGCAGGACAGCACCGGACAGACCGCGCGCCTGACCAAGCTGACCTTGGCGCCGGCCATTTCACTGGGCGAAAGCTACTGGTCGCGCCCCGAGTTGCGCCTGTTCGTCAGCTACGGCAAGTGGAACGGCGCGGCCACGCCGCTGGTCAACGCCAGCAACAACGGCGGCCCGGTGTACGGCAATGCGACCAGCGGCATGTCGGCCGGCCTGCAGGTCGAGGCCTGGTGGTAAGCCGTTGATGGCGCGCGCCGGCACGCATGCGCTTCAGCCGGCGCAGCAATTGCGGCAACTGCAGCAAGCGCAGCGGCCTCGGTCCCTCAGGCTTCCAGCTTGAGGAACAGTTCGCGGTCGGGCGCGAAATTGGCGTACAGCGGCAGCAGCGCGCCGCCCAGCGCCCGTGCATCGGAACCGATGGTGCCGGCGTGCACCGGGGGCCGCTGCACGCCTTCCCAGTTGTAGCGGTCCAGCGCGTCGCCGATGGCCGCCATCAATTGATCGAGCAGCGCGCGGCTGCACGAACCGTCGACGATCACGCCTTCCGGATCGAGCATGCAGCTGGCGCTGCTGACCACCATGGCGATCGCAGCGGCGGCCTGCTCCACCCAGCGCGCGCTGTGCCCGGCCCAGGGCGCCTGGCTGGCGCGCTCGTCGTAGGCGGCGGCCGGCTCAAGGCCTGCCTCCTCGTACAGGCGCTCCAGTCCCAGCAGCGAAGCGGTCGACAGCAGTTGCGCCGGCGCCTTGCCGCCCGGCTCGGCCACGCCGACCGGCAGCGAGCCGATCGCGCCGGCATTGCCGTGCAGGCCGGCGTACAGATTGCTGTCGATGACCAGGCCGCCGCCGATGAAGGTGTCGACAAACAAATACAGGAAGCTCTTGACGCTGCGTCCCCGGCCCGCCACCAGTTCGGCCACGCAGGCGGCCGCCGTGTCTTTGGCGAACATCACGGGCAGGCCGGTGTCGGCCTCGATCTGGCGCGCGATGTCGAGCCGGTTCCAGCGCCCGTCCTGGCCCGCCACGCCCATCAGTTCCTGCCAGCTGCCCAGCGACAGCGGGGCCGCCACGCCGATGCCGAGGATGCGGCCGCGCAGCTCGGGCGCCAGCGCCGCCTGCATCGCGCGCACCTGTTCGGCAATCACCTGGAACACGTGCTGCGGGTCGGGGAAGCGGTAGGCCTGCGAGTGGCGCATGCGCACGGTGTTGGCGAAATCGAGCAGCAGCACATCGAGGTTGCGGCGCCCGATCTTGACGCCGATCGAGAACGCGCCGTCCGGCTTCAGCGCGATCGGCACCGAAGGCTGGCCTATTTTTCCGCGCAGGGGTTCGAGCTTCATCACCAGGCCGTCGTCGGACAGGCGCGCGATGATCAGCGCGACGGTCTGCGTGCTGAGCGTGGTCAGCCGCGCCAGGTCGGCCTTGGGCAGGCTGCCGTGCAGGCGGATCGCCTGCAGCACCACGCGTTCGTTGAACTGGCGCATGCCGGTCTGGTTCGATCCACGGGGACGCAGATTGTCGGCGCCCCCCTCTTCTGGAGCGGATGCGGCCGGGCTGTGGTGTTGCTGCATGGGTGAGGCTCCTGGGCGCGCGCGCCTGGTCTGGGTTGGTCTGGCAAAGACGCGAGTCTGCACCATCGCGCCCTGCTTGGCAATGCCGCGGCACGGGCGCGCCGCCAGGGCTGAGGGCGCCGAGCTTAGCGTTGTTGCAACGAAGCGTCAGTTTGCGCAAGGTCATGCCGATTAAATAAAAGAACTTGATTTATTAATTGTGCAGGCATATATTTCAATCAGCGCTTCCCGCGCCACCCTGCCCGGCTCGCTCCCGGCAGCGCGACCAAAAAACACTAGGAGACCCGCATGAACGCAAAGCATTGCATCGCAATGGGCTTGATCGCATCCGTCACCGGCTACGCCGCCGCCGACGAAGCCATCATCGGCCTGATCACCAAGACGGAAACCAATCCCTTTTTTGTCAAGATGAAGGAAGGCGCGCAGCGCTCCGCCAAGCTGCAGGGCGCCAAGCTGCTGACGGCGTCCGGCAAATCGGACGGCGACAACGCCGGCCAGGTGACGGCGATTGAAAACATGGTGTCGGCCGGCGCCAGGGCCATCCTGATCACGCCCAGCGACGCCAAGGCCATCGTGCCGGCGATCAGGAAGGCGCGCGAACAGGGCGTGCTGGTGATTGCGCTCGACAGCCCGGCCGACCCGGTCAACGCCACCGACGCGCTGTTCGCCACCGACAACTTCAAGGCCGGCCAGCTGATCGGCCAGTACGCCAGGGCGTCCCTGGCTGGCAAACCGGCCAAGATCGCCACGCTCGACCTGTTCCCGGGCCATCCGGTCGGCATCGCGCGGCACAACGGTTTCCTGGCCGGCTATGGCGTGGCCGGCATCGACGCCAGGACCATAGGCCTGGCCAAGAGCGCCGAAGTGGTCTGCATGGCGGACAGCTACGGCGACCAGGGCAAGGGCCAGACCGCGATGGAAAACTGCCTGCAGAAAAACCCGGACATCAACGTGGTCTACACCATCAACGAGCCGGCGGCGGCAGGCGCCTACAAGGCCTTGAAGGCGGCCGGCAAGGAAAAGAATGTGCTGATCGTGTCGGTCGACGGCGGCTGCGCCGGCGTGCGCGACGTCAAGTCCGGCGTGATCGCCGCCACCGCCCAGCAGTACCCGCTGAAGATGGCCGGCCTGGCGCTCGACGCGGGCGTCGCCTATGCCAAGACCGGCGTGAAGGCGAACGGCTATGTCGACACTGGCGTGGCGCTGGTGACCGACAAGAAAATGGCCGGCGTGGACAGCCGCGACACCGAATTCGGCCTGGGCGCCTGCTGGGGAAAGTAAGCGCCGCCGTCCCGTGCCGTCGAGCCCGGCCGCCGCGCCTGCCTGACGGCACGCTGCCCCGCCCATTCTAAGTAAAGGAATCCCATGAACGCCCAATTGAAACCAGCCCCGGCGCCCGCCGCGGCATCCGCTACCCAGGCCATTCCCGCCAACCCGGCCGGCAGCCAGGGCCTGGCCCGCCTGAAGGACTGGCTGCCCCCGGTCACCGTGCTCGGCCCGCTGATCGCGCTGCTGGCCTCCGTCATCTTCTTCGCCACCCAGTCCGAGCGCTTCCTGAGCGGACAGAACTTTTCGCTGATCCTGCAGCAGGTGATGGTGGTCGGCGTGATCGCCCTCGGCCAGACCCTGATCATCCTGACCGCCGGCATCGATCTCTCGTGCGGCATGGCGATGGCGCTCGGCTCGGTCGTCATGACCAAGTTCGCCGTCGACTACGGCATGCACCCGTATGCCGCCGTGCTGTGCGGCATGGGCGCCTGCGTGCTGATCGGCTACATCAACGGCGCGCTGGTCACGTCGATCAAGCTGCCGCCCTTCATCGTCACGCTCGGCACGATGAACATCGCCTTCGCCGTCACGCAGATCTATTCGCAGGCGCAGACCGTGACCGGCTTGCCGGAGGCGATGACCTTCTTCGGCAACACCTTCCATCTCGGCCAGGCCAGCGTCACCTACGGCACGGCGCTGATGCTGGGGCTGTATCTGCTGACCTGGCTGGTGCTGCGCGAAACCGCGCCGGGCCGCCATCTGTACGCGGTCGGCAACAACCCGGAGGCGGCCCGCCTGACCGGCATCGCCACCGGACGCGTGCTGCTCGGCGTGTACATGATCGCCGGCCTGTTCTACGGCATCGCCGCGCTGCTGTCGGTGGCGCGCATGGGCGTCGGCGATCCGCAGGGCGGCCAGACCGACAACCTCGACAGCATCACCGCCGTGGTGCTGGGCGGCACCAGCCTGTTCGGCGGGCGCGGCACCATCGTCGGCACCCTGGTCGGCGTGCTGATCGTCGGCGTGTTCCGCAACGGCCTGACGCTGATGGGCGTGCCCTCCGTCTACCAGATCCTGGTCACCGGCGTGCTGGTGATCCTGGCAGTCGCCACCGACCAACTGACGCACAAGAAAGGCTGACCATCATGAGCTCCACCCAAGACGTATTCCAGGCGCGCGGCCTGGTCAAACGCTACGGCGGCGTGACCGCCCTCGACGGCGCCGACTTCGATTTGCGCGCCGGCGAAATCCTGGCCGTCATCGGCGACAACGGCGCCGGCAAGTCCTCGCTGATCAAGGCGCTGTCCGGCGCCATCGTGCCGGACGAAGGGCAGCTGCGCCTGGACGGCGAACTGGTGCACTTCAAGTCGCCGATCGACGCGCGCCGGCACGGCATCGAAACGGTGTACCAGGACCTGGCCGTCGCGCCGGCCATGACCATCGCCGAAAACCTCTTCCTGGGCCGCGAAATCCTGCGCCCCGGCGTGCTCGGCAAGTGGCTGCGCCTGATCGACAAGAAACGCATGCTGGCCGAGGCGGTCGGCCACATGCAGGACCTGAAGATCGGCATCCGCTCCATGCAGCAGGCGGTCGGCACCCTGTCCGGCGGCCAGCGCCAGGGCGTGGCGGTGGCGCGCAGCACCGCCTTCGCCAAGCATGTCGTGATCCTCGACGAGCCGACCGCCGCGCTCGGCGTCAAGGAAGGCAATATGGTGCTCGAGCTGATACGGCGCGTGCGCGACAAGGGCCTGCCGGTGGTGCTGATCAGCCACAACATGCCGCACGTGTTCGAGATCGCCGACCGCATCCACATCCAGCGCCTGGGAAAACGCGTCGCCGTGGTCGACCCCAAGCACATCAGCATGTCCGACACCGTCGCCGTGATGACCGGCGCCAAGGACCCGCGCGACTTGCCGGAACTGGCCCATGCTTAAAGGAATCGATCCCCTGCTCACGCCCGAGCTGCTCAAAACGCTGGCCGAAATGGGCCATGGGGATGCCGTCGCCGTGGTCGATGCCAATTTCACCGCCGCCTCGCTGGGGCGCGGCAAGCCGGTCGTGCGCCTGCCCGGCGCCAGCTTGCCGCGCGCCTGCGCCGCCGTCCTGTCCGTGTTCCCGCTCGACCTGCCTGGCCAGCCGGTCTCCTTCATGGCCGTGTCCGAACAGCCGGCAGGCCACCGCTCGGCACTGCAGCGCGAGCTGGTGGCCCTGTGCGCGTCGGCCGGCTCGGCAGCGCCGGCCCAGTGCGTGGCGGTCGAGCGCTTTGCCTTCTATGAGCAGGTCGAACAGGCGTACGCCATCGTACAGACCGGGGAATTGCAGCCCTACGCCAATTTCCTGTTCCGCAAAGGCGTGCTCGCCGGCGCGCTGGAGAACGGATGACGGCGCTGGCCGACCTGTCCTGGCTGCGCCCGCGCGGTTCGAACCATGCCGGCATGAGCCAGTACAACGAACGCGTGCTGCTGCAGGCGATCCGCCTGCACGGCAGCATGCCCAAAGCCGACCTGGCGCGCCTGACCCGGCTCAGCACGCAGACCGTCGCGCTGATCATCGAGCGCCTGCTCGACGAGGGGCTGGTGCTGAAATGCACGCCGCAACGCGGCAAGGTCGGACAGCCCTCGGTGCCGATCACGCTCAATCCGGACGGCGCCTGTTTCATCGGCATCAAGATCGGGCGCCGCAGCGTCGACCTGCTGCTGGTCGATTTTTGCGGCGCGGTGCGCGAACGCCGCTCGGTCGCCTACCGCTATCCGGACCCGGACTTGCTGTTCGGGCAGATCGGCGCGCAGTTGCAATCGCTGCGCGACCGGCTGCGGCCCCGGCAAGCGGCGCGCCTGAGCGGCATCGGCATCGCCGCGCCGCTGGGTCTGGGCGGCTGGCAAGCGGTGCTGGGCGGCGCAGCGCCGCAGGCCGGCCGCTGGGACCACATCGACATCCGCGCCGAGGTCCAGGCCCTCAGCGAGGTGCCGGTGGTCTTCGCCAAGGACACCATGGCCGCCTGCGTGGCCGAACTGGTGGCCGGGCACGGACGCAGCGTGCGCAGCTTCCTGTACATCTTTGTCGGCACCTTCATCGGCGGCGCGCTGGTGCTCAACAGCTGCGTGCACGCCGGCCTGAAAGGCAACGCCGGCGCGCTCGGCTCGCTGCCCCTGGCCCTGGCGCGCGGCGGCGACGGCAGCGATGCCGTGCCCGGCCAGTTGCTGAGCGCCGCCTCGCTGTTCACGCTGGAGCGGCTGTACGCCGGCGCCGGCCTGGACGACGGCGCCGCCTACGACGAACGCGCGCTGCAGGAACCGTGGCTGGCGCACACGCAAGCCTGGCTGGACGGCGCCGCGCGCGCCATCGCGCTGGCGCTGTGCAATGCCAACTGCCTGCTCGACCTGGACCAGGCGGTGCTCGACAGCTCGGGCCACCCCGCCCTGCTCGAGCGCCTGCTGGAAAGGACCGCGCTCGCGCTGGCGCAATACAGCTGGGAAGGCGTGCGGCGCCCGGCGCTGCTGGGCGGCGTCATCGGCGCCGACGCGCGCGCGGTGGGCGCCGCGCTGCTGCCGCTGCACGCCAATTTCGCGCCCGACCGCGAACTGTTTTTGAAGATATTGAACGCCGCCTGACGGCACACGTATGAAGCAACTGGAACCACATCACCGCAACAGGAGAACAACATGGTAGTGACATTCGGCGAAGCACTGGTGGACATGATAGAAATGCCGGACGGCCGCTTTGCCGCCGCGCTTGGAGGGGCGGTATGCAATTTCACGATCGCCGCCGCGCGCCAGCGCATGGACGCGACGTATTTGAATCCCCTGTCGACGGACAGCTTCGGCGACGGCTTCGCGCGCATGCTGGAGCGCGACGGCGTACGCCTGGGCAGCCCGGCGCGCAGCGACAGGCCGACCTCGCTGGCCATCGTGACGCTGGACGCGGACGGCACGCCCAGCTATGTATTCCACCGTCAAGGCGTAGCCGACCGCGACATCCGGCCCGAACAGGCGCGCGCCGCGCTGCCGGCCGGCATGCGCCTGTTCCACACCGGCGGCCTGGCGCTGGTGCCGGACGATATCGACGCGACGCTGGACATCATCCGGGCGGCGGCCGCCGCAGGCGCGCTGATCTCGGTCGACGCCAACGTGCGCCCACTGGTGTGCGGCGACCTCGCCGCCTACGCCGACGGCGTGCAGCGCGCGCTCGCGCTGGCCGACCTGATCAAAGTCAGCGAGGAAGACTTGCTGCACCTGGGCTACACCGGCATGACGCCGCTGGACGCCGCGCGCAAGCTGCAAAAGACGCTGGACGTGAAATTGATCGCGCTGACGCTGGGCGCGCAGGGTGCGGTGCTGCTGTCGCGCCGGGCCTGCGTCGCGCTCGGCGCGCCCGAAGGCATCCGCGTGGCGGACACCGTAGGCTGCGGCGACAGTTTCCTGGCCGGCCTGGTGGCCAGCCTGGCGTCGGCCGGCAGGCTGTCGAAGGGGGCGCTGGCGGAGGCGGACGACGCCACCCTGGAACAGGCGGTGCGCTACGCCGTGGCCAGCGCCAGCATCAATGCGATGCGCGAAGGCTGCAATCCGGCCACCGCCGCCGAAGTGGCAGCCTTCCTCGCGGAGCGGGCAGAGAATAAAGACTGCCTCGAATAAGCGCCATTTGTCAGTCCCGCGCGCATTCTGTCATTTCCGCGTACCTACTGTCATTCCCGCGCACCTTCTGCTATTTCCGCGCATCTTCTGTCATTTCCGCGCACCTTCTGTCATTCCCGCGCACCTTCTGTCATTCCCGCGCACCTTCTGTCATTCCCGCGCAAGCGGGAATCCATGCCACGCCTCCGAGCACGCGGCGCAAGCTTGCGCGGCGGCCCGCCGATGCGGAAAGACAGGTATTTCAAGGCCCCTTGAAGCAGCAGCCCAAGGTCAGCCCCTGCGGATGGCCGCTGCCGTCGGCGGCCGCATGCGCGGCGCCGCGTCGGACTGGCGGCGGATCAGCGAAAAGTCCATCAGCACGTGCTCCGGCGCCTCGGGTTCACCGTCGCGCTGGGCTCGGATCTGGCGCACCAGGAACTGCACGGCCGCCTCCGCCATGTCGGTGATCGGCTGGCGCACCGTGGTCAGTTCGGGCCAGATGGTGGTGGCCAGCGCGGTGTCATCGAAACCGGCCACGGTCAGGTCGCCCGGCACGTCCAGGCCCAGGCGGTGCGCGATGGCGACGGTGGCGGCAGCCATGTCGTCGTTACTGGCGAACACGGCGGTCGGGCGCTGCTCCAGGCTCAGCAAAATCTCGGCCGCGTCGAGGCCGGAGCGATAGGTGAACATGCCCTGCACGATCAACTCGTCCGCGCTCTGCGCGCCCTTGTCCGCGATGGCGGCCTTGAAGCCGGCCAGGCGGCGCGCGCTGGCGGTCTGGTTCGGATGGCCGATGACGAAACCGATGCGCTGGTGGCCCAGCGCGATCAGGTGCGCCGTCATGGCGTAGGCGGCCTGGTAATCGTCGATGCTGACGGCGCACACGCGCTGGTCCGGCTGGCCGCAGGCGACCGTGACGGCCGGCAGCCCCGATTGCGCAATCAGGTCGATCAAGCCCGGCAGGTCGCACAGCGGCGGCGGCAGGATGATGCCGTCGACACCGTTGTCGATCAGGCGCTGGGTCTGCTCCTTCCAGTGCTCGCCGGCCTCGCACTTCTCCACCACCAGTTGCACATTGTTCAAGCTGGCCTGGTTCAACAGGCCGACCAGGAACTCGCTCAGGTAGCCCGCGCTCGGGTTGGAATACAGGAAGCCAATGCGGATAGGCCGCGAACCGGCAAGGCGGCGCGCAGCCTGGTTGGGCACGTAATTGAGCGCGGCAACGGCTTCGTCGACCTTGCGCCGCGTATTCTGGCGCACCTTGGTGTCGCCATTCATCACGCGCGACACCGTCATCGGCGAAACACCGGCCAGCTTCGCCACGTCGGACATGGTCGGCACGCCGGACCGCGCTTCCGGCCCCGCGTCCGCTTTCACCTTTAATCTTGCCATCTGCTCAGAACACCTTGATAAAAAAGGAACTTTACCACAAGGATAGACGGCCGGGAGGGTCGGCCGGGACAATCAATGGTAACGCAATCATTTATCCGCGTCCCGGCGCGTAAGGGAAGCGCAGCGACTTGTAGTACTCCAGCGGCAGCGCGGGCGCTTTCACGCCGGCCGGCAGCGGCAATCCGGACACCGACTGGAAGTAGGCCACCGAGGCGTCGCGCCACCAGACGGCCTCTTGCAGCTGCTTGTCCAGCAGGGCCGCGACGTCCTCGTGGCGCCGCGCGTCGACCAGCGGTTGCAAGCGTTTCCAGCGCTCGCCCATCTCGCGGGCCTGCGCCACGCCGCTGTCGTACCTGGCCAACAGCTCATCCCACAGCGGACGGCCGGAAGCCATCTTGTAATCCCACGGCAGGTGGTGGAACCACAGCAGCAGCGGCTCCGGCGTGGTGCGCGGATCGGAGAACCGGCGCGCCAGTTCCGGCGCGTACTGCGCCACCGCGTTGCTGCCGCTGGCGGTACGGTCGAAGCCTATGCCGCCCCTGTCCGCGCGGTGGTAGTAGACCGGGTTCCAGTCCGGGCGTTCCAGGTCCGCCACCCATGGCGCGGGGCCGTGGTGGTGGCCGGTGCCCATCACGTGGTGCAGGCCGAGCGGCGTCATGTAATTGACCACCGCTTCGCGCGACATCATCATCAAATCCGCGATCTGCGCGACGGCGTCCGGGTCGGCCGAGAAAGTCTGCGCAGCCCATTCGCGCGCCAGCGTGCGCGCGTCGGCCTCCGGGTTCCAGGCCAGTCGGCCGTAGGCGTACCAGTTGGCCTGGTCGAAATGCGAACCGCTCCAGGTGCGGTCGCTGCCGATGTTGGCCACGCCGGCCATGCCGGTCAGGCGCGGCGCCGAAGCACTGCCCGGCGCGGCTTGTTCCGCGCCCGCTTCCAAGATGCGCGCCACGGTGGCGCCGCCGCTGCCAGTATGCATGTCGGTGCGCAGCGTCTCCTGGTACATCGTGCCCAGGTAAGCCAGGTGCGTCGCGTAGCCCAGGTACTCCTTGGTGATCTGGAACTCCATCATCAGCGGCGTTTTCGGCATTGCCCCGAACAGCGGATGGGCCGGCTCGCGCGGCTGGAAGTCGATCGCACCGTTCTTCACCTGCACCAGCACGTTGGACGCGAAGGCGCCGTCCAGCGGCTTGAATTCGTCATACGCCTGCTTGGCGCGGTCGTCCGGCTTCTCGTGAGCGTAGACGAAGGCGCGCCACATCACCACACCCTTGTGCGGCGCAAGGGCCCGGGCCAGCATATTGGCGCCGTCGGCGTGGCTGCGTTTATAGTCCTGCGGGCCGGGCTGGCCTTCCGAATTGGCCTTCACCAGGAAGCCGCCGAAGTCCGGGATCGTCTTGTAGATCTCGTCGGCCTTCGCACGCCACCACGCGGCAACGGCGGGATCGAGCGGATCGGCGGTTTTGGTCGCGCCCAGTTCCAGCGGCGTCGAGAAGCGCGCCGACAGATAGACCTTGATGCCGTAAGGGCGCAGCGTGTCGGCCACCGCCGCCGCCTTGGCGATCCACGGCGCGGTCAGGATGTCCGGCTTCGAATTCACGTTGTTCAGCACCGTGCCGTTGATGCCCAGCGACGCATTGGCGCGCGCGTAGTCGACGTAGCGGCGGTCGCGGATCTCGGGCAGTGCCCACCAGTTCCAGATCGACTCGCCCGCGTAGCCGCGCTCCACGGTGCGGTCCAGGTTGTCCCAGTGGTTCAGCACGCGCAGCTGCAGCTTGGGCACCGAGCGCTCGTCCAGCGCCGGCAAGGCCTTGCGGCCCTCCTCGCCCTGGCCTATTTTGCGCAGCAGGCCGAAGGCGCCGTACAGCAGGCCGATCTCGGAGTTGGCCGCGATCAGCGTCACCTTGCGGCCCTGCAGGCGCATGCTGCGCAGCAGATAGCCCTCCGGGCCCAGCGCATCCAGCTTGAGGCCCATGTCCGATAGCGACGGCATGGTAACGGGCGTCGCCAGCACGATGGCGCCATCCTGCACGGACGCAGCCAGTGCCGGCGCAGTGCCCAGCAAACCGCCCAGCCCGCGCCGCAGCTCGGCCACGGCGACTTGCGATGGCGACGGCTGCGCCGCCTGTGCCGCCTGTGCCGCCACGGCGATGCTGGCGCCGCCGGTGCTGACGGCGCCGGTACTCGCGGTGCCGGTGCTGGCGGTCCCGGCACCTGAGGCCGGGCCACGGCCAAGCAGGACAACGGTTCTGGCCATAGTCTGCAGCTGCGCGCGCGCGGCCCCGTCCAATGGGCGGTAGCGCAGCCACAGGTCATAGCCATCCTCCTCGGCGCCCCACGCGGGGCTGGCCAGCGCGCACAGCGCCAGCAGGGAGGCCAAGGCCATCCAGATTCGTCTCATTTTGTCTCCGTATATCTAATTATGATACCGCAACCATTTACAACAATGCCGATGTTAGCGTAACCTTTAAGCTAAATCCACCTCGGATACAAAACAAAAGACCGGAGACGCCATGACCATGACACGCCGCAGTGCGCTCGCCCTGCTTGCCGCAGCGACGGGCGCCAGCTTGCTCCCGCTGCACATGGCCCACAGCGACCCGGTGCCGGAGACACTGAACGCGATCGCACGCCGCAAAGGTCTGCGCTTCGGCAATGCCATCGGAGGCCGGCCGTTCGAAGACACAGCATACCGCGCGCTGATGGCGCGCGAATGCGGCGTCATCGTCGCCGAGAACGAGACCAAGTGGCAAGCCATCCAGGCGCGGCCCGGACAGTTCAATTTCGCGGCCGCCGACAAGGTATTCGCCTGGGCCAAATCCGAAGGAATGCAGATACGCGGCCACACGCTGGTCTGGCAGCCCGCCAAATGGCTGCCGCAATGGGTCAATGAGCACGACTTCGGCAGCCAGCCGGTGCGCGAAGCCGAACGCCTGCTGCGCGGGCACATCACCAAGGTATGCGGCCACTTCGGCAAAGACATCTACAGTTACGACGTGGTGAACGAAGCCGTGGAACCGGAATCTGGCGGCCTGCGGCGCAATGTGTTCACTGAACGGCTGGGCGCAGTCGAGCAGATCGACCTCGCCTTCCGCATCGCGCGCGAGCAGGCGCCGCATGCGCAGCTGGTCTACAACGACTACATGCGCTGGGACGCCGGCAGCGCCAAGCACCGCAAGGGCGTACTGGAACTGCTGCGCGCCTTGAAGGCGCGCGGCACGCCGGTGCACGCGCTCGGCCTGCAAAGCCACATCGGCTCCTGGGACGAATCCAACACAAGCAATGGCGAGGCCATGCTCGAATGGCGCCGCTTCCTCGACGAAGTGACGGCGATGGATCTCGACCTGCTGATCACGGAGTTCGACGTGAACGACCGCAAGCTGCCGGCCGCCCTGCCCGCGCGCGACGCCGGAGTCGCCGCGCTCGCGCGCGACTATCTCGATGTTACGCTCAGCTACCCGCGCCTGCGCGACTTCCTGCTATGGGGCATGGCCGACCACGTGAGCTGGTTGCAAAGCTGGGACGAAGCGCCGCGCCTGGACAACCTCCCCATGCGCCCCACGCCGTACAGCGCCACGCTGCAAGCCAAGCCCCTGCGCCAAGCCATCGCCGCCGCCCTCCAGACCATGCCCCCACGCGCCTAGCCCCTAGTAATCCCTGGGGTCAGCCCTGGGGTCAGGCCTGCATTCGTGCATAATTCAAGCGGCCACGCCCCGGCATCGCAGCCAGTTTATCCCTTCGTCCGGCACAATGGATGCGAATAAGAGATTATCACGCCGGAGTATTTCAGACGAAAATTCGACGAAGCAGATATCAATTTCTCGTCGCCGCACTATAAGCATCGAGGAAAAACTCAACTGAAAAACGCACGAATGCAGGCCTGACCCCAGAGGGAAAATGCACGATTGCAGGCCTGACCCCAGGGGTTCAAGATTAGGGAGCTTCGGGGCTTTCGGGGGGGCCGAGGTAGCTGGGCTTCAGGCCGCCGGCGTCGATCACCAGCTTTTGCAGCACCAGCGCAGGGTCGACGGCCCAAAACTTCAGCGTGTGCTCGCCGGCAGCCAATTTGTGCCTGGTCTTGAAGACCACCACACCGTCGGATACCGCGCGCTCCCAGAACGCATGCGAGCCGTCGGCGTGCACGTTGACGGTCTGCGGCGCGTCATCATCGAACGAAACGGCGTAGCGGAAGCCCGCACCGGGCTGGAATTTCTGCGTCGGCGCCAAAGTGGTGTGCAAGGTGACCTCTCCCGCCTTCAGCAGATGAACCTTGTATTCGAGCCGCATACCCTCGGCACCACCTGCTACAGCCAGTGCGGCACTTGCAGGCAGGGTCGTCATGGCGGACAGCGTGCGGCCGTGGTCCGGTATCCGCAGCCATTGCCAGCCCTCTTTGCCAACCGCATTCGCATAGTGCTCGGCCTCCAACGAGATCACGCCCTGCGTTTCGATGTAGCTGCCCGGCGACGCCCGCACGGATGCGCGAAACGGAACGCGTATCGTGGCTTTGCCGCCGGGACCTTCCACAGTCAGCGTGGCGCCGGTCGCTTCCGCCGGAACATCGGACCAGCGCGCATCGACCTTCACGCGCTGCTCGCGCTCGACCATGCCCCCAGTCCTGCTCAGTACCACCCACGGCTCGCTGGCCTTGATGCTGTACTCGAAAGGCTGCCGGCCGCGATTGAATATGTCCACAAAGCGCGCCTGCCTGCTGGACGCGTCAAGCGCCGGCACCGCGAGATTGTCGCCGTTCTGCCCAGGCCACGCGAACTCGCTGCCTTCCACCGCCACGCCCATCTCGCCCGCCTCCGAAACCTGGACTTCCGCCACCGGCGGCATCACGTTGCGCGGCGGCTGGTTCCAGTAGGTGTAGCCCAGGTGCGTCTGCGACATCATGTGCTTCCATTTTCCGCCGCTGATATCCTCCTGGTACTGCCGCGCCAGTTCCGCATCCTGCGCGAACAGCTCGCGCGCCCGCGCCGCCAGGTCGTTGGCCGACGCCCTTCCCTGCTTGCCGTAAAGCTGGTTGCGCGCAGCCACGGCATACAGCTCGTTGACCACTGCACCGGCCTTCACCGGATACAGCACCAGCTGGAAGAAGGCGTCGCGCTGGTTTGCCGGCAGCGCAGCTCCAATTTTCTCGGCGCGCGCCGCGATGTCCTTGTATTCGGCCACGATATGCGCAGACTCGTCGTAGTTAACCTGGCTGTAGGTGCCCGGCTCCAGCTGTTCGGGCTTGCGGCGTCCGTTGTACTTGGTGTACCTGGCCACGATGTCCGCAATCCCGTCCGCATGCTGCACCCCGAATTCGCGCGCGGCCCATAACTTCAGGTATTCCGGCAGCCGCTCCGCCGGCCACGCAGCGGGGTTCCAGGCGTAACTCAGGAAGAATTCGATCGGCACTTCCATCGGCTTCAAATCGCCGACGTTGACGATCCACATGCGGTGCGCTTCGTACTGCCAGGCCAGCCGCATCTGCTCCCAGATCTTCGGAATCGGCGTCACGTTCAGCCACTTGTAGGAACGCGGACCGCCGACGTAGTCGAAATGGTAGTACACGCCAGCGCCGCCGGACCGTTTGCGCTCCGCAGGCGTCGGCAGACGGCGGATATTGCCCCAGTTGTCGTCGCACCATAACAGCAGCACGTCGTCCGGCACGCGCATGCCTTTCTCGTAGTATTCCTGCACTTCCTTGTACAGCGCCCACACCTGCGGCACTTTGCTCACGTCCGGATTGATCTGCTGCGCGATGATCTCGCGCTGGTCCTTCACGATGCGCTCGAGCAGCGCGACGTTGGAATCCTCGGACATGGGCTCGTCGCCGTCGCCGCGCATCCCCAGCGTGATGATCTGCTCCGTGCCCTTGGACGCGCTCACGCCGCCGCGCCAGAATTCCTTCAGTACGCCGGCGTTCTTGCCGTAATCCCAGGCACCCTTGCCGTAGCGGCTCCATTCCTTGTGCGCGCGCGACATCGGCTCGTGGTGCGACGTACCCATCACCACGCCGTATTCCTCGGCGCGCCGGCCATTGAGCTTGTCGTCGTCGAAGAAGGCGGCGTCCCACATGGCGGGCCAAAGGTAGTTGCCGCGCAGGCGCAGTATCAGCTCGAACACCTTTTCATAAAACTCGTGGTTGTAGCCGCCGTAGCGCTGCTTGACCCAGCCGGTCAGCGCGGGCGCCTCATCGTTGAGGAAGATGCCGCGATACTGCACCACGGGCGCGTCGCTGATGCTCGCGGCAGCGCTGACATAGATGCTATTGCGCTGGCGCGGCGTCACGTCCGCCCACCAGTACCACGGCGAGACGCCGATCTGCTCGGACAACTCGTAGATGCCGTAAATGGTGCCGCGTTTGTCGCTGCCTGCAATCACCAGCGCGCGCTCCACGCCCGGCAAGGGGTTCTTGAGCGTTTGCACCTGCCACGCTTCCCACTTTCCTTTGATGCCGGAGACGTCGAGCGCACCCGATTGCACCAGCTTGTCTATCAGGGCGCTCTTGCCGACCGTGCCGATGATGACGACGTCGGCCCCGGCCACCGCCCCGTCCTTCAGCAAGACCGGGCGGACCGCAGCCACGCGCTGGATATCGGCCTGGAGGTCGCCTGCCGCACGCAGCACACCGGCATGGTCGGCGGCGTCCACATACAACTTGGCGGCTTGTCCCGCCTGCACCAGCGCCACGGCACTGGCATCGGCGTCGGCATCAGCATCGGTATCGGCGCTGGCCCCAGCGGCGGCGCCGGAAGCGACGGTACCGGCTGCTCTGGCAGAGTAGGCGCCGGCAACGTAGGCGCCAGCGGCTCCGCCGGGCCGCTCGAAGGTCACGAACGGCTTCTGGCCGAGCGCAAGCGCCGGCAACGCGCACGTCAGCATGATGGCCGCGCAGGCCATCCTGGTCATCATTTTCACTGTAACGTCTCCGCAGGTGTGGGCTTTGCCCTTATGGTGGCCTTATCGCGCCGCGCTGCACTGGCGCAGCGCGGCCAGCGGCACGGCGTCCGCCATGGCGCGGAAACCCGCCGGCGACGGATGCAGGCCGTCGCCCTTGTCGCGCTCTTTCAGCAGCCGCTGCGGCTGCGCCGGGTCGCGCAGGGCGGCGTCGAAGTCGGCCACGCCGTCGAACACGCCCGAATTGCGTATCCAGTCGTTGACGGCCTGGCGGTCCGCCTCGTTGTCCACGTTGGGCCGGTAATAGTCGGAGCCCATATACGGGGATATCGTGCCGCCGATGACGCAGATGCCTTGCGCGTGCGCGCGCTCGACCAGTTGGCGGTGCGCCATCATCAGGTCGTCCAGGATTTTCTTGCGGTTGTCCCGCGTGTCGTCGCCGTTGCGGTGCTGCCCGCCCAGATCGTTCACGCCTATCATCACGATGGCATGGGTGACGCCGCTGCGCGCGATCACGTCACGGTCGAAGCGGGACGCCAGATTGGGGCCCAGCCCGTCTCGCAGCATGCGTCCGCCTCCTATGCCTGCGTTGAGCACGCCCATGGCCTGCCCTTCGCGCCCGAATCGCGCGGCCAGCAGATCTGGCCAGCGGTCGTTGCCGTCGGTGGTGGAGCCGTTGCCGTCGGTGATGGAGTCGCCTATCGCGACCACTGCGCCCACGCTGGGCGGCGCCTGCACTTCCACGTCCGCCAGCATGTACCAGTGCTCCACCTTGGCCGCTTCCGGCCAGGCCGCGTCCATCAAACGGTTGCCCCTGGTGACAAAACTGTTGGCGCGCGAGCCGGGGTGCCCGGTCTGGCGGGCGGGTTCGCCCTTGAAGTACATGGACACGGCCAGGTCGGCGCCCGCCTTGTGTTCCAGCGCGACCGGATCGCTGTAATACTCGGCGCCGGCCGGGATCATAACGCCGGCACGGCCGCCGAAGGTCAGCGCCCGGGCGCTGCCGCCATCGATATCGGGCCTGCCGGGCGCCTTCGCCAGCGCCACGCTGGCCCCTTCCAGGAACAGCGGCGTGGTGCCGAAGGCGTTGCTGACGCGTACCCGCAGCCTGGCGCCACCCAGCGACAGGTGGACGATCTGCCGCAGGCTAGCTTCGCGCCACAATTCGGCGGCCAGCTCGTTGTGAGGTTCCGGAACCATCATGGCCGTGCCCCAGGATGCCACCCAATGCCCTTCCGCGGTCTTGTCCTTCGCTGCCACTTCGGCAGCCGCAGCGAATGCTCCCGCTGCGAACACCATGCCTGAAATCCAGGCACACATCTTGTGTTGACTTGACCGCATAAATCCCTCACACTGGTTATGTTAGCGCTATTCATTTTAGGACAAACTGATGGTACACGCAACAAATCAAGGTATTCCGGGCAGTCCCAAGGTCGTCGAAATGCAGGTGATTCCGGTCGCCGGCTACGACAGCATGCTGCTCAACCTGTGCGGCGCGCACGCGCCCTACTTCACCCGCACGCTGGTGCTGCTCAAGGATAGCGCCGGCCACACGGGCATGGGTGAAGTGCCGGGCGGCGCGGGCATCCTGCAGGCGCTGGAAAACGCCATCCCACGCGTGGTCGGCACCGAAATCGGCCGCTACAACCGTACGCTGAACGCGGTGCGGGAGTCCATTGCCGGCAAAAGCGGCGGCCACCAGCACCAGGTGACGTCCGCCGCCGAAGCGGCAGTGCTGAAGCAACCGCACGAAATCAACCTGCGCCTCGAAAATGTGGTGACGGCGATTGAGGCGGCGCTGCTGGACCTGATGGGCCAGCACCTGGGCGTGCCGGTGTGCGAACTGCTCGGTTCCGGCCAGCAGCGCGACAGCGTGCCCATGCTGGCCTACCTGTTCTACATCGGCGACCGCAGCCGCACCGACCTGCCCTATCTGGCGAACTCCGGCAGCGGGGGCAAGGACAGCTGGTACCACATGCGCCACCAGGAGGCGCTGACGCCGCAGGCCATCGCCGACCAGGCGGCGGCCACCGTGGAGCGCTATGGATTCCGCGATTTCAAGCTGAAAGGCGGCGTGATGCACGGCGCCGAGGAAATGGAAGCGATCGCCGCGGTCAAGGCGCGCTTCCCCGACGCGCGCGTGACACTGGACCCGAACGGCGCCTGGTCGCTGGACGAAGCCATCGCCCTGTGCAAGGGCCAGGGCCACGTCCTGGCCTACGCGGAAGACCCGTGCGGCCCGGAGAACGGCTACTCCGGCCGCGAAATCATGGCCGAATTCCGCCGCGCCACCGGCATCCCGACCGCCACCAATATGGTGGCCACCGACTGGCGCCAGATGGCCCATTCGCACCTGCTCGGCGCGGTCGACATTCCGCTGGCCGACCCGCACTTCTGGACCATGCAGGGCTCCGTGCGTCTGGCGCAGCTGTGCCACGACTGGGGCCTGACCTGGGGTTCGCACTCGAACAACCACTTCGACGTGTCGCTGGCCATGTTCACCCATGCCGCCGCCGCCGCGCCGGGCCGCATCACGGCCATCGATACGCACTGGATCTGGCAGGAAGGCCAGGAGCGCCTGACGCGCAATCCGCTGCAGATCATCGGCGGCGAGGTACAGGTGCCACAAGCGCCCGGCCTCGGCATCGAACCGGACATGGACCGCATCATGGCCGCCCACACGCTGTACCAGAAGGTCGCCACCGGCGCACGCGACGACGCGATGGCCATGCGCTACCTGGTTCCCGGCTGGACTTATTCGCCCAAGCTGCCCAGCCTGGGCCGCAACCAATAATCATCGAGGATAGACAATGACACATACTCCTGTAAGCGCTCCCCTGCCTGCCGACCTGGCCGGCGCCCTGCTGGTCGGCCGCGTATGGCGCGGCGGCGAAATCAACGGCCCATGCGTCGTCGTCGTACGTGAAGGCCAGGTGTTCGACATCACGGCGCAGGTGCCGACGGTGTCCGAACTGTTCGAACGCGCGGACTTGCCGGCCTTCGTCCGCAACGTGCAGGGCGAGGCGCTCGGTCCCGTCCAGCGCCTGACCGACAATGCGCTCGCGGCCCAGCCGGACGCCGAAGTGCCGCAGTTGCTGGCGCCGTGCGACCTGCAGGCCCTCAAGGCCTGCGGCGTCACCTTCGCGGTCAGCCTGCTGGAACGCGTGATCGAGGAACAGGCCGGCGGCGACAAAGCCCGCGCCGACACGCTGCGCGCCTCCCTGCTCGAATCGATCGGCTCGGACTTGTCGAGCATCCGTCCCGGCTCGCCGGAAGCGGAGCAGCTGAAACAGGCCTTCATCGCCCGCGGCGCATGGTCGCAGTACATGGAAGTGGGCATCGGCCCCTACGCGGAAGTGTTTTCCAAGTCGCAGCCGATGTCCGCCGTGGGTTACGGCGCCGACGTGGGCCTGCACCCGGATTCGAAGTGGAACAACCCCGAGCCGGAGATCGTACTGGCAGTGAACAGCCGCCGCGAAGTGGTCGGCGCCGCGCTGGGCAACGACGTCAACCTGCGCGACATCGAAGGCCGCAGCGCGCTGCTGCTCGGCAAAGCCAAGGACAACAACGGTTCCTGCTCCATCGGCCCCTTCATCCGCCTGTTCGACGGCGACTTCACGATCGACACCGTGCGCAACGCCGAGGTGCGCCTGGCCATCGAAGGCGAGGACGACGGTTTCCGCCTGGACGGCGCCAGCATGATGCGCCAGATCAGCCGCGACCCGCTCGACCTGGTCGCCCAGACCAGCGGCGCCCACCACCAGTATCCGGACGGCTTCATGCTCTTCCTCGGCACCATGTTCTCGCCTATCCAGGACCGTGGTGCGGCCGGCGCCGGCTTCACCCACCACTTGGGCGACCGCGTGACCATCTCCAGCCCGGCACTGGGCTCGCTGGTCAACCACGTGCACCGCAGCGACCAGATCGCACCATGGACTTTCGGCGTACGCGCCCTGTATAAAAACCTGGCGGCGCGTGGCCTGCTGGGCAACGCGAACGGAGAGAAATAAGATGGCGTCTCAAAATCAAGCTGCGCGCAAAGCAATGGTGTACGCCACCTACCACGACCTGGCTGAAAAGACCGTGGTCGTCACCGGCGGCGGCACAGGCATCGGCGCCACCATGGTGGACGCTTTCGCCAAACAGGGCGCGCAAGTGGTGTTCCTCGACATCGCCGAGGAAGCCTCGCGCGAGCTGGAGCAAAGCCTGGCCGGCGTGGCGCGCCCGCCGAAGTTCCTGCGCTGCGACCTGACCGACGTGGAGGCGCTGGGCGCGACCTTTACCGCCATCGAGCGCGAATTCGGCACGGTCGACGTATTGATCAACAACGCGGCCAACGACAACCGCCACAACGTCAAGGACGTCACCGAAAAGTACTGGGACGACAGCCTGGCCGTAAACCTGCGCCACCAGTTCTTCTGCGCCCAAGCCGTGGCGCCGGGCATGAAGGCCAAGGGCGGCGGCGCCATCCTCAACTTCGGCTCGATCTCCTGGCACCTCGCGCTGCCGCAGCTGTCGCTGTACATGACGGCCAAGGCCGCCATCGAAGGCTTGACGCGCGGCCTGGCGCGCGACCTCGGCCCGGACGGCATCCGCGTCAACACCGTCATCCCCGGCTCGGTGAAAACGCCGCGCCAGATGGCGCTGTGGCACTCGCCGGAAGATGAAGCGGCGATCCTGAAGGCGCAGTGTCTGCACGAGCGCGTGGAGACCGAGGACGTGGCCGCGCTGGCGCTGTTCCTGGCCTCCGACAACGCCGCGCGCTGCTCGGGCCGCGACTACTTCGTCGACGCCGGATGGTACGGCGCATGAAGCCGGAGGCAAGCATAATGCAAGCACAGTGCATCTGGGAGCTGGGCGCGCACCTCGGCGAGGGGCCGTTCTGGCACGCCGCCGAAGCGGCCCTGTACCTGGTGGATATCAAGAGCCACCGCCTGCACCGCTGCGCCGAGGACGGCAGCGCGCGCCAGAGCTGGGACATGCCCGAAGCGATCGGCTTCGCCCTGCCCATGCACGGCGGAGGCCCGAACGGGGACCTGGTATGCGGCCTGCCCGGCAAGCTGCTGCGCTTCACGCCGGCCACGGGTGAATTCAAGCCGCTGCTGGAACTGGAAGCCGACCTGCCGGGCAACCGCCTGAACGACGGCTACGTGGACAGCCACGGGGCGCTGTGGTTCGGCTCCATGGACAACGGCGAAAGCGAACCCACCGGCTCGCTGTACCGCATCAACGGCAGCGGCGCCCTGCAGCGCAAGGACAGCGGCATCGTCATCACCAACGGCCCTTGCCACAGCCCGGACGGCAGCACCTTCTACCACACCGACACGCTGGGCAAAACGGTCTACGCCTACGATGCGGAGCCGGACGGCACGCTGTCGAACAAGCGCGTGTTCGTGCACACGGCCGCACCGGGCCACCCGGACGGCTCCGTGGTCGATGCCGACGGCTGCGTATGGGTAGCCATGTTCAGGGGCGCGCGCGTGGACCGCTACTCGCCGGCCGGCGAGCTGCTGGCATCCATCGCCTTCCCCTGTTCCAACATCACCAAAGTGGCTTTTGGCGGCGCCGACCTGCGCACCGCCTTCGTGTCCACCGCCTGGAAAGGCCTGTCCGACGAAGAACGCGCCGCACAGCCGCAGGCCGGCGGTGTATTCTCGTTCCGGGTGGAGACCCCTGGACAGCCGCAATATCAATACAAAGGAAGTTCGCAATGACGAATGCAGTGAACACCAATCGCCGCTACCGCTCGCAAGACTGGTTCGACAATCCAGACCATATCGACATGACCGCGCTGTACCTGGAGCGCTTCATGAACTACGGCATCACGCCGGAAGAACTGCGCAGCGGCCGCCCCATCATCGGCATCGCGCAGTCGGGCAGCGACATCAGCCCGTGCAACCGCATCCACCTGGAGCTGGCCAAGCGCGTGCGCGACGGTATCCGCGACGCGGGCGGCATCGCCATGGAATTCCCGCTGCACCCGATTTTTGAAAACTGCCGCCGCCCGACCGCCGCCATCGACCGCAACCTGGCCTATATGGGCCTGGTGGAAATCCTGCACGGCTACCCGATCGACGCGGTGGTGCTGACCACCGGCTGCGACAAGACCACGCCGGCCCAGATCATGGCCGCGTCCACCGTGGACATCCCGGCCATCGTGCTGTCCGGCGGCCCGATGCTGGACGGCTGGCTGGACGGCGAGCTGGTAGGCTCCGGCTCGGCCATCTGGAAAGCGCGCCGCCGCCTGGCCGCGGGCGAAATCGACAACGAGAAATTCCTGCAGATCGGCGCCGCCTCGGCGCCGTCGGCAGGCCATTGCAACACCATGGGCACCGCCTCCACCATGAACGCCATGGCCGAAGCGCTGGGCATGTCCCTCACCGGCTGCTCGGCGATTCCGGCGCCCTACCGCGAACGCGGCCAGATGGCCTACGAGACCGGCCGCCGCATCGTCGAGATGGCGAAACTCGACATCCGCCCGTCCAGCATCCTGTCGCGCGAAGCCTTCCTGGACGCGATCGTGGTCAACGCCGCCATCGGCGGCTCCACCAACGCGCAGCAGCACATCGTGGCGATGGCGCGCCACGCCGGCGTGGAGCTGCATTCGTCCGACTGGATGGAATACGGCCACGACGTGCCGCTGCTGCTCAACATGCAGCCGTCCGGCAAATACCTCGGCGAGCGCTTCCACCGCGCAGGCGGCGTGCCCGCCATCATGTGGGAACTGCAGCAGGCGGGCAAGCTGCGCGCCGAGCGCCCCACCGTCACCGGCAAGACCATGGCGGAAAACCTGGCGGGCCGCGAATCGAACGACCGCGAGATGATCACGCCGTTCGCCGAGCCGCTGAAAACCAAGGCCGGCTTCTTCGTCCTGAAGGGCAACCTGTTCGACTTCGCCATCATGAAGACCTGCGTCATTTCCCCGGACTTCCGCGCCCGCTACCTGCAGCGCGCCGGTTCGGAAAACGTCTTTGAATGCCGCGCCGTGGTGTTCGACGGCTCCGGCGACTATCACGCACGCATCAACGATCCGGCGCTGAATATCGACGAGGACTGCATCCTCGTGATCCGCGGCGCAGGTCCCGTCGGCTGGCCCGGCTCGGCCGAGGTGGTGAACATGCAACCGCCGGATGCGCTGATCAAGCGCGGCATCCTGAACCTGCCGACGCTGGGCGACGGCCGCCAGTCCGGCACCTCGGACAGCCCGTCCATCCTGAACGCGTCGCCGGAAAGCGCCGTGGGCGGCGGCCTGGCCTACCTGCGCACCGGAGACACCATCCGCGTCGACCTGAACACGGGCCAGTGCGATATGCTGGTCACCGAAGATGTGCTGGCGGCGCGCAAGGCCGAAGGCATACCTGCGATCCCGGCCAGCCAGACGCCGTGGCAGGAGCTGTACCGTTCCACCGTGGGCCAGATGGAGGATGGCGCCTGCATGGAACTGGCGGTGAAATACCGTGGTGTAGCGGAGACCCTGCCGCGCCACAATCACTAAGCAGGCAACCAAGCAAGCCGCAGAATAAGTCGTCAATAATAAAACCACCTTATCCTTGAGGAGACCGAAATGATGAACTCGAAACTGAAAGCCGCAGTCCTGGGCGCGCTGTTCGCACTGAGCAGCGGCCTGGCCCACGCCGACGCGAAGAATCCCAAGATCGGTTTCTCGATCGACGACCTGCGCGTTGAGCGCTGGGCGCGCGACCGCGACTACTTCAACGCGGAAGCGGAGAAGCTGGGCGCCAAGGTATTCGTGCAATCTGCCGACGCCAGCGAGCAGCGCCAGATCGCCCAGATCGAGAACCTGATTTCGCGCGGCGTGGACGTGCTGGTCATCGTCCCCTACAACGCGACCGTGCTGAACAATGCCATCCGCGAGGCGAAGAAGGCCAAGATCAAGGTGCTCTCTTACGACCGCCTGATCCTCAACGCCGACATCGACGCCTACATCTCCTTCGACAACGCCAAGGTCGGCGAGCTGCAGGCGCAGGCCGTGGTGGCGCTGAAACCGAAGGGCAATTACTACCTGCTGGGCGGCGCGCCGACCGACAACAACGCCAAGATGCTGCGCGAAGGCCAGATGAAGGTGCTGCAGCCGCTGGTGGACAAGGGCGACATCAAGATCGTCGGCAAGCAGTGGGTGAAGGACTGGAGCGCGTCCGAGGCGCTGACCATCGTCGAAAACGCGCTCACCGCCAACGGCAACAAGATCGACGCCATCGTCGCCTCCAACGACGGCACGGCCGGCGGCGCCATCCAGGCGCTGACGGCGCAGAAGCTGAGCGGCAAGGTGCCGGTGTCCGGCCAGGACGCCGACCTGGCTGCCGTCAAGCGCGTCATCGCCGGCACCCAGGCCATGACGGTCTACAAGCCGCTCAAGCTGATCGCGCAGGAGGCGGCCAAGCTGGCCGTGCAACTGGTGCGCAACGAGAAACCGTCCTACAACTCGGCTTACGACAACGGCATGAAGAAGGTCGACACGCTGCTGCTCAAGCCCGTGCCGCTGAACAAGGCCAACGTCAACCTCCTGGTGGAAGACGGCTTCTACACCAAAGCCCAGCTCTCCACCAACTGACGGCGACGAGCATGGCCGACTATCTTCTGGAGATGAAGGGCATCGTCAAGCAGTTCGACGGTGTCCGGGCGTTAAATGGCATAGACATAAAGATGAAGGCCGGTGAATGCATCGGCCTCTGCGGCGAAAACGGCGCCGGCAAATCAACGCTGATGAAGGTGCTGTCCGGGGTCTACCCGCACGGCACCTGGGACGGCGAAATCCTGTGGAAGGGCGAGCCGCTGCGCGCCCAGTCGATCCGCGACACGGAGGACGCCGGCATCGTCATCATCCACCAGGAGCTGATGCTGGTGCCCGAGTTGTCGGTGGCGGAGAATATCTTCCTCGGCAACGAGATCACGCTGCCCGGCGGACGCATGGACTACGCGGCCATGAACCGCCGCGCCGGCGAGCTGCTGGCCTTCCTCAACATCCACGACGTGAACGTGGTGGAACCGGTGAAGCAGTACGGCGGCGGCCACCAGCAGCTGATCGAGATCGCCAAGGCGCTCAACAAGCGGGCGCAGTTGCTGATCCTGGACGAACCGTCGTCGTCGCTGACGGCCTCCGAGATCGAAGTGCTGCTCCGTATCATCCGCAAGCTCAAGGCCGAAGGCGTGACCTGCGTCTACATCTCGCACAAGCTCGACGAGGTCGAAGCGATCTGCGACACCATCGTGGTGATACGCGACGGCCAGCACATCGCCACCACGCCGATGAGCGAGATGAACGTCGACCGCATCATCGCGCAGATGGTGGGGCGCGAGATGAACCAGCTTTACCCGCAGCGGCAGCATGCGCCCGGCGAAGTGGTGTTCGAGGCCCGCAACATCAGCTGCTACGACGCCGACAACCCGGCGCGCAAGCGGGTCGACAACATCTCCTTCTCGCTGCGCAAGGGCGAGATACTCGGCATCGCCGGCCTGGTCGGCGCGGGGCGCACGGAACTGGTGTCGGCCATCTTCGGCGCCTACCCCGGCGCGCACGAGGGCGAGGTGTGGCTGGAAGGCCGCCAGCTGGACACCGCCACGCCGCAGAAGGCGATCAAGGCCGGGCTGGCGATGGTGCCGGAAGACCGCAAGCAGCACGGCATCGTGCCGGACCTGAGCGTGGGGCAGAACATCACGCTGTCGGTGCTGGGCGAGTACGCGCGCGGCACCAGGATAGACCAGGAAGCGGAGCTGAAGACCATCAAGAGCGAGATCGCCAGCGTGCGCCTGAAGACGGCCAGTCCCTTCCTGCCGATCACCGGCCTGTCGGGAGGAAACCAGCAGAAGGCGGTGCTGTCGAAGATGCTGCTGACGCGGCCCAAGATCCTGATCCTGGACGAGCCCACGCGCGGCGTCGACGTCGGTGCCAAGTTCGAGATCTACCAGCTGATGTTCGACCTGGCCAAACAAGGCATGTCCATCATCATGGTGTCGTCCGAGCTGGCCGAAGTGCTGGGCATCTCCGACCGCGTGCTGGTGATAGGCGAAGGCAAACTGCGCGGCAATTTCGACAACGACAACCTCAGCCAGGAAACCGTGCTGGCCGCCGCGCTCGACCAGGCATAACGGCCATGGCGGGTTACGTCGCTGCGCTCCTAACCCGCCCTACATGAATCGACGAGGCACCGTAGGACGGGTTAGCGAAGCGCGACCCGCCAGGCGCCGCCGACAAAACAAGAGACAAGCCATGAACATCAAAAAGCTATTCACGCAGTACAAGATGCTGGCCCTGCTGATCGCCATCGCGCTGATCTGGGGTTACTTCAGCATGAAGACCGACGGCGGCTTCATCTCGCCGCGCAACCTGTCGAACCTGATGCGCCAGATGGCCATCACCGGCATCGTCGCCTGCGGCATGTCGCTGGTGATCATCGCCGGCGAGATCGACCTCTCGGTCGGCTCGCTGCTCGGCCTGCTGGGCGGCGTCGCCGCCGTGCTGGACGTGACGCACCATCTGCCGCTGCCCCTCAACCTGCTGCTGGTGCTGGCCTTCGGCCTGCTCATCGGCCTGTTCAACGGCTACCTGACGGCCTACCTCAGCATCCCCTCCTTCATCGTCGGCCTGGGCGGCATGCTGGCCTATCGCGGCATCGTGCTCGGCGTAACCGGCGGCACCACCGTGGCGCCGGTGTCGGACGACCTGGTCTACCTGGGCCAGGGCTATCTGCCGGCGCAGCTGGGCGTGCTGCTCGGCCTCGCCCTGTTCGCCATCGCGATCGCCCTCACCTGGCAGCAGCGCCGCAACCGCGCGCTGCACGGCCTGGAGACGGCACCGCTGTGGCGCGACGCGGCCAAGGTCGCGGCCATCGGCGCCATCGTGGCCGCCTTCGTCGTCACGCTCAATTCCTACGAGGGCATTCCGCTGCCGGTGCTGCTGCTGCTCGCGCTGCTGGGCATCTTCACCTACATGACCACGCAGACCGTGTTCGGCCGCCGCGTCTACGCGGTGGGCAGCAATATGGAGGCGACCCGGCTGTCCGGCATCAATGTGAAGGCGGTCAAGCTGTGGATCTTCGGCATCATGGGCTTGATGTGCGCGCTGGCCGGCGTGATCAACACCGCGCGCCTGGCTGCCGGCTCGCCTTCGGCCGGTACCTCGGGCGAACTCGATGCGATCGCGGCCTGCTTCATCGGCGGCACGTCGATGCGCGGCGGTTCCGGCACCGTGTACGGCGCGCTGATCGGCGCACTGGTGATGGCCAGCCTCGATAACGGCATGTCCATGCTCGACGTGGACACTTACTGGCAGATGATCGTCAAGGGCTTCATCCTCACGCTGGCCGTGTGGATCGACGTCAGCACGCGCTCCGGCAAACGCTAAAAAACTATAACAACGACGGATACAACACTGTGATGAACAAACCGACATACAAGCGCAGGCAATTCCTTTCCACGGTGGGCGGCCTGGCCGGCATGGCCGCCCTGCCCGCGCCAATGGCATTCGCGGCGGCGGCGGGCCCGCTGTACAAGAACCCGGCCGCCCCCGTGGCCAAGCGCGTGCAGGACCTGCTGGGCCGCATGACGCTGGAGGAAAAAATCGAGCAGATGCAATGCGTCTGGTACGACAAGAGAAGGATAGAAGATGGCGGCGAATTCTCGCCCGCCAAGGCCAGCCAGCTGCACCCGCACGGCATCGGCATGCTGGGCCGCCCGTCCGACCGCCAGGGCGACGCCGCGCCGGACGGCGCCGCAGGCGACAGCGGCCGCCGCGTCAACCGCAACGCACTGGAAACGGCGACCTATGTGAACGCGGCGCAGAAGTGGGCGATGGAGCAGACCCGTCTCGGCATCCCGATGTTTACGCACGAGGAAGCGCTGCACGGCTACGCCGCGCGCGACGCCACCAGCTTCCCGCAGTCGATCGCGCTGGCCTCGTCCTTCGATCCGGACATGGTGCGCAAGGTGTACGGCGTGGCGGCGCGCGAGATGCGCGCGCGGGGCTCGAATTTCGCGCTGGCGCCGGTGGTGGATGTGGCGCGCGAACCGCGCTGGGGCCGCATCGAGGAGACTTACGGCGAAGACCCGCACCTGTGCGGCGAGATCGGCAAGGCCGCCGTGCTGGGTTTCCAGGGCGAGAGCAAGCAGCTGGCCAGGGACAAGGTCTACACCACGCTCAAGCACATGACGGGCCACGGCCAGCCGGAAAGCGGCACCAACATCGGGCCGGCCGAGATCACCGAGCGCACGCTGCGCGAGGACTTCTTCCCGCCGTTCGAAAAGCTGGTGAAGGAGACCAACGTCGCCGCCATCATGCCCTCGTATAACGAGATCGGCGGCGTGCCCTCGCACGCCAACCGCTGGCTGCTGCACAAGGTCACGCGCGAGGAATGGGGCTTCAAGGGGCTGATGGTGTCCGACTACTTCGGCATCAAGGAACTGGTCACGCGCCACAAGCTGGCCGCCGACGCCAAAGAGGCGGCGCTGCGCGCCATCAAGGCCGGCGTGGACATCGAAACGCCGGACGGCTTCGGCTACAAGGAACTGGCCGCGCTGGTGAAGGAGAAGCGCGTCTCGATGGCGGAGATCGACGCCATGGTGGCCCGCATCCTGGAGCTCAAATTCAACGCCGGCCTGTTCGAGAACCCGTATGTGGACGCGGGCATTGCGGACCAGCTGACCGCCACGCCGGACGCCGTGGCGCTGGCGCGCGAGACGGCGCGCCGCTGCGCGGTGCTGCTGAAAAACGACAAGGGCGTGCTGCCGCTCGACCCGAAAAAAGTGGGCAAGGTGCTGCTGCTGGGCACCCACGCCAAGGACACGCCCATCGGCGGCTATTCGGACGTGCCGCGCCACGTGGTCTCCATCTACGAAGGCCTGAAGGCGGAAAGCGAAGCGCAAGGCTTCGCGCTGGCCTACGCCGAGGGCGTGCGCATCACCGAAAGCCGGGTATGGGGCGCGGACAAGATCGACTTCACCCCGAAGGAAAAGAACGCGCAGCTGATCGCCGAGGCGCTGGAGGCGGCCAGGACGGCCGACACCATCATCATGGTCCTGGGCGACAACGAGCAGACCAGCCGCGAAGCCTGGGCCGACACCCACCTGGGCGACCGCGAGACGCTGGACATGCTGGGCCAGCAGAACGACCTGGCGAAAGCCATCTTCGACCTGGGCAAACCCACCGTGGTGTTCCTGCTGAACGGCCGGCCGCTGTCGGTCAACCTGCTGGCCGAGCGCGCGCCGGCGCTGATCGAAGGCTGGTACCTGGGCCAGGAAACCGGCCACGCCGCGGCGGACCTGCTGTTCGGCCGTGCCAACCCGGGCGGCAAGCTGCCGGTGTCGATCGCGCGCAGCGTGGGCCAGCTGCCCATCTTCTACAACCACAAGCCGTCGGCGCGGCGCGGCTATATCGACGGCTCCACCAAACCGCTGTATCCCTTCGGTTTTGGCCTCAGCTACACGACATTTGCGATTTCCGAGCCGCGCTTGTCGAAAGCGGCCATCCGCGTTGGCGACGCCACGCAAGTGCTGGTGGACGTGCGCAACACCGGCGCCGTGGCGGGCGATGAAGTGGTGCAGATCTACATCCGCGACGACGTCAGTTCCGTCACGCGGCCGGTGCTGGAACTGAAGGCCTTCAAGCGCGTGACGCTGGCGCCGGGCGAATCGCGCACGCTGACGTTCGACATCAAGCCGTCCGACCTGTGGTTCTACAACATGGAGATGAAGCGCGTGGTCGAGCCGGGGTCGTTCACCATCCACGCGGGCCCGAACAGCGCGGAGTTGAAATCGGTGAAACTGATGGTGAGCTGAAGCAAGCCGCCCTTGTGTTCGCCAGCTCACAGACAGCGGCGGCGCAAGGGCGCATCCTCGGCGGGACCATCCCCTTGAAAGTGCCGCCATGCTCCCCCCTGTTTCGAACGCGGAATCCAACGCCGTTCCGCCTGTCCAGCAAGCCGCCGCCGCGAGCGCCGTTGACGCGGCCAATGCCGCCGACGCGGCTACCGCAGCCACCGCCATTTCCCTGTCCCCCGCCGCCACTGTCGAGTTCTCCGACCTGGCGCAGTTCATCTCCACCGTGGGGCTGACGCGCAGGCAGCTGCT
This sequence comes from Pseudoduganella sp. LjRoot289, assembly GCF_964252925.1. Taxonomy (NCBI): domain Bacteria; kingdom Pseudomonadati; phylum Pseudomonadota; class Betaproteobacteria; order Burkholderiales; family Oxalobacteraceae; genus Pseudoduganella; species Pseudoduganella sp. LjRoot289. Next base: position 126,275 of record NZ_CAXUPN020000002.1, read on the forward strand.
GGAACTGCAGGGCACACCCGACGCGCCCGAGCCGACCGCCGCGCAGTTGCTGCTGCTGAGCGAGGCCGCCGGCAACCTGCGGCTGTCATTCAACCAGTTGCCGGCCGCCTCGACGGACCTGACGCCGCTGCTGACCAATGCTGACGGCAGCGGCAGCACGCTGACCGAGAGCCTGCTCGACACGCTGCGCCGGCAAGGCGCCGCCGCAGGCCGCGGCGGCCCGCTGACGGCGGGCACGCTGGCCGGAATCGGCATCACCCTCGATCCGCTGGCGCCGGCTTCGGCCGCCGATATCCTGAACGTGGACGAGCAGGTGCTGGCGGCCGCTTTCAATATCGACCGGGAAGGGACGCTGGACCTGCTGACGCGCACCAACGACCAGTTCAGCGCTCTTGGCAGCACCCTTGCACGCCAGGCCAGCGCGATAGCCGCCAATGGCGAAGCTGCAGCCGCCGCAGCCGCCGCCTCTGCGGAAGCTGCGCTGAGCAACGGCGAGAGTGGCGACCTGCAGCCGGCGACAGCCGCATCGCAAACCAGGCTGGCTGACCAGGCGCTGCGTGACGCCATCGCCCAGTCCACCGAACCGGCCAGTTCCGGCGCGGCGCCAGCTGATACGCTCGCGCAGACGCAAACCGAGCTGCTGCGCCAGCAGCAGCTTGATGCCGCGCGCCAGGCGCTGGCTGAGCAGAGCAGGAGTGCGCTCGACGAAACGCAGGCCGGGCGGCTGGCCGCGAACCGCGCGGCGCAAGAGCGTCAGCTCAACAGCACAGTGGAAGAAGACCTCGCGGCCACAGCGCTGGCGGACCGCATGGAGAACGAACGGCTGGCCCAACAGCGCGAGGACGCCGCCACGGCGCAGGCCATCCTGAACGACCGTCTCGACAACGAACGCGTTGCCGTCCAGCGCCAGCAAGCGGCAACCCGGCCGCGCGACACCGCAACGGAGGCCGCCCGCCTCTCGGCGCAGCGCACCGAATCCGACCGCCTGGCCACCGAAAGCCAGGCGCGCGCGACGCTGCCCGAAGACCAGGCCAACGCAGCCGCCCCCGCCACCCAGCGCGCCGCCGAGGCCCGCCTGGCAGCCGAACAGCAAACCGCCCGTGCCCAGACTGCTATTGCGCAAAACCTGCCCGGCCAGCCCGCCACCCGCCAAGCCGCGTTCAGGACCCAGGCCGAGCAGGCCGCCACATTGGCAGCGGGCGCCAGCGCGTCCGCCGAAGCTGCCGAAGCCGCAGCCGATGCCGCTGCCCAGGCCTCCGCCCAACTTGCCGCCCAACAGCGCGCAGCCGCCGCCCAAGCCGCCAACCGGCCGCAGGCGCCCAACGCTGCCGATCCGGCTCTCGCCGCCGCCATCGCCGCCTACGGCGCCGCCAACATGGCCGCCGCAGCGGGCGCCCACCCCGGCCCGCCCCAGCTCCGTGCCGACCGCGTCGCCCCGGTAGCGCCAGCCAGCGCGGTCACGCCCGTGCAGCCAGCCGACATCGGCGGCGGCGACACGGCGCGCACGCAACGATGAAGGCCCGCCTCCATCGCCCGAATCGACCACCCTGGGGGTTTTCTGCAATAATCGACCATCAATTGACCTTCAATCGACCACGCGAGCGCCCCGCATGCCGAATACCAGCAAACGCGCTTTCCTGCTGAGTTGCGCCCTGCTAGCCAGCCAGGCCATGCGCCTGCCGGCGGCGCACTCCGCGCCGCAGACGGTGACGCTGCTACTGGGCGACACGCTCGACGCCAAGGGTAAGCAGAAACCGCTGCCGCCCTGGCGCCGCAAGCTGTTCGACTATCTGGAGCAGGAGCTGAACATCCGCTTCGAGATCAAAATCTATCCCTGGCCGCGCGCCGAGCGCAATGCCCTGAACGGCACAGGCCTGATTTTCGGCCTGCCGAAAACCGCCGACCGCCTGCGCGAACTGCACTACTCCGACGCCGCATCCAGCAACACGCTGTGGCTGGTGACCCGCAGCGACGCCACCTTCCCCTTCCAGGGCATCCAGGATTTGCGCGGCAAAACCCTGGGCGCCGTGCGCGGCTACAGCTATGGCGACGAGTTCGAACGCGAGCGCAACAAGCTGTTCCGGGTGGACGACGAAATCGCCTCGCGCGCCACGCGCTTGCAGCGCCTGCTGCTCAAACGGGTGGACGCCGTGCTGCTGTACCAGCCCAGCGGCGAAAGCCAGCCCGAGATCGAAGCCCAGCTGCAAACCTTCATCCAGCCCTACCTGAAGGACCTGTCCGTGCCGCCCGGCGTCACCCTGAGCGTGCGGCCCAAGCCACTGCATGCGGACACCGGCCAGTTTTTCGCCGTCGCGCGCGCGCATGACGACGGCCTGATCGAGCGCATCAACGGCGCCCTGGCCCGGCAACGTAAAGTGGCGCAGCGCTGAGGAAAACGGCCCGGCAAGTTTCAGTTGCCCTGCCCCGCCCACTTGGCGATAATGCAACCGCACATCGACCACAAGGAGACGCAATTGAATTTGAAACTGACCACGGGCGCGCTGGCCCTGCTGGGCGCCATAAGCGCCATGGGTAGCGCGGCGGCACAAGAGACCATCGTCAAAATCGGCCATAGCGGCCCCTTGTCCGGCGCCCAGGCGTTTTCCGGCAAGGACAACGAGAACGGCGCCCGCCTCGCAGTCGAGGAACTCAACGCCAAGCCGATCACCGTCGGCGGGAAAAAGATCAAATTCGAACTGCAGTCCGAGGACGACCAGGGCGACCCGAAAGCCGGCGTGCAGGTGGCGCAGAAATTCATCGACAGCGGCATCAAATACGTGGTCGGCCCCTACAACTCCGGCGTGGCCATACCCGCCTCGCGCGCCTACAACGACGCCGGCGTCCTGTTCGCCACCGTCGCCACCAACCCGAAGATCACGCAGCAGGGCTACAAGGGCCTGTACCGCGTGAACGCCAGCGACACCCAGCTCGGCTCGAAGATGGCGATGTACGCCGCGCAGGAACTCAAGCTGAAGAACGTGGCCGTGATCGACGACCGCACCGCCTTCGGCCAGGGCGTGGCCGAGGAATTCAAGAAGCAGGCCAAGGCCTCCGGCATGACCGTGGCCGGCCACGAGTTCACCACCGACAAGGCGTTCGACTTCACCGCCATCCTGACCAAGCTGAAAGCGAAGAAGGTGGAAGCGGTCTTCTTCGGCGGCTACGCGCCGCAGGGCGCACCGATGGCGCGCCAGATGAAGCAGCTGGGCATCAATGCCAAGCTGCTGGGCGGCGACACCATCTGCACCGCCGAAATGGGCAAACTCGGCGGCGACGCCGTGGGCGACAACGTGCTGTGTTCGCAGGGCGGCGCCATCCTGGACAAGGCCGCCAGCGGTCCGGTGTTCAAGGCGGCGTTCAAGAAGCGCTACAACCGCGACGCCGACGTCTACGCGGCGTCCTACTACGACGCCACGATGATGTATGCGCAAGCGATGCAGAAGGCGAACTCGATCGATCCGGCCAAGGTCGGCGCGGTGATCTCGTCGACCGCCTACAAGGGCGTGGCCGGCACCTACGCCTTCGACGCCAAGGGCGACATGAAGGAATCGCCGGTGACGATCTTCACCTTCAAGGGCGGGCAGCCTGTGCCGGTCACCAGCTACTGAGCAGCCGCAGCAAGGGAGCCGGTGTAGGTCAAGTCCTACCGTGGATTCAGCAGAACACCGCTCCCCGCCTTCCAAAAGCCGCACTACCCTGAACGCCTACACCGCTCAGGAGACTCCCATGCGCGCGCTCGTCTACCACTCCGCCCACGACGTCCAGGTCGACACCGTCCCCGATCCCATCATCGAGGAGCCGGACGACATCATCCTGAAAATCACCGCCACCGCCATCTGCGGTTCGGACCTGCATCTCTACCGGGGCAAGGTGCCCGGCATGAAGGAAGGCGACATCATGGGTCACGAGTTCATGGGCGTGGTGGCCGAGGCCGGGCCGGCCGTGACCAGGCTGCGCAAGGGCGACCGCGTGGTGGTGCCCTTCGTCATCGCCTGCGGCAGCTGCTTCTTTTGCGACATGCATTTGTACTCCGCGTGCGAAACCACCAACCCTGACCGGGGCGCCATCATGAACAGGAAGGACTTGCGCTCCGGCGCGGCGCTGTTCGGCTTCAGCCACCTGTACGGCGGCGTGCCGGGCGGCCAGGCCGAGTACGTGCGCGTGCCCAAGGCCAACGTCGGCCCCATCAAGATCCCGGACGCGCTGGCCGACGAGAAGGTGCTCTTCCTCAGCGACATACTGCCGACAGGCTACCAGGCCGTGCTCAACGCGGGCATCACGCGCGGCGCGACGGTGGCCATTTTCGGCGCCGGGCCGGTGGGGCAGATGGCGGCGGCGTGCGCGCGCATGCTGGGCGCCGAGCGCATCTTCATGGTTGACCACCATCCCTACCGGCTCGAGTTCGCGCGCGCCACCTACGGCGTGATCCCGATCAATTTCGACGAGGTGGACGCCGCCGAAACCATCATCGAAGCGACCAGCTTCCGGGGCGTGGACGGCGTGGTCGACGCGGTGGGCTTCGAAGCGAAAGGCAGCGCGCTGGAGACGGCGCTGACCAACCTGAAGCTTGAAGGCAGCAGCGGCAAGGCGCTGCGCCAGTGCATCGCCGCCGTGCGGCGCGGCGGCACGGTCAGCGTGCCGGGCGTGTATTCCGGTTTCATCCACGGCTTCCTGTTCGGCGACATCTTCGAGAAAGGGCTCAGCGTGCGCGCCGGCCAGACCCACGTGCAGCACTACATGCCCGAGCTGCTGCGCTTTATCGAGGAGGAAAAGCTGCATCCGGAAGTGATCGTCTCGCACCGGCTGGCGCTGGAGCAGGCCGCCGAGGGCTACCGCATGTTCGACAGGAAGGAAGACAACTGCCGCAAGATCGTGCTGCGGCCCTGACGCCGGGGCCGCGCCAGGCCCTTCCAAATTTCGCCAGGTTCCGTCCCTATCGCGCGTGGCCGCGGCGGTCGTTCTGCCCGGTCAGCAAGGCGGTATAGGTCCGCACGTCGGACAGCGGCCGCGCCAGCACCGCGCAGATCAGCGGCTTGGACAAGCCGGACAATTCGGCGTAGTTGAGCGCCGTGCCGATCCCGAAGGCGGCCCGGGTCAGCAATGCGACGGAAATTTTCTCCGCCGTTGTTACATCCACGCGTCTGCTCATGTCCGCAGTCTAAAACAGCGGCGTCATCCTTGGCGCAAGATACAAATTGGCAACACTGCCAGCATGCTCCTTGTGCCCGCTGAAGAATTAGCCAACAATGGCGGCAAACCAATGGAGAGCTAATGACTATCAGGATGAAAACGGCCGCGCGAGCGGTCCGCAACGTAATACTGGCCGGCGCCGCGCTGGGCGGCAGCAACGCGTGGGCGCAGCAGCAAGGCATGCCGACGGTGGAAATCACCGGCTCGGCCATCAAGCGCCTGGAGGCGGAAACCTCGCTGCCGGTGCAGATCATCACCCGCGCCGAGATCGAAAAGGCCGGCGTCACCACGGCCGCCGAGCTGATGGCGCGCGTGTCCGCCAACGTCGGCGGGCTGACCGACGGCGCCAGCATCAACGTCGGCGGCGACCAGCGCGGTTTCAACAGCGCCAACCTGCGCGGCATCGGCACCTCCTCCACGCTGATCTTGCTGAACGGCCGCCGCATGGCCAACTTCGCCTCGCCCGGCGACGACAGCGGCGTCGACCTGAACAACATCCCCGCCGCCGCGCTGCAGCGCGTGGAAGTGCTGCTGGACGGCGCCTCCTCGCTGTACGGCACCGACGCCATCGGCGGCGTGGTCAACTTCATCACCCGCAAGGATTTCCAGGGCGTGGAACTGAACGCCTACGCCGGCAAGGCCAGGGAAGGCGGCGCCGGCAAGCGCACCGCCAGCATCAGCGCCGGCACGGGCGACCTGGCGCGCGACGGCTACAACGTGTTCGGCGTGCTCGATTACCAGCGCACCGACGCGCTCAGCACTTCGCAGCGCGGCTTCATTCCCGGCCTGCAGATCGAGCAGCGCCTCGGCCATCTGCTGTCCAGCTTCACCAGCCCGGCCAACATCCGCCTCTCGTCGGCCCAGCGCGACCACCTGCAGGACATCGGCTTCACCCTCAACGGCAAGCCCATCAACAACCGCCAGATCAACCTGTCCGTGCCGGGCTGCGCGCCGCCGGCCAATGTCTACCTGCCCAACGGCACCGGCGGCGTGGACGCCTGCACCTACAACTACATGGGCGACACCGAGCTCTATCCCAAGTCCGAAAAAGCCAGCTTCCTGACGCGCGGCGTGCTGAAACTGGACGGCGGCCACCAGCTCTACGCCGAGGCGGCGCTGAGCCGCGCGAAAACGCACTATGTCGGCTCGTCGGCACGCGTGACCGGCTTCATCGACTACCGCAAGGTGCCGCAACTGGCCAACACCGGGCTCGATCAGCTGGACGACGACGTGCCCGGCGAGCTGGTGCTGCGCATGCGATTGAACGAGGCGGGACGGCGCACCAGCGAATTGACCAGCGACGGCGTGCGCGTGGTGGCCGGCCTGACCGGCGTGGTCGGCGGCTGGGACTACGACGTGGCGCTGAACCACAGCACCAACACCGTCAAGGACAAGGACACGCACGGCTATGTGCTCTACAACGAACTGCTGGCAGGCATAGCGGATGGCCGCATCAACCCATTCGGCCCTTCCGGCGCGGCCGGCGTGGCGCTGCTCGACAGCATCCAGGTAAACGACGACGTGCGCCACGCGCGCGGCATCATGGATTCCTTCGACTTCAAGTTCTCGCGCGCGCTGATGCCCATGGCCGGCGGCAACCTGGCGCTGGCCGTGGGCGGCGAGGCGCGCCGCGAGCGCACCGACTTCACGCCGTCGGCGCTGCTGTTGAGCGACAACATCAACAACGACGCCGCGCCAGAAGGCGGCAGGGCCACCAGCGACAAGCGCAACATCGCCGCCGTGTACGGCGAAGTGCTGGTCCCCTTCAGCAAGCAGTGGGAAGCGCAGCTGTCGGCGCGCTACGACCATTACCAGGTGGTGGGCGGGTCGGCCAGTCCCAAGCTGGGACTGAGCTACCGCCCGACCGACGCGCTGCTGCTGCGCGGCTCGGCCGGACGCGGCTTCCGCGCGCCGTCGATGACGGACCTGTTCCGCCCCACCGTCTACAGCATGACGGCCACGCTGCCCGACCCGGTCTACTGCGCCGAGGTGGACAACAACTACTCGGACTGCGCCGACAACTGGGACACGCGGCGCTACAGCAACGCCAAGCTGAAGCCCGAACGCAGCCGCCAGTTCTCGCTCGGCGCCGCGTTCGCGCCCAGCCGCAGCGTCAACGTCACGCTGGACTACTGGAACATCAAGCGCACGGACCTGATCAGCGAAATCGGCGACGACATCATCCTCGGCAACCTGGCCAAGTACGGCAGCCTGGTGCACCGCGACGAGGACGGCCTGATCGAGTACATCGAACTGCGCAAGGAGAACCGCGGTGCACAGCTGGCCAAGGGCCTGGACCTGGCGCTGGACCTGCGCGGCATGGCCACGCCGGTGGGCAAATTCGGCGCCCGCCTGAACGGCACCTATGTGCTCAGCTCGAAGATCCAGAACAGCCCGGGCGACGCCTACGTCAGCAACCTGAACAAGTTCGTCACTGACAGCGTGGTGCAGCGCTGGCGCCACACGGTGAGCTTCGACTGGGAGCAAGGCGCGCTGTCGGCCAATTTGCAGAACACCTACTCCAGCGGCTACGAAGACCAGAACTCCGCCATCAACATCGATGACGGCAGCGTGGTCGCGGCCAACCGGGTGAAAACGTACTCGCTGTGGGACATGTCGGGCGCCTACGCGTTCAGCAAGGAGCTCAAACTGCGCGTGGGCGTGCAGAACCTGTTCGACAAGAGCCCGCCCTACTCGAACCAGGCCTACTACTTCATCTCCGGCTACGACCCGACCTATACCGACCCGCGCGGCCGGCGCTTCTACGCCAGCGCCAGCTACGCGTTCCGCTAGCAGCCTGACGGATTACGATCTCCGGTCCCGTTGGTGCCGGCGTTGAACGGCAAAAAACCCCAGGAGCCATCGCTGGCTCCTGGGGTTTTTCATTGAAGCAGTCCGGTATTAGAACTGGTTCATGGTGTTGTCTTTACCGGCCGCCTTCAGCGCAGCTTCGCCGCTGAAGTAGTCCTTGTGGTCGTCGCCCAGGTCCGAGCCGGACATGTTCTGGTGCTTGACGCAAGCGATGCCTTGACGGATCTCTTTGCGCTGCACGCCAGCCACGTAGCCCAGCATGCCCTGCTCGCCGAAGTAGTCCTTGGCCAGGTTGTCGGTCGACAGCGCGGCGGTGTGGTAGGTCGGCAGCGTGATCAGGTGATGGAAGATGCCGGCTTCGCGGGCCGCGTCGGCCTGGAAGGTGCGGATCTTCTCGTCGGCGGTGACCGCCAGTTCGGTGCTGTCGTACTCGACGCTCATCAGCTTGGCGCGGTCGTACGAGGAAACGTCCTTGCCGGCCGCTTTCATCGTGTCGTACACCTGTTGGCGGAAGTTCAGGGTCCAGTTGAACGACGGGCTGTTGTTGTACACCAGCTTGGCGTTCGGGATGACCTTGCGAATTTCGCTGACCATGCCGCCGATCTGCGCGATATGCGGTTTTTCGGTTTCGATCCACAGCAGGTCGGCGCCGTTCTGCAGCGAGGTGATGCAGTCGAGCACGCAGCGCGCTTCGCCGGTGCCTTCGCGGAACTGGAACAGGTTGCTCGGCAGGCGCTTGGGACGCAGCAGCTTGCCTTCGCGCTTGATGATGACGTCGCCGTTGCCCAGCGCGTCGGCCGACACTTCTTCGCAGTCGAGGAAGGAGTTGTATTTGTCGCCCAGGTCGCCCGGTTCATTGGTCACGGCGATCTGCTTGGTCAGGCCGGCGCCCAGCGAGTCGGTACGTGCGACGATGATGCCGTCGTCCACACCCAGTTCCAGGAAGGCGTAGCGGATGGCGCGGATCTTGGCGAGGAAGTCTTCGTGCGGTACGGTGACTTTGCCGTCCTGGTGGCCGCACTGCTTCTCGTCGGACACCTGGTTTTCGATCTGGATGCAGCAAGCGCCCGCTTCGATGAACTGCTTGGCCAGCAGATAGGTCGCTTCGGCGTTGCCGAAACCGGCGTCGATGTCGGCGATGATAGGCACGACGTGGGTCACGTGGCCGTCGATCTGGGCCTGGATGGCTGCCTTGGCGGCGCCGTCGGCGGCATCCAGCTGGCGGAACAGGCCGCCCAGTTCACGCGCGTCGGCCTGGCGCAGGAAGGTGTACAGCTCTTTGATCAGCGCGGAGACGGCGGTCTTCTCGTGCATCGACTGGTCCGGCAGCGGGCCGAACTCGGAACGCAGCGCGGCAACCATCCAGCCCGACAGGTAGAGGTAGCGGCGGTCGGTGTTGTTGAAGTGCTTCTTGATCGAGATCATCTTCTGCTGGCCGATGAAACCGTGCCAGCAGCCCAGCGACTGGGTGTACTTGGAGGAGTCGGCGTCGTAGTTCGCCATGTCGGCGCGCATGATCTTGGCGGTGTAGCGGGCGATGTCCAGGCCGGTCTTGAACTTGTTCTGAGCGCGCATGCGGGCAGCGGACTCCGGATTGATCGCGTTCCAGGCGCTGCCTTGCGTTTCTTTCAGGCTGGCGATGGCTTTGATGTCGTCTTGATACTGGGACATGTGACTCTCCTAAGTTGGTAAGGCAAAATTAATCGTTTCGTTTCCTTGCTGCGTCTGTTTTCGAAGCAAACTGCATGACTAAATAGTAGGCCTAACTGAGGAGCGATACAAGTCTTATATAAGACATAGGACTAATATACGACACCTTTTATTTCAATGACTTAGGCTGTGAATTCCATGATGTGGAACAAATTTTCAAAAAATGGAATGGAAGGGCCTAGAGCATTTACTCGAATTTCCCATAATACGGAAAGGCTTTTCAGCACAAGCAAAGGCGCCGGCCTGAAAAATCGCCCTGCCTCATTTTAGGGCAGTAAACGGGATAGGCCGATGTCAAAAAATAAAGTGCGGTCTTGCTTAATTTAACACGCTGCGGCGCACATCCTGGGCAACCTGCTGTCTGAAATACTCGTCCAACGCAGGAGAACCAGAACAAAAAGGGCGGCGATCGTGATCTCTTTCAAGCCGCACGACCCGCAACGCCAGCGAGGTCATTCAGACCGGATCAATTTACGATGCGTCTGAATGGCGCGCTTCATTGCCTGTGTAAGCGGGGGGGGATCGATCAGCGCACGGGCGAGACTTTCCTGATCCCGGGCTGACAGTTGGAGAGTGTCCGTCAAGGCTATCGTCTGCCTGGCTGCACTGTCCAGGGCCGCGACGACAAACTCGTCGATGGATCGGCCCTGTAGCTCGGCCGCCATCTTCAGCAATGCGTGTAGCTCCGGACTGATAGCCGCGTCGAGCCGAACCGCTGTGGTGTCGATGAGCATGGTGAATTCCTCCTGCTTCATTTTACGGCACTTCGTTCGGTGCGCCGATGACAGAACGCAAAGCGCTGCCCCGACTTTCGCCTCTCGCGAGATAGATGGCGCCAAGCTGGGCGTACATGGGGCTCAGCATGGGTTCCCGCTTTCAAGGCGGTTCGCCGATGCGAAACGACAAGCAAACTGCCGTTCCCGTGCAGACGGAAACCCATACCGCACAAGCTGTCCCAAAAATGGAAAAAGGGCTGCATGCTCGCGCATACAACCCTTTTTCTTCCTACTGGTGCGCTGGCCGGAACCCAACTACAGAGCGAAATTTCTGCCGTTTTTTTAAAAGTACCGCCAAAGATACCGCCACATCCGCCGGTGCTCCCTGCCCGGAATTTTCAGGCTGGGCGCCCACGGCGAACGCCTTGTAAATGCCGGCGGCCGGCATAGAATGAAGTTTCTCAAGTGGTGGGAATCGCTCCCGCCCCCACGCAGTCGAGCGTGGTCCCGTGCACAGAGCATGGGCGTTGCGGTCGTTACCCGCCTCCGTATCGGGCGCCAAGCGCGTCCCAGTTGTCCAGCAAATTAAGCCGTCATTGCACGGCAACGTGGCCTGAGCTTCACGCCACAGAATCGGGGAAGCATACGCTCCCGATAGCGCCAGACGGCGCACATGGCAAGGGCAAGCTCCTTGCCTGGATTGGCCCGCGAACTCCTCGTGGTTGCGGGCCGCTACAAAGCCCTGCGTTGCACTCTGCGCGACCGGCCGGCAGCACCAGCAGCGGTATCGCTGGTGGCCGGCATCGCGCACGAACCGCCAACGCAGGCGCTTCCGAATCGCCGTGACCATCGCACACCTTGCGATAGCGGCGTCACCAAAGCTGGTTGTCGCGGATGCGAGCACGCGCGTCGTTACTGGCGGCGTGCTGCCAGTGACGACGCGCCGCCGACGGCATAGCCTCAGGCGGCAAGCGGCTCACTTCCGCGTGATGGTGTTCAGTGACGGGGCCAGGCGCCCCGCATCGCAGGCAAGTCCTTGCGATGTCCTTTGCCCGCTACGGGCTGATTGGTTGAAGTTGATCCGTGCACGAGGTGCACTCCATGGACCCTGGGTGATTGGTCCCCGCTGCGGCAGTTCCCTCCGGGACCGCGCAGCGGTGCCACAAGCGAATGCGGCGCAGGCAAGCAGTATCAGAAACCGCATACACGGGAGTGGTGTCCCGAGGCCCTAGTTCAACTCGTCCTGCTGCGGCAGTACGGGAGGCCAGAAACACTTACCTGACAAACCCACACCACGCGGCATTGATGTTGAAACCAAAGATCGGAAGGAGGAACTTTGCCATGTGCGACTTGAACTACCAGCTCAAACAGCTTTGTCACCGCAACCGCGATGGCAGCTTTGCGACGCAGGCCGACCGCGAGCGTTTGTTGAACCTGTGCGCGAACGACCTGGCGGCACGCGGCTTCCAGCATATGGGCGCGGACAGCCTGAAGCCGAAGCATGTGGCGGCGCTGCTCAAGAAGTGGAAGCAGGACGGCGTAGGCACGGGGACGCTCAAGAACCGCATGAGCGCCCTGCGCTGGTGGGCCGAGAAGATCGGCAAGGACAACATCATTGCGCGCACCAACGACGCGTATGGCATCGCGGAGCGGGTGTTTGTCACCAATGTGCGAAGGCCAAGGTGCTCGATGCCGACATGCTCGCCCGCGTGACCGATCCCTATACCCGGATGTCCTTGCAGCTGCAGGCCGCGTTTGGATTGCGGCGGGAGGAAAGCATCAAGATCAAGCCTGGGTGGGCCGATTGCGGGACCTTCTTGCGCTTGCAGGATAGCTGGACCAAAGGCGGCAAGTATCGCGAGGTGCCGATTACGACTGCCCAGCAGCGGGCCGTGCTGAATGCGGCCAAGGCGCTGGCGGGAAAAGGCAGCCTGATTCCGGCGGAGATGCGCTATCGGGGCCTGTTGAACCGGTTTCGGGCACAGTGCGACAAGGCCGGCATCCATGGCGTGCATGGGCTGCGCCATGAGTATGCGCAGCGCCGGTACGCCGAGTTGACCGGCTGGCCCTGCCCGGCGAGCGGCGGGCACTCGTCCAAACAGCTGGATGCGACCAGAAAATCTGTCGATCAAGCAGTGCGGCTACAGTTGTCGGCGGAGATGGGGCATTTCCGCGAACAGGTCACTTCGATTTATTTAGGTAGATGACCTACGACTTGAAGCAGGCCCTCCTTGGCGATGCTGGCCCGACTTTTGCCCCCCAGCGGTAACAGATAAAACGACAGTCTGTTTGCGCCCCAAAGCCGACCATCGCCAATCAATTAGGCAGGCGGAAAGTCCTCGTACGATTTAGGCATGTAACCCCAAATCCGAAGAACGTCGCCGCGCACTTCAAATTCGAAACCGATTTGTTCAACGACTATCGACACTTCGTCCGTATGGTCAATGATCGAAGGCGCAAGTAGTCGGCCCTGTGCGGGAACGTCCTCCCACAAGCCGATATCAAACCACTCGACGGAGGCAAACGGAAAGGGTAAATGGTAAAACCACTCGACATCCCATGCCGAAATATGCCCTGTGACTGATTTTGATCGATACGACGGGCGCCATCCACTCAGCCGGCGGAAATGATTGATTAGCTCATCCCAACGCGTGTTGTTTGACACACATCCCAAGTTTCTAGCAGCGACAGCCGCGTCGATTTTTTTTCGTGCTGCGTCGTCGTGGGCCGTGCGTGCGCTTGGCAATTCATTCATAGGGAGCCTGATTATTGTTTGCTTACGGAAGTCCGCTGTTGGCCGCATCCGGCGGTCCGCAGTCAGGATAGCATCGCGCCCAGCGCCGCGATTATTCATCAACGGCCCTGTTTTAATTCATCCGCGGCATGGACATGCCAGCGCGCCCGGAAGTTGGTGCGGAAGCTGCAGATGCCCTAGCGTCGAGCGCGGCGCCAGGCGTGACCATGCATCCGCATGGCGGCGTGGTGGTGGGGGCCGGCAAGCCATCATTCCGCTTGGTGGGTGACAAGCTGTAAACGGATGCGCCGATCCGCTGCGGCGCCGCCACGCCCCTGCCCTGTCGCCGAAGATTGGCCCGCTGGACACGCCGTTGCGCATCGCTTGGCAGAAGCCCGGCATCCATGCCGTGTGGCGTGGTGCCTTCCGCGTGCTGGAGAAGATCGCTAGCGCCGCGCTGGACGACAAGGTGGGCGAAGTCATCAAGGCGGGCCTGATCGACCGCTACGGCCTGCCTGATGCGGTCCTGGAGCGCAATGAACAGATGCGCCTGGTGATGCAAGCTTGCCCTATTGTTGAGGCCGACCGATATTGCCCCGGTGACTCAATTTTCGGTCAGCGTCAACACCTCGGCCTCTGCGAGCGCGCGTTCAACCTCTACATTTAAGACGGTGTCGTTGATGCGCATGTCCATAAAAGCCAGCCGATCACGGGGCGTTCGGAGTCTTCAAGAACGATGGTGCGGCCGTGCACACGATAGTTGAAAGTGCGGGGCGTGCCATCGCCGTCGTGAGGCAAAAGCGCGTCGCGACCGATCGTCACCGACACTGAGGGATCGAGGTGAGCTATTGGAACGGGGCAGTGCCCGGCATGAGCCGCGCCATCAAGCGAAATGATTTGGCCTCAACAGTGTTGGGCAATACTGTCGAAAATATTTACACTCTTCTCCAGGCGTTTGCTTGCATTTTTGCAAGTCATTGATTCCATTAGCTAAACATTTACTGGCATAAATATTGCTTATAAAAAAGAATTATGATCTTTAGGAAAAATATGAAACTTTTAAGCAATGTTGCACTTTTCCTGGCTAGCGGCCTGATTTTTTCGAGCGCCCAGGCTGCTCCCATCGAGCTGCTGGTCAATGGTAATTTTGAAACTGGTAATTTGACTGGGTGGACTGCATCCAAAACCGCCGGCAGCTCACTTTGCTGCGACGGGCGCTTCACGGTAGGTACTGGCGTTTCGACTACCGGCACGGGCAGCTTAACAAAGATCGGTGGTAGTTACTCGGCATTCGGCGACTTCGATGGCGGAATTGACGGCGCTGCCTCCTCCGCGACCGACATTTTCCTCAGCCAGACATTTACCAAGACGAGCGATTTTTCTGCGGCCGATCTGTCGTTCCAATTCCAAGTGGCCAACGGCCAATATGGCTCCACCAACAATCCATCGATCTTGGCACGTACGCTGTCGATTATTTTTTCGTCCGGAGGAAGTTCCGCTACGGCGTACACCTACATCGTTCCTGATGGTGCGCTCGGCGTACACCCCCTTCAGACGGTAAGCCTGAACGTTGCTGAACTGCTCAATGCACTGCCAGACGGTGCCGTCACAATGACGATTGACCGCCGTAGTCCGCAGTACTACACGGGCCAGGGCTACTTTGTGGGCGACAATTTCTCCTTGAGGGCAACAGCTGCAGCAGCAGTTCCTGAGCCAGGCACGACGGCCCTGCTGGGACTTGGCATCCTCGGCTTCGCCGTGGCGCGCCGCCGCAAGGTAAGCGCCAAATAACTCAAGTACCGCACTCCTCAGGCCCGCCTCGTGCGGGCATTTTTTTTGCAGTTCGCTACGGTCGTTGGCGACTAGCTCGGCACTGCAAGCGCTTTAATTGAGCCCTTTGGTAAGCGCCAACACCCTATCTTGGCGGCCCTTGCCAAGGCACGGAGGGAGTACCCAGGGGGTGTCCCTATGTAGTTCGTCAAGTGTTTTTAATCTGCATAGCGCAATACAGCGTCCCGTCGCGCATCATGGCGTACAGCACATCGCAGCGCCGCCTAGCGAGCGCAATTAGCGCTTGGTTGTGCCGTTTGCCTTGGCAAATTTTGCGGGCATAGTAAGCGCGTGCAACTGGATCGCGCAGGGCCGCAAAAGCCGAAAGAAACAGCGCGCGTTTGAGCACTTTGTTTCCACGCCGGGATGGGTGCTCGCCTCGAATTGAAGAGCCGGACCGGCGCGTGACAGGTGCCAATCCCGCGTAGGCCGCTAAGTGCGCGGATGAGGCGAAAGCCTTGGCCGCGACTTCAGTCAGGAGTCGGGCTGCTGTCCTGATGCCGACTCCTGGCATGCTGCTGGTCAGGACCGAGAAGAGGGTGGGCGCGCACCAAGCCTTCAACCGCCAACGCGACTTCCTCCCGTTGGCCACGCAGTCCGGCAAGCTGATGGGCCAGGCGTGGTAGTACGACGGTGGCGGCGTTGGTTCCGGGCACCACGACAGTTTGCGCAGAAAGTGCTTGCACGATGGCGTGCGCCAGGGTTTTCCCAAGGCGCGGTGCAAGCTTGCCGAGCCGATTCGCCAGGCTCGCCTCGCTCACCGAGGCGAGCCTGGATGGAGAGGGGTATCGCTGCAGCAAATCCAGCACGGCGGGATGGTCAAGTCGAGGACCAAGCACCCGCTCCAGCGCGGGATGAATTTGCGTCAGAAGCCCGCGAATGCGGTTACTGGTCTGTGTGATTTGATCGGCCAAGTCATCATCAAACCCGCACAGCATGGTCAATTCGGCGAGTTGTTCATCGTCGAGCCGAAGCGAGCGCAGCGCATGCGGCATGGAGCGCGCCGCTTCGGCGATGATGCGGCATCCCGCGCATCGGTCTTGGCTTCGCCAGCATGCAAATCGGCAATCCGGCGCATGGCAAGGCCGGGAAGATACGCGACAAGAATGCCTTCGGATCGGGCAACCGTGACCGGTAGGGCACCGATTGTCGAGGGCTGGTCAACGACCAGCAAGAGCCGGCCATGCTTCTTGAGTTCGGAAATAAGCTCCCGAAGCCTGCCCTCATCATTAGGCAGTGCCTTGTCAAATAGGCGCTTTCCCGAACGATCAAGCGCAACCGCGTGATGCTCTCCCTTGCCAACGTCGACGCCGATAAACACGTCAATGGCATCGTCATGTTCAATCGCATCCATATGACCTCCCGCCACGATAAGTTCCAATGGCCAACGACGTATGGCGGCAGGTCTCGGCATCCACGTTACGGATGGTCTCGGTGCTTGCCCGGACCAAGTCCCTATCAGCGATCACCAGCCACCCACCAAGTCCGGTGACAACACCCCCTGTTCCAGCGCTCTGAAACGTTGCAATTTAACATATCATCAGCGGCGAGAATGGAACATACATCGACAGCGGCCAAGTGGGGGGAGTTGTGTAGTTCCGTGCGATCATGCTCCTCGTCGCAGCTGGCCTTTGTTTCGCGCTAAGGCTATGCTTGACGAGTTGATCGCGGACTTAGCGCCGCGCTCATCAAGCCACCAGAAGATCGTCCGGGAGTCATTGAGAACGCAGCGAAATTGCCCTTCACGGTCGGCGCGAGGGCACCACGCAAGTCGGCGGTGATATCGCGCTCCACCAAGTCGAGCGCCACGGCGAACCGGAAAATCTGGCCGCAGACTTGTTTGACCCGATGTGCGGACTCGACGGCACCTCGCGCTTCCATTTTCTGCACGGCGGCCAGCACGTCACGCGGCTTGATATTGGCAATGGGCTTTTTCCCGATTACGGGGAAGACATACGCAGCGATTTCCAAGTGACGAACACGGGTGAAAGCGTCGACCAGCAAAGCGCCGCCTATTCCTTGTCGCTGGCGAACGGCATCCACGGCAAACCTGCCCATACGCACGGCGGGGAGTAGCGAGACACGGCAATTTTACGGCTAGATCAATTGGCAATGAAGCAAGCGGGGTACTGCTGGCTGCAAGCGTGCGCTTGTTCTGAGCAGGACACTAATCGCATCCAATTAAATCGAATCATTGCGCGCTGTACTGACGAAAGTCGTTGGCGGATCCAGGACGCGGCAGTTGCTATTCATTTTGGCTCAGCATGGATTCCCGCTTTCGCGGGAATGACAAGCAAACTTCCGCTCCGGTGCAGATCGCAACCCATAGTTTGGCTCAGCATGGATTCCCGCTTTCGCGGGAAAGACAAGCGAACTGCCGTTCCCCTGCAGACGGGAACCCGTACAGCGCATGCTGTCTAAACGAAGATGAAGCCCTGCCTTTAGGCTCGTTATGTGCGAGGAAATGGAAAAAGGGCTGCATGCTCGCGCATACAACCCTTTTTCTTCCTACTGGTGCCGCTGGCCGGAATCGAACTGGCGACCTTCGCATTACGAATGCGCTGCTCTACCAACTGAGCTACAGCGGCGAAACTTTCTCATCCCGGTAGCGGTGTGTACCGGCTACGGCGAAGAGGATCGCATTCTATCAATATTTAGTTGTAATGCGCTAGGGCTTTTTTGAAATATTTAGTTGTAGCTTACTCCGCGTGGTAGCCCGTGACCACCGCCACCTCGTCGCGCGAGCCCAGGAACACCGGCACGCGCTGGTGCAGCTTGTGCGGCTGGATCTCCATGATGCGCTGCTTGCCGTCGGTGGCGGCGCCGCCGGCCTGCTCGACGATGAAGGCCATCGGGTTCGCTTCGTACATCAGGCGCAGCTTGCCCGGCATCGAGGTGTCGCGCGTGTCGGCCGGGTACATGAAGACGCCGCCCCGGTTCAGGATGCGGTGCACGTCGGCCACCATGGAGGCGATCCAGCGCATGTTGAAGTTCTTGCCGCGCGGGCCGGTGTCGCCCGCCAGCAGTTCGTCGACGTAGCGCGTGACCGGCGCGTGCCAGTGGCGCGCGTTGGACATGTTGATGGCGAATTCCTTGGTCGTCGCGGGAATCTGCATGTCGCGCTGGGTCAGCACCCAGGAACCCATCTCGCGGTCCAGCGTGAAGCAGTTGACGCCCTGGCCGGTGGTCAGCACCAGCTGCGTCTGCGGGCCGTAGACCGCGTAGCCTGCCGCCACTTGCTGCGCGCCCGGCTGCAGGAAGTCCTGTTCGGACGGCGTAACCATGCCTTCCGGCGCTTTCAGCACGGAGAAGATGGTGCCGATGGAGACGTTGACGTCGATGTTGGAAGAGCCGTCCAGCGGGTCGAACACCAGCAGGTATTCGCCCATCGGGTAGCGGTTCGGGATCGGGTGGATGGTTTCCATCTCTTCCGACGCCATCGCCGCCAGATGGCCGCCCCATTCGTTCGCTTCGAGCAGGATCTCGTTCGAGATCACGTCCAGCTTCTTCTGCACTTCGCCCTGGACGTTTTCCGTCTCCAGCGCGCCCAGCACGTCGCCCAAGGCGCCCTTGCCCACGCTGTGCGCGATGGTTTTGCAGGAGCGCGCGACCACTTCGATCAGCAGGCGCAGTTCGGCCGGAATGGTGTTGTGCAGGCGTTGTTCTTCGACCAGGTACTGGGTCAAGCTGATGCGTTTCATTGGTTCCCTTTGGTTAATGCAGATAATTAGCAGTCAATTTAATGCGAATAATTAGTTGGCGAGCGCTTTGCTGACGACTTCCATCACGTCGTTCGACAGCGGCGCGGCGCGCGCCACTCTTTCCAGCGCGCGGCGCATCTGCTCCTGCAGCTCGGGCGCGTAACGGCGCCAGCGGTCCATGCTGCGCGCCAGGCGCGCCGCCACCTGCGGATTGAGCGCGTCGAGCGCGATCACGTGTTCGGCCCAGAACTCGTAGGCGCTGCCGTCCCTGGCGTGGAATTGCGACGGGTTGGCGTTGCAGAAGCTGAAGATCAGGCTGCGCGCGCGGTTCGGGTTCTTCAAGGTGAAGGCCGGATGGCCCATCAGCTCGCGCACGGCGGCCACGCCTGTTTGCGGCGCGGCCGCCTGCATGGCGAACCACTTGTCGACCACCAGTGCCTCGTTGGCGAAATCGTCGTAGAAGCTTTGCAGATAGGTGCGTGCATCCTCCCCGCTGTGGATCAAGGCCACCAGCGCCGCGGCGCGGTCGGTCATGTTCGTGGCCTGCTTGAACTGCTGCTGCGCCAGCTTCAATTCGGCAGAACCCGGGTCGATCAGCAGATAGGCCAGCGCCAGGTTTTTCAGGCCGCGCTTGCCGGCCGACTGCGCGTCCGGGCTGTACGGGCCGGGCGTCTGGTTGGCCTGGTACTGCGCCAGCAGCTCGGGCGCAAGCTCGCGCGCGATGGTGCGGCGCATGAACTGGCGCGCGGCGTGGATGGCGTGCGGGTCGACCACCTCCATCTGCTCGGCGATGATGGTCTCGGACGGCAGCACCAGCGCCAGTTCGCGGAAGGCCGCGTCCAGCGTCTCGTCCACCAGCACGGCGCGCTGTGCGGCGATGAAGGTGTCGTCTAGCTCCAGCGCGGCGCCGGCGGCGACGGCCGCCGTCAGTTTCAGCAGGCGCTCCATGGCCAGGCGCTGGCCCGCTTCCCAGCGGTTCACGGCGTCGCTGTCGTAGCGGAACAGGTGCAGCAGTTCCTCGTCGGTGTACGGGTACTCCAGCACGATGGGGGCGGAGAAGTCGCGCAGGATGGACGGCACCGGTTCCTCGGCCACGCCGGTGAAGCGGAAGGTCTGCTGCGCCTCTTTCAGTTCCAGCACTGCGGTGGTGGCGCCCACCACTTCGCCGTCCAGCGCCAGCCCCATGTCCTTGCCGTCCGCGCCCAGCAGGCCGACCGCGACGGGGATGTGGAAGGGCAGCTTGCCGGTCTGGCCCGGCGTGTCCGGGCAGCGCTGGCTCAGCGTGATGTCGTAGGTCCGGGCCTGCGCGTCGTAGCGGGTGCTGGCGGTGACGATGGGCGTGCCGGCCTGGCTGTACCAGCGCTCGAACTGGCCCAGGTCGCGGCCGTTGGCGTCGGACATCGCGGCGCGGAAATCGTCGCACTCGACGGCCTGGCCGTCATGCCGCTCGAAGTACAGGTCCATGCCCTTGCGGAAGCCCTCGCGGCCCAGCAAGGTCTGGTACATGCGCACCACCTCCGCGCCCTTTTCGTACACGGTGACGGTGTAGAAGTTGTTGATCTCGACGAAGGAGTCGGGCCGCACCGGGTGCGCCATCGGGCCCGCGTCCTCCGGGAACTGGGCCTGGCGCAGGGTACGCACCTGGTCGATGCGGGTGACGGCGCGGCCGCTGGCCGTGCCTATCATGTCGGCGCTGAACTCCTGGTCGCGGAACACGGTCAGGCCTTCCTTCAGCGACAGCTGGAACCAGTCGCGGCACGTCACGCGGTTGCCGGTCCAGTTGTGGAAGTACTCGTGGCCGACCACGGCCTCGATGCCGGCGTAGTCGATGTCGGTGGCCACGCGCGCATTGGCCAGCACGAACTTGGTGTTGAAAATGTTCAGGCCCTTGTTCTCCATCGCGCCCATGTTGAAGTCGCCCACGGCGACAATCATGAAGCGGTCCAGGTCCAGCTCCAGGCCGAAACGCTCCTCGTCCCAGCGGATGGAATTCTTCAGCGACTCCATCGCGTAGTCGGTCTTGTCCAGGTTGCCCTCCTCCACCCACACCTGCAGCAGCACCTCGCGGCCCGACTTCAGGGTGTAGGTCTCCTCCTGGCACACCAGGCGCGCGGCCACCAGCGCGAACAGATAGGACGGCTTCTTGAACGGGTCTTCCCACTTGGCGTAGTGGCGGCCGTCGTCCAGGTCGCCCTGCTCGAGCAGGTTGCCGTTCGACAGCAGCACGGGGAAGCGCTGCTTGTCGGCGCGCAGCATCACCGTGTACTTGGCCATCACGTCCGGGCGGTCCGGGAAATAGGTGATGCGGCGGAAGCCCTCGGCCTCGCACTGGGTGTAGAAGCTGCCGTTCGACACGTACAGGCCCGACAGCGTGGTGTTGAGCTCGGGCGCGCACAGGGTCTCGATTTCCAGCGTCACCTCGGCCGGCGCCTTGGGGATGGTCAGCGAGTGGGAGCCCAGCAGATACTGCCCCGGCGCCAGCGTCTTGCCGTTCATGCGCAGCGCCACCAGTTCTATTTCCTCGCCGTGCAGCACGATGTCCTTGCTCTTGCTTGCCGGATTGCGGCTCAGCGTAATCCGGTTGGCCACGATGGTGCGCGCCGGATCGAGATCGAAACCGAGTTCCACGGTATGTACCAGGTAGCTGGGAGGGGTATAGTCTTTGCGGAAGATCGTCTGAGGGCTGTCGGTGCGCATGGGAATTCGATCGGACTAGGGGAAAAAAGGTATTTTACCAACACCAGGCGGGGGCGACGCGCGCTTTCGGCCCTTTCTTTTCCGCTCTCCCCGCCGCCGTAACATTCTGTAATAGTTAAGCGCAACTTTCACTGCCGCCTTACACTATTAGCATTACCATTCGTATGCCTTTTTCATTGCGGGAGAGCAATACCATGAAATCCATAGCCATACTGGTGGCGGCGGCCAGTTTGCTGCTCAGCGGTTGCGCCACCACCATCCGTAGCGACGTCACCACCTTCCAGGCCTGGCCCGCCAGCTTGCCGGAGAAGACCTATGTGTTCGACCAGGCACGCGCGCCGGACGACACGCTCGAGCTGCGCACCTACCAGGCCATGGTCGGCAACGAGCTGGCCAAGCTGGGCTTCACGCCGGCGGCCGACGCCAACAGCGCCAAGCTGAAAGTAGGCGTCTTCGTCAGCGTGGTAGACCGTCCGACCCGCGTGCTCGAGGCCACCGACCCGTTCTGGATGACCGGTTCGCCCTATTTCGGGCGCGGCTATTTCGGGCGGGGCTACTACCGCCCGTACTGGGGTTCGCGCTGGGGCGGTTTCGGCCCCTACTATGACCCCTGGTTCCACGGTCCGCTGGAAGTGCGCGAAACCATACGCCACAACTTCGAACGCCAGCTGCGCGTAGCGATCAACACCGTCACCGGGCAGAAACTGTACGACGTGACGGTGCAAAATACCAGCCGCCGCAAGTCCACCCCGGAAATCATGCCGGCGCTGGTGCAAAGCGCCTTCACCGGCTTCCCGGCGCAGAACGGGCAGGTCAGGCAGGTTGAGCTGGAACTGAAGTGAGGCGTGGTGGCGGGTTACGCGGGCCAAGCCCGCTAACCCGCCAGCCGTCAACTGAAGTAAGCCTCGGAGGCGAAGGTAATCGCCACCACCAGCAGCACAGCCAGCACCAGCACGACGAGCAGGCGCCCGAATTTAGGGGAGCCGTCGTCGTCGTTGGCCTGGTCGTCTGCGCTGTTGTTCATGGGTTTCACGGAATAAGGATGGACGAGCCGCTGGTCTTGCGCGACTCCAGATCGATGTGGGCCTGCGCCACATCGGCCAGATTATAGCGCTGCTTGACGGCGACCTGAACCTCGCCGCTGCTGACCACGCCGAACAGCGACTTGGCCATCGCCTCCAGGTTCTCACGCTTGGCGGTGTGCGCCATCAGGGTGGGACGGGTGATGTAGAGCGAACCGCGCGAAGCCAGCTCGCCCAGGTTGAACGGCGGCACCGGCCCGGACGCGTTGCCGAAACTGACCATCATGCCCAGCGGCGCCAGGCAGTCCAGCGAGCCGAAGAAGGTATCCTTGCCGATCGAATCGTAGACCACGGACACGCCCTTGCCGCCGGTGATCTCCTTCACCCGTTCGGTGAAGTTCTCCTTGTTGTAGTTGATGACATGCGCCGCGCCGTGCTCGATGGCCAGCGCCGCCTTCTCGTCCGAGCCGACGGTGCCGATCAGGTTCACACCCAGCACCTTGGCCCACTGGCAGGCGATCAGCCCGACGCCGCCGGCCGCCGCGTGGAACAGCACCGTGTCGCCCGCCTTCAACGCCACCGTGCGATGGAACAGATACTGCACCGTCAGGCCCTGCAGCATCATGGCGGCGGCGGTGTCGAAGTCGATCTTATCCGGCAGTACCAGCAACTGCTCGGACGGCATGTTGCGCACCTGCGCGTAGGCGCCGTTAGGGCGGCCCGCGTAAGCCACGCGGTCGCCCACCTTCACTTCGGTGACGCCCTCGCCGACCGCCTCCACCACGCCCGCGCCCTCCATGCCCAGGCCGGCCGGCAGCGGCTGCGGATACAGGCCGGTGCGGAAATACACGTCGATGAAATTGAGGCCGATGGCCGCGTGGCGCACGGTCGCCTCGCCGGGGCCGGGCGCGCCGACCTCCACGTCCACATACTCCATCACCTCCGGCCCGCCGGTGCGGGTCATGATAATCGCTTTGCTCATGAGGCCTCCTTTGCTTGCAATTGGGACAGAACCAGGTGCGCCGTCGACAGATTGGTGGCGCAAGCCACATTGTGCACGTCGCAGGCGCGGACCAGCGCGTTGATGTCCGGTTCGTGCGGCTGCGGCGTCATCGGGTCGCGCAGGAAGATCACCGCGTCGATGCCGCCCTCCACCAGCATGGAGCCGATCTGCAGGTCGCCGCCGAAGGGGCCGGAATGCTTGCGGTCCACCGCCAGTCCCACCTCGTTGATCAGACGGCCGCCGGTGGTGCCGGTCGCCGTCAGCGTGCAGGTTTTCAGGAAGGCCGCGTATTCGGTGGCCAGCGCGATCATGTCGTCTTTTTTCTTGTCGTGGGCGATCAGGGCGATGCGGGGTTTCATGTGGACTTTCGTTCGTATGGATGGAGGAACAATACTACTTCTTCGACAGCATATAAATCCCGGCCAGCACCAGCGCGGTGCCGCCCAGTTGCCAGTTGGTCACCGGCTCGCCCAGGATGAGCGCGCCGAGGAACAGGGTCGAGACCGGGCCTATCATGCCGGCCTGCGAGGCGGTGCCGGCGCCGATGCGTTGCACCGCGCTCATGGTCATAAACACCGGCAACACCGTGCAAAAGATGCCGTTCACCAGCGACAGCCAGTACACCGGCGCCGGCTGCACCAGCAGCGAGGCCGGGCGCAGGAGGAAGAACTGGGCGATGCAGGCCGCGCTGGAGACGCACATCGCGTAGGCCACCAGGCGCAGCGAGCCCAGGCGCTTTACCATCTCGCCGGAGGACAGCAGGTAGAGCGCGTAAGAGCTGGCCGAGCCCAGCACCAGCAGCGAGCCCAGGCCGATATTCGGCCCGCCGCCCTTCAAGTCGTGCAGGAACACCAGCACGATGCCCGCGTACGACAAGGCCAGCGCCAGCCACTGCCTGCGGCTGATGTGCTGCTTGAGGAACAGGGTGGAGATGATCAGCACGAAGGTCGGCGTCAGGAACAGGATCAAACGCTCCAGGCCGACCGAGATGTACTGCAGGCCGAGGAAGTCGAGGAAGCTGGACAGGTAATAGCCGATCAGGCCCAGGCCGACCAGGCGCCAGCGGTCCGCGTTCGACAGCGGCGCCTCGGTGCGCATCTTCCACAGCGCCACGGCGGCGAACACCGGCAGCGAGAAAATCATGCGGAAAGCGATCAAGGTGACCGCGTCGATGTGGTAGCGGTACAGCAGCTTGGCGACCACCGCCTTGGTCGAGAACAGCACCGCCCCGCCCACGGCGATGGCCAAGCCGCCGAGGTAAGCCGAACGATGCAAGGGAGGTTGAGACAGGCCGGTTGCGCTTTTATCCATATGCGATTGTAAAGCGAATCGCCCCAGCCCGCTGGCGGCGGCCTGAGCCGCATGGGGTACCCGCCGTCCCCGTCGGCCCCTAATGCCATTAAGTCGGGCAATCGCACTTCGAAAGCGTGCGAGGTATGGGTTCCCGCTTCCGCGAGAACGACAGTTTGCTTGTCGTTCCCGCGCAGGCGGGAACCCATACTGAGCCAAATGCACGGCGCCAATCGCTTAACTTAACGGCATCAGGGTCCGACGGTGTCGCAGGGTCCTCCAGTGCGGCTCAGGCTGCTTGGGACTAGCCTATCGTTACAGCGGGAATGCCGGCCGCTACCGTGGCGGTCGTGCTGCGGGCGATCACGCTGGCCGGGGCGGCGCCGCCGACCAGCTTGTTCACTTGCTTGAATTGCGCGACCAATTTCTCCGCCGTGAGCGTCACCACCGTGTAGCCTTGGGCGTCGGTGTTGACGTGCTTGAGCCAGGGGTTGTTGCCCAGGCCGGCCAGCTGCTGGGCCAGCGGCAGGAGCTGCCCGCTGAAGTCGCTGTTGGCTTTGAGGCCGGCCAACAGGGCCGCCACCGTTGCCTCGAGCTGGGCTTCGGGCAGGCTGCGCGCCAGCACGCCGCGCAGCTGCACCCGCACTTGCTCGAGCAGGCTGTCCACCGTCGGCGCGGCCTTGCCCATCGTGTAGTCGAGCAGGTTGACGCTGATGCCGACCGATCCCAGCCCCGGCACCGGCAGCGTCAGCGGGAACGACACCAGCGTCGCCAGGTCGCCCAGGCTGGCGGCGGCGTCCTTCAAATAGGTGAAGAAGGAATCCGAGCTGAGGCCGGCCGACACCAGGTCCACCATCACCGGCATGCCGCCGCCGGCCGCGTCGAAGTCGTCGTGCACGGCGCCGGCGAAGAAGGAGTGGATGTCGCCCGTCAGCGCCACCACGTTGCCCACGCTGTTCGCTTTCAGGTGCGCCATCAGCGCCTTGCGCTCGCCGTTGTAGCCGTCCCATTGGTCGCAGTTGAGCAGGAAACGGCGGAAGTACGGCGCCAGCGCGGCCTGCTTGCCGGACGCGGTCACATACGGCGATTCGACCTTCTTGGCGATGATGTCGGGCTTGATCCAGCCGAAGGCGATGTATTGCGCTGCCGCTCCGGCCACGGCGGCGGCGGTCCCGCCGGCCGCCGCCGCATTGACCGCGGCGCCGAACGCGGCCACGGCGACGCTGGCGGCGCCGGCGGACAGCCCGGCGGCGACAGCAGCCGTAAGCTGGGCGCTGGTGTCTTTTGCGGCGGCCGCCGCACCCGCGATGGCCATGGCGCCGGCCTGCGCCTGCGCGGGCGCCGCACCGGCCGTGGCGGCAGCCACGATGGCAGCTGCCACCGGCAGGCTGCCGCCGGCCAGCGGCGCAGTCGTGACGATGGAGGTGGCCAGCGGCGTCACCGCGTTCAGCGCCAGCAGGGTGGCGATGGCGTCGGTGCCGTTCAAGCCCATGCGCAGCAACGATACTTCATTGCCCCACAGCTTCCAGGTCGCGGTGGCGCCCTTCATCTTGTCCATCCACCAGGCGCGCTGCGCGTTGCCCAGCATGCTGACCGGCGTCAGCGGATCGGCCCCGGCCTTCACGGCGGCCGCCATCTTCTGCGCCTCGGCGCCGCTGCACAGGTCCTGCGCCACCAGGTAGCGCGCGCCCACGCTGCCCAGCGGCTGGCCGGTGGCCGGATTCGGCGTCGATTCGGGAATCATGTGGTCGGCGCGGTACAGGCGCTGGTCCGTCATCACCAGCTGCATCAGCGTGCCGAACTGGAAATCGCGGTAGATCTGGATATTCTGGAAGCCGCTGCCGGCCGTATCCAGGCTGACGTCGGCTGGCATGAATTCGAACCAGGCCTGGTTGGCGTTGCGGCGCCGCTGCGTGGCGCGCACGTCGTTCGAACCGGCCTGGGATTCGTAGGTCTGCACGTCCTGCCAGGCGTCGTCCGAGAATTCGTGGTCGTCCCAGATGGCGATGAAGGCGAAGCGCTCGTGCACCGCCTGCAGGCGCGCGTCGGTGCGGTATTTCTTGTACAGGTAGCGGTAGTCGGCCAGCGAACTGGCGTACTTGACGCCGGACGCGCCGCTCTTGAAGGTGCCGTCCGGCAGCACGAGCGCGTCGTGGCGGCTTTCCACCGCGCCAGCCTGGAAGGCCTCGCCCACCGTCTCGTAAATGTAGTCGCCCAGGTGGACGATGAAGTCCAGCGTCTCGTTGGCGGCGATATGGCCCAGCGCGCCCCAGTGGTTGATGCTCCAGTCCTGGCAGGTCAGATAGGCGAACTGCAGCTGCGCCACGCTGGCCGAGGCGGCCGGCGCGGTCTTGAAGCGCGCCACGTTGGAGCGTACCTCGCCGGCGGCGAACTGGTAGTAATAGGTGGTGCCCGGCTGCAGCCCGGTCAGCTTGTGGCGCACGGTGTTGTCGTATTGCCCTTGCGCGGCGACCTTGATGTTGACCAGCAGGCTGCCCGCCAGCGCAGCATTGCTGCCGATGGCCTTGCTGTTGTCCTCGCTGCTGACGAGCAGGCGCAGCACCACGTCCTCGCCGGCGGCGACGCTGGCCACCGGATCCAGCGCGGCCGCCACCACGCGCGTCCACAGCAGGATGGAATCGGCGCGCGGATCGCCCGAGGCCACGCTTTGCGGGAATTTCCAGGCCGTGCCGGCCGCCGGCGGGAGCCCGGGCTCGACATACTCGGCGCTGCCGCCGCAGCCCGCCAGGCCGCCGGTCGCCGCCGAGACGGTGATGAAACCCCCGAATTTCAGAAATTGCCTTCTATCCATTTCGTTCCCGCCAGTAATAAAGTTTGGACGGAAATCTTAGCAAAAACTTATTTCACAAAGGTGACACGCGTGGCCTAAATTACATGACCCACGGAGCCAGCCGCGGCGCCACGGCGGTTCCGGAAGGTGGCCTTATGTTAAAATATCGGCCTCACTGGCATACCGTCGAAGGAAGATTGAACATGGCTGGACACAGCAAATGGGCCAATATCAAGCATAAAAAGGCTGCAACGGACGCGAAACGCGGCAAAATCTGGACCCGCCTGATCAAGGAGATCACGGTTGCGGCCCGCATGGGCGGCGGCGACCTGACCTCCAATCCACGCCTGCGCCTGGCGGTGGACAAGGCGGCCGACGCCAATATGCCGAAGGACAACGTGCAACGCGCGATCACGCGCGGCACCGGCGGCGAGGACGGCGCCAGCTACGAGGAAGTGCGCTACGAGGGCTACGGCATCGGCGGCGCGGCCATCATCGTCGACTGCATGACCGACAACCGCGTGCGCACGGTGGCCGAAGTGCGCAACGTGTTCAACAAGAACGGCGGCAACATGGGCAACGAAGGCTCGGTGGCCTTCATGTTCAAGCACTGCGGCCAGTTCCTGTTCGCGCCCGGCGTGAACGAGGACAAGCTGATGGAAGCGGCCCTGGAAGCGGGCGCCGAAGACGTGGTGGCCGACGAAGAAGGCGGCTTCGAAGTCATCTGCGGTCCGCACGACTTCTCCACCGTCAAGGACGCGCTGGAAGCGGCTGGCTTCAAGGCCGAAGTGGCCGAGATCATCATGAAGCCCGCCACCGAAACGGTGTTTACCGGCGACGACGCGGCCAAGATGCAAAAGCTGCTCGACGCGCTGGAAAACCTGGACGACGTGCAGGAAGTATTCTCCAACGCCCTGATCGAAGACTGATCGCGGCCAGCGCTTTTTTTTGCTTTCCCCCGGCGGCCGCAGGGCCGCTCTCCCAGTTTTAGATTTGAGAACGGTCCTATGAAAATTTTGGTAGTCGGCTCAGGCGGCCGCGAACACGCACTGGCCTGGAAATTGGCCCAATCGGAACGCGTGCAGATGGTGTACGTCGCTCCGGGCAATGGCGGCACGGCGCGCGACGGCCGCCTGCAGAACATCAACATCACCGACCTGCACGAGCTGGCCGCGTTCTGCGAGAACGAGCACATCGCGCTGACCGTGGTCGGTCCGGAAACGCCGCTGGCGGCCGGCATCGTCAACCTGTTCCGCGCACGCGGCCTGAAGGTGTTCGGCCCGACCCGCGAAGCGGCGCAGCTCGAATCGTCGAAGGATTTCGCCAAGGCCTTCATGCAGCGCCACGGCATCCCGACCGCCGAGTACCAGACCTTCTCGGACGTCAAGCAGGCGCACGCCTACCTGGACGCCAAGAGCGCGCCCATCGTCATCAAGGCCGACGGCCTGGCCGCCGGCAAGGGCGTGGTCGTGGCGATGTCCATGGAAGAAGCGCACCAGGCGGTCGACCACATGCTGGCCGACAACCGCTTCGGCGACGCCGGCGCGCGCATCGTCATCGAAGAATTCCTGGCCGGCGAGGAAGCGTCCTTCATCGTCATGTGCGACGGCAAGAACATCCTGCCGCTGGCCACTTCGCAGGACCACAAGCGCCTGCAGGACGCCGACCAGGGCCCGAACACCGGCGGCATGGGCGCCTACTCGCCAGCCCCCATCGTCACCCCGGCCATGCACGCGCGCGTGATGCGCGAGATCATCAACCCCACCATCGCAGGCATGCACAAGGACGGCATCCCGTTCACCGGCTTCCTGTACGCGGGCCTGATGATCGATGCGGCCGGCAATCCGAAGACGCTGGAATTCAACTGCCGCATGGGCGACCCGGAAACCCAGCCCATCATGGCGCGCCTGAAGACGGACTTGCTGACGGTGATGGAACACGCCGTCAACGGCACGCTGGACGCGGTGGAACTGGAATGGGACCGCCGCACGGCGGTGGGCGTGGTGCTGGCAGCCGGCGGCTACCCGGACAGCCCGCAGAAGGGCGACATCATCGACGGCATTCCGGCCGAAACGCCTGAAGCGGTCACCTTCCACGCCGGCACCACCGACGCGGACGGCAAGCTGGTCACCAACGGCGGCCGCGTGCTGTGCGTGGTCGGCCTGGGCGACAGCATCAAGATGGCGCAGAAGCAGGCTTACGAAACAGTCGACAAGATCCACTTCGACGGCATGCAATACCGCAGCGACATCGGCTGGCGCGGGCTCAAGCACTAAACCGAACTGCACATTAAGTATGGATCCCCGCCTGCGCGGGGATGACACGCCGCTTGTCATTCCCGCGAAAGCGGGAATCCATGCATGCTACAATCCCGTCCTTCCACTTTTTATCCCTCCCGCCGAATGTCGTCTTCGCCCTCCCCTGCCGCCGTCAAGGACTACCTGCTCGACCTGCAGAACCGCATCGTGCAGGCGCTGGAGACGCTCGACGGCACGCCTTTCCTGCGCGACGCGTGGGAGCGCCCGGAAGGCGGCGGCGGCATTTCGCGCCTGGTCGAGGAAGGCAATGTGCTCGAGCGCGGCGGCTGCAATTTCTCCCACGTGACCGGCGCGGCCCTGCCGCCCTCGGCCGCCGCGGCCCGCCCGGAACTGGGCGGCCGCGCATGGGAGGCGACCGGCGTCTCGCTGGTGCTGCACCCGCGCAACCCCTACGCGCCGACAGTGCACATGAACGTGCGCTTCTTCAGCACCACGGCCGCCGACGGCACGCCGGTGTGGTGGTTCGGCGGCGGCATGGACCTGACGCCGTACTACGGCTTCGAGGAGGACGCGCGCCATTTCCACCAGACCTGCGCCGACGCGCTGGCGCCCTACGGCGACGAACTGCACCCGCGCTTCAAGCGCTGGTGCGACGAGTACTTTTACCTGAAACACCGCAAGGAAGCGCGCGGCGTGGGCGGCATCTTCTTCGATGACTTCAACGCCGCCGGTTTCGAGCAAAGCTTCGCCATGGTGCGCAGCGTGGGCGACGCCTTCCTGGCCGCCTACCTGCCGCTGCTGGAGCGCCGCAAGGACACCCCATACGGTGAACGCGAACGCGATTTCCAGGCTTACCGGCGCGGCCGCTACGTCGAATTCAACCTGGTGTTCGACCGCGGCACCCTGTTCGGGCTGCAGTCGGGCGGACGCACCGAGGCCATCCTGATGTCGATGCCGCCGGTCGTGAAATGGCGCTACGACTGGCACCCTGAACCCGGTTCGCCGGAAGCGGCGCTGTACACCGACTTCCTGCCGCACCGGGACTGGCTGGCTTAGTGCCCGTCACCTTGCCCGTCACCTTGCCGGCGCCCATGCAAGACACCATGGCACGCCGCGTCGCCCTGCTGGGCGGCACATTCGATCCGGTACACGCAGGCCACGTCGCACTGGGCGCGCATTTCATGGCGCTGCTGCAGGCCGACGAGCTGTGGGTGATGCCGGCGCTGCCGTGGCAGAAGGCCGCGCTGGCAGCGAGCCCGCAGCAGCGCGCGGAGATGGTCGAACTGGCCTTCGCCGGCCAGCCCTACCCGGTGGTGGTGGACAAGCGCGAGCTGCAACGCGGCCAGCCGACCTACACCGTCGACACGCTGCGCGAGCTGCGCGCCGAACTGGGGCCGCAGACTTCCATCGCTTTCCTGATGGGCGCCGACCAGCTGCAGCGGCTCGATACATGGCATGACTGGCAAGATTTATTCGGGCTGGCGCACTTGTGCGCGGCGGCCCGCCCCGGCTTCGAGCTGGGCGCCCTGCCCCCGGCAGTGGCACAAGAATTCGCCCGGCGCGCGGCTACGCCCGAGCAGATAAGAAACACGCCGTCTGGACTGACCTGTCTGGCGCCCGATCTGGCGCTGGATGTGTCGGCCACCGGCATCCGTGCGGCATTACAACGCGGAAATAAGCCAGGCTCGCTATCCTTACTTATTCCGCCGGTAGTGCTAGACTATATTGAACAACATAATCTTTACAAGAAATAATGGATATTAAAAAACTGCAAACCCTCGTCGTGGACGCCCTGGAAGATGTCAAAGGCCAGGAAATCGCACTGTTCGACACCACCCACCTGACCAGCCTGTTCGATCGCATCGCCATCGTTTCCGGCACTTCGAACCGCCAGACCAAGGCGCTGGCCGCCTCGGTGCGCGACAAGGTCAAGGCCGCCGGCGGCGACGTCGTCGGCATGGAAGGCGAGGACACCGGTGAGTGGGTGCTGGTCGACCTGGGCGACATGATCGTCCACATCATGCAGGCGCCGATCCGCGCTTACTACCGCCTGGAAGAGCTGTGGGGCGACAAGCCGGTCAAGCTGGGCGCGGCCAAGCGCAAGTCGACCACCGAAGGCGCGGAAGCGAGCGTGCCCAAGAAAGTGTCGAGCCACCTGGCTGCCGGCAAGACCGAGAAGGCCGCCGAGCCTGTCATCGAGAAGAAGGCCCCGGCCGCGCGCAAGCCCGGCGTGACCAAGGCCAAGCCGAAAGCGGCCGCCAGCGACGACGTGGCAGTGAAGAAGCCGCGCAAGAAAGCCACCCCGATCGACCCGTCGGTCCCGGAAGGCAAAACCGTGAAAGTGGGCGCGACCAAATCGCTGACTGCCTCCACCAAGGCCAACCGCGAAGAGAAGGCCAAGGTCGCCTCCAAGCTGAAGGCAGCCGCCGAAGCGCCAGCCAAGACGGTCATCAAGCGCCTGAAAAAAGCCGCCGCCGAGTAAGCAGTGCAGCTCATTATCGCGGCGGTCGGACACAAGATGCCGGCCTGGATCGAGTCCGGCTTCGGCGAGTACACGAAGCGCATGCCGCCCGAGCTGCGCATCGTGCTCAAGGAAATCAAGCCGGTGGAGCGCTCGGGCAGCAAGACGGCCGCCACCGCCATGGCGCTGGAACGCGAGCGCATCGAAGCGGCCCTGCCGAAATCGGTGCGCATCATTGCGCTTGACGAACGCGGCAAGGACCTGACCAGTGTCGGCCTGTCCCAGCAGCTGGAGCTGTGGCAGCAGGACGGCCGCGACACCGCCTTCCTGATCGGCGGCGCCGACGGGCTGGACCCGGCGCTGAAGGCCAGGGCCGAGGGCCTGATCCGTATTTCCAGCATGACGCTCCCCCATGGGATGGTGCGCGTGATGCTGGCCGAACAGTTGTACCGCGCGTGGACAATCACGCAGAACCACCCTTATCATCGCGTGTAGAACGGTGAAAGAATAAACCATGAAACCGATCGACAAACGGATCTACCTCGCCTCCAAGAGCCCGCGGCGGCGTGAACTGCTGCGCCAGATCGGCATCGATTTCGAACTGCTGCTGCTGCGCAGCGACGGTCCGCGCGGCGCCGACGTCACCGAGGCCGTGGTGCCCGGCGAGACCGCCTATGAATACGTAGGGCGCGTGGCGGCCGAGAAAGCCGCCTTCGCCTGGAACCTGGTGCAGCGGCGCCATCTGGTCTCGCGCCCGGTGCTGGCGGCCGACACCACCGTCACGGTGGACGGCGCCATCCTCGGCAAGCCGGCCAACAATGCCGAGGCGGTGGCCATGCTGGAACAGCTGTCGGGCCGCACCCACCAGGTCATGACGGCCATCGCGGTGCACCACCACAACCTGGCGCTGCAGCTCACGCAAGTGTCCGAAGTGCGCTTCGGCCCGCTTTCGCCCGGCGCCATCAAAGCCTATTGCGCCACCCAGGAACCCTACGACAAGGCCGGCGGTTACGGCATCCAGGGCCTGGCCTCGCTGTTCGTCGAGCACATCGAAGGCAGCCATTCCGGCATCATGGGCCTGCCGCTGTACGAAACGGCCCAATTGCTGCGCCAGGCAGGTTTGCCGTTGCCCTAAGGGCGTGTATGATCTTCGTTCATAACCATAGCGGCAACATTCCATGAACGAAGACATCCTGATCAACATCACCCCGCAAGAGACCCGGGTCGCCCTGATACTGCAGGGCGCCGTGCAGGAACTGCACATCGAGCGCACGCTCACGCGCGGCCTGGCGGGCAACGTCTACTCAGGCAAGGTGGTACGCGTGCTGCCCGGCATGCAGTCCGCCTTCATCGACATCGGCCTGGAACGGGCCGCCTTCCTGCATGTGGCCGACATCTGGGAAGCCCGTCCGCACGACGGCCAGAACGCCGCCCCCACGCCGATCGAGAAGATCCTCTTCGACGGCCAGGTGCTGACGGTGCAGGTGATCAAGGACCCGATCGGCACCAAGGGCGCGCGCCTGTCGACGCAGATCTCGATCGCCGGCCGCATGCTGGTCTACCTGCCGCAGGACAACCACATCGGCGTGTCGCAGAAAATCGAAAAAGAATCCGAGCGCGAATCGCTGCGCACGCGTTTGCAGCAACTGCTGCCGGCCGAGGAAAAAGGCGGCTACATCGTGCGCACGCAGGCCGAGGACGCGTCCGATTCCGACCTGGCCGCCGACGTCGACTACCTGCGCAAGACCTGGGGCGCGATCTGCCACGGCGGGCGCACCCTGCCCGCCACCAGCCTGCTGCACCAGGACTTGAGCCTGGCCCAGCGCGTGCTGCGCGACTTCGTGCACGACGAGACGGCCACCATCCAGGTCGACTCGCGCGAGAACTACATCGCCCTGACCGACTTCGCCCAGACCTACACGCCCAGCGTGCTGCCGCGCCTGCAGCACTACACCGGCGAGCGGCCGCTGTTCGACCTGTACGGCGTGGAGGAAGAGATCCTGCGCGCGCTGGGCCGGCGCGTGGACCTCAAATCCGGCGGCTACCTGATCGTCGACCAGACCGAGGCGATGACCACCATCGACGTCAACACCGGCGGCTTCGTCGGCGGGCGCAACTTCGCCGACACCATCTTCAAGACCAACCTGGAGGCGGCGCACGCCATCGCGCGCCAGCTGCGGCTGCGCAACCTGGGCGGCATCATCATCCTCGACTTCATCGACATGGAGAACAGCGAGCACCGCAGCGCGGTGCTGACGGAGTTGAAAAAGACGCTGGCGCGCGACCGCACCAAGGTGTCGGTGAGCGGCTTCTCGGCGCTGGGGCTGGTGGAAATGACGCGCAAGCGCACGCGCGAGTCGCTGGCCCACATCCTGTGCGAGCCGTGCCCGGCCTGCGCCGGCAAAGGCCAGGTGAAGACCTCGCGCACGATCTGCTACGAGATCCTGCGCGAACTGCTGCGCGAAGCCAAACAGTTCAACCCGCGCGAATTCCGCATCCTCGCCTCGCAGGAGGTGGTCGACCTGTTCCTGGAGGAGGAATCCCAGCACCTGGCGATGCTGGGCGACTTCATCGGCAAGAAGATCTCGCTGCAGGTGGAGAACTCCTACCACCAGGAGCAGTACGACGTGATACTGATGTGAAGAGGCTGATAGCGCCGCTATCCAGCGCTGCTTGAGCCTACGCCGATCGCAAACGCTTCGGCATAGCGGGATGCCTCATCCTCCAGGCGATCGCGAAAATGTTCGTTGATGACGGTCGGTGCCGGTACGGTAGTGCCATTTGGCGCGGCGATAACGCGCTCCGTACCCGCTGTAAATTCGCCGACGATGGCGATGGCCAGATCGGGCGGACGCTGGGCAAGAAACTGCGCGACTTTTTCCGATGGCAGGACATACGCAAGCGCCCAATCTCCCACGCCGAATGCCAGCTTCACGGCGTCCATGCCGAGCGCCCGCCCCGCTTCCGCCGCCAGCGGATGCAAGGGCAGCGCGGCGCCCTGGATCGTAATCCCGACGCTGTCGCCGCAAAAAATGTCGATCGCATCCGCCAGTCCGTCGCTCAGGTCACACGCCGCCGCCGCGACCTGCATCGTCGACATGGCGCGGGCGGTGCCTATCTGGGGCAAGGGATGAGAAACATAGCGCCACAGCCGCTCGTTCACTCCGGAGTGACAAACATCGTCGCTGGCACGCAACAGGGCGTAGGCCCCCATAAATCCACCGACCTGGCCGGCAATGACCAGCTTGTCACCAGGCTTGGCGCGGCCCCGCCCGAGTTCCAGGCCACGCCCAACCACGCCGAACGCCGACCCGACCACCTGGGCATCAGCGCCCTCCTTCGTATCGCCGCCCACAAAGCTGACGCCATGTTCTTCGCAGGCGCCCTGGCAACCCGCAACAATGTCGGCGATGTCGGCCGCATCATAGTCGCCGGGCACGATGATCGACACCATGAACGACTTCGGTTCAGCACCCACCGCCAATAAGTCGCTGAGATTCGACACCACCGCCAAACGGCCCCATACTTTGAACCAGTCCGGATTCCGGCCACGCAGGACCGGGCGGGCGGCACGGTCGATCTTGAAGGCGATGTTCTTCTCAAGTCCGATGTCGACGATGCTGGCGTCATGGCCGAAGCCATTCACAAAATTTTTGTCGACACGGAGCGACGGCAGCAACCCTCGGAGAAAC
This sequence comes from Pseudoduganella sp. LjRoot289, assembly GCF_964252925.1. NCBI lineage: Bacteria > Pseudomonadati > Pseudomonadota > Betaproteobacteria > Burkholderiales > Oxalobacteraceae > Pseudoduganella > Pseudoduganella sp. LjRoot289. The sequence continues at coordinate 162,181 of NZ_CAXUPN020000002.1, forward strand.
TCCTTCTCACCCATCGATTTCATGCTAGGCATACGACCTCTTTAATTCGAAAACAAGCTACGCTATTTCTTATTCGGGGAAGGCATCGCCAGGGCATCCAACTGACGCTTCAATTCAGCCAGTTGCTCCTTTTGCGCTTCAATCGCCTTATTCTGCGCCTCCAGAATATCCTCCTGTTTTTTGCCTTTTTCTTCAGCAAACTCGATTCTGCTTTTCAGCGTGTCGTACTGTGTCATCACAACGACCGCCGGTACCGCAAACAGCAGGGCTGTCACGGCAAGCATCGTCCCCAGCGCCCCGACCACCACTTTCCACGTGCGCTTGGTCTTGGCCTCCAGATCCTGCAAGCTGCTGACTACACGCCGCTTCAAGGATTGCTCCAACGTCGCGACATTATTCGAGCGCGCCGTGTTGCCGCACAGCACCCCGGTCACCTTGCTGAACTCCATCGTCACAATCCGGCAGCCCTCCTGAAGCTGGCACGGCTGATTGGACAAGTTGTGCAACATCACAATCACATAGCCATTGTAGCCGGGGTCAAATGGCGGCTGAGCCGCCAGCATCAGGCCTGAGTTGATAAAGGTCATCCTGAGGGATACTCTGGCGATCAAGTCATCCGGCAGTGCGATCTTCTCTTTGCATCGCACATAGCACACCGCATGGGGCGGAATATCAAAAGACTGCCCATCGCGCAGTGGCGTCGATTCCAGCGGCATTCCGCTGCCTTCGTTCCCGGGCTTACTGATCAGATATTCGGCTCCGACCGTCAAGTCATAGGACGCGCGGCGCAAATTTCCAGCCGAATACGGGGCGATTAATGTCGAACTAATAAACGCAATCTCGCCATCGGACAAAATCATGAACTCATCCCAGTCTTTTTATAATAGTGTCCAGTTTCGAACGCAGTAACGGGACAGCGATACCAGCTTTGGCTGAAGCATTGGTCGCGTCCGGGCCATTCGGCCTCAGCACAATCGCATCTTTTGCCCGGCGCGCCCATAGCGACAGCGTAATAGTGCCCTCATCTATGGCCACGACCTGGTGCAAAAGATTTTCATCCACGCAGTAGACACTGCCTGCATGATGCTCGTCAAACGAGTATTTTTCCAGACCAGTGTAGCCCGATAGAACGCTGCCACCGACACCGGTCGATTCATCGAAACGATACTGATACTCGGAATACCCGTCGCCGGGAATCTTCCGATAATGCGCGTGTCTGAGGCTTCCATTGAGCACGCGGGACGCGAACGATGCGCAATGGCTATGAATATCCTGGCGGGACTCAACAACAGATGAAGGCCAATGATGCAAGCGCAGCCATAATCCGTTGGCAGACACTTTGCCGATGACGTATTTTTCAAACTCAAGTTGATGAATGTAGGAATCCGCCGCAATCGCCGACAGCAATGCCTCACTGGCGATGACATCCGCCAATGCCTCAATAACGAGAGCCTTGTCGATCGTCCGCAAGAACGCCATCGCAGTGGACTTACTGAAATCCAACGATGCCATTGTTTCGATCAACTTTTTATAGCTAGACATTTTTTCCCGGTACAAGAAAGAAGCCCTCCTCAGGCGCGCAGCGATGATAGCCCGGAGCGATGCCGCAAGCAAATCGTACACCACACCTTGGCACGGGGCGACGTTGGTCAAGAGCTTACCGCCATCATAGCAGCGCACGCGGCGCGCAGCGGCGCCGCGTAGCCTAAGCCGCAAGCATCGCGCGGCGTGCTACGCTGGCGTTATATCCCTTCGGAATTTCCCTGTTTATGCCGCTACGCATGCACACGTTCCCCGCCTTGGCGGCGCTGCTGATGGCGACCGGCCAGCCGCTGGGCGCCCAGCCGTCCGCCATGTACGTCTACGAGGTGGCGCCCCTGTTTTATCGCGACAAGGGCGTGCCGCGCGGCGTGCTGTACGAGATGATGCTCGATCTGCGCAGCCGCACCGGCCATGCCGGCCCGGTCATCGCGGTGCCGCTGCGCCGCGAACTGGTGTTGCTGAGCGGCGCGCCGGATTCGGTAGGTACGCTGGCGCGCTCGCCGCTGCTGGAAAACCAGTACCGCTGGCTGTGCAAGCTGTGGGAAGACCGCATCTTGCTGGTGGCCAGCGCGGCGACCGATGTGGGCATCGCCACGGTCGAGGAGGCGCGGGCATTGCGGCTGGGCGTGGTGATGGGCAGCCCGTCGGAGGAACTGGCCCGCGCGCTGGAGTTCACGCGCATGGAGCCTGCGGTCAGTTCGGCCGCCAATGCGGGCAAGCTGGCCAGGGGACGCATCGACGTGTGGATGGTGGCGCAGAGCATCGCCGAGCACGAGCAGCGCCAGCTGGGCTCCGCCGCACTGCGCCTGCGCCTGGGCGCGGTGCTGCAGCCGGTCCACGTTTATCTGGCGGCCGGGCGCCGCATGGACGATGCCAGCGCCGCCAGGTGGGAAAAAGCATGTGCCGACATGCAAAAAGACGGCACGCACGCACGCATCCTGCAGCAATACGGTTATCGGGGCTTTGCGCCCGAGTGAGCCACAGCTCGCCGGCGCGGCAACCATCCAGTATGCCGACCGGCGCAGGCACGACAGCGCTTGATCGCGGCGCGCAGCTTAGGCCGCGCGCGCTGCCGGCGCGCTGTGCACGCGGTTGCGGCCGGCGGCCTTGGCGGCGTACAGGGCCTGGTCGGCCGCTTCGATCAGCGCGCCCGGCTCGTCGACGCCGCGCTGCGGCCGCACGGCGGCCACGCCGGCACTGATGGTGACCACCCCGAAGGCGCTGCCTGCATGCGGGATGCGCAGTTCGAAAATGGCCTTGCGCACGCGCTCGGCCACCGCCTGCGCCCCGGCCAAGTCGGTCAGCGGCAGCAAAATGCCGATCTCCTCGCCGCCGTAGCGCGCCGCCAGGTCGCCCGGCCGCTTCGGCGTCTGCGTGCGGATCGCCTTGCTGATCGTGCGCAGGCAGTCGTCGCCCGCGCTGTGGCCGTACAGGTCGTTGAACTGCTTGAAGCTGTCGACGTCGATCATGATGAAGGCCAGCTCGGTGCCGGCCCGTGTCGCGCGGCTGAACTCGCTGCCCAGGGTGACGTCGAACTGGCGCCGGTTGGCCAGCCCGGTCAGCCCGTCCTGCAGCGCCAGCTTCTCCAGGCTGCGGTTCAGGCTCTCGAGCGCGTCGCGCGCCTTCAGCAATTCCTTCTCGGCCTCCAGCCGCATCTCGATCTGCTGGATCAGCCGCTTGCCGAACAGCGCCAGCAGCACCGCCAGCAACAGCACGCCGCAGGAATGCAGCATGGTGTCGCGGCGCCAGCCTTCGAGCACCTCGTCGCGCGACAGCGCCGCCGTCACGAACAGCGGGTAGCGCTCCAGCGCGCGGTAGCTGTTCAGGCGCAGTTCGCCGTCCTGGGTGGAACGGAAAAAACCGGTGCCGGTGCGGCTGGTGCTCTGGAACTGCCGGTAGATCGGCGTGTTGACGATGCTCGAACCGATGCGGTTTTCGTCGAACGGCCGCCGCACCAGCATCATGCCTTCGTTGTGCAGCAGCGCCACCGCGCCGTGCTTGCCGATGTCCAGGCTCTGGTAGAAGGCGGTGAAATAGTCGAAGTCGATGGTGGCCAGCGCCACGCCGGCGAAACCGCCGTCGGGCCGGTTCAGGCGGCGCGACACCGGCAGTACCCATTTGCCGGTGGAGCGGCTCACCACCGGCACGCCGATGTGCGGCCCGGCATCGGTGTGGGTGCGGTGGAACACGAAGTATTCGCGGTCGGCGTTGTTATAGGCCAGGTTCATGACCGGGCGCGAATTGACCACCCAGTTGCCGGCCTCGTCGTACACGAACAGGCCATTGAGCTGCGGCAGGCGGTTCACCTGCGCCACCATGAGCCGGTGCAGCCGCTCCATGGCCGGGGCGGAGGCGCGGACGGTCGCGGCGGCGTCGCTTTCAATGCGCTCGACGATGTCGGCCAGGCAGGTGTCGGCGGCGGTGATGGTGTCGTCCGCGTGCTGCGCCATCGCGCGCGCCAGGTTGGACGTGTTGCGCTCGGACGCGCCCAGCAGCTCGGCGCGAGCGTTCAGGCTGCGCCAGCCGTCGATCGCCACCAGCGACAGGCAGACGACTGCAACGAACACGGCAGCCCAGAAGGTGAGGGGAAACCGCCTGGTGCCGGGCGCCCGGTCGGGCAAGCGGTCACGCCGCCGCTTAAGGAGTCGCTTAGGGAGCCGCTTAGGGAGTTGCTTAAGGAATTGATCAAGCATACGGGTAAGCATACGCCAGGCCTGCGCGCGCCGGGATGGAATAGACGATATACCCCACTCAGCGAGGCGAAGCCAGCATGGGCTGCAGCGTCTGCCAGACCTGCGCCGGCGCGATCTTTTGCATGCAGTCCTGGTGGCCCAGCGGGCATTCGCGCTGGCGGCACGGCGCGCACTCGAGCCGCAGCGAGATCGAGGCGGCGATGTCGGAGAACGGCGGCGCGTGGCCGGGATCGGTCGGGCCGTAGATGGCGATCACCGGCCGGTTCAGCGCCGAGGCGATGTGCAGCAGCCCGGAATCGTTGCTGACCACGGCGCCGGCCTGCGCGATCAGGGCCACCGCCTCGGCCAGCCTGGTGGCCCCGGCCAGGTTGTGCACGGCGGCGGCGGCGGGGCCGGCGGCCTGCACTACCTCGGCGCACACCTCCTTGTCCTTGGGCGAGCCGAGCAGCGCGATCTGGGCTTGCGGATCGGCCGCCACGATGGCTTGCGCCAGGGCGCCGAAATGGCCGGCCGGCCAGCGCTTGGCGGAACCGAATTCGGCGCCGGGCGCGAAAGCCACGATGGGGCGCTGCGGGTCCAGCCCGGCGCGCGCGCAGGCGGCGGCGATCTGCTCGCCGCTCGCTTGCAGCGCCGGGCGCGGCACAGTCTGCGGCGCCGCGTCCGGCGCCTGCGCCAGCGCCGCGTAGAACGGCACCATGGGGCGCGGCGGCACGTCGTCGAAGTGCATCACGTTGATCAGGCCGTAACGGCTTTCGCCCTTGTAGCCGACCCGCTGCCGGATGCCGGCCAGCCAGGGGATGAGCGCGTACTTGAGCGTGTTCGGCAGCACGTAGGCTGCCGCGTAGCCGCGCCGGCGCAACTGGCGCGCGTAGCGCCAGCGCTCGCGCAGCTGCAGCGGGCCGTGGCGGAACGGCGTTTCCAGCACCTCGTCCACCTCGGCCATCTGGCGCCACACCGGCGCCACCGAGGGCGGCGCCAGCACGTCGATGGGGCGCTCCGGATGGGCCGCGCGCAGCAGGCGCAGCAGGGGCTGCGCCATCACGGCGTCGCCTATCCAGTTCGGTGAAATGACCAGCGTGCGCGGGCCTGCCAGGTCGCTCATACGGTTTTTCCTTCGTCCTGCGCGTTCAGGCAAAAGCCCATCAGCAGGAACAGCATCTGTACGTAGAACATGGTGCTCAGGATGGACCAGAAGATGACCTCGGTCAGGCCGAAGCTGAAATAGCCGACCACCAGCAGCAGGCCGGCCAGCGCGGGGGCGATGACGGCCGGGCTGGCCGACTCGTGGTTGCGCAAGATGCGCAGGAAAAACAGGAACGGCGCCAGCATGGACAGCAGGTAGACCAGCAGCCCGGGAATACCGCCGTACACCAGCACGTGCATCATGTCGTTGTGAAAATGCTCGGCGTCCAGCACGAAGGGTTTCAAGCGCCCCGCCGCCACTTCGCGCTCCAGCTCGGCGTGGATTTCCCTGGTGGTGGAGATGCGCCACGGATGCTCGGCGGCCAGCGCCAGGCCGCCCTTCCACAATTCCAGGCGCACGCCGACGTTGGTGAAGGCGTTGCCGCCCTTGACGTAGTTGTCGACGTCGCTCACGCCCTGGCGCAGGCGCTGGCGCACGCCGGTCTGCTCGACCAGGAAGCTGCCGGCCAGCAGCACCAGCACCACCGCCAGCAAGCCCTTGGCAGCGCGCGAGCGCAGGAAATGGCCGTATTTGAGGAACAGCAGCGCGGCGAAAATGATGGCGATCCAGCCGCCCCGGGTGCCGCTGGCCACCGACCCGAGCAGGCCGGCCAGCGCGCCCAGCGCCGGCCACAGCGCCTGCCGGCCCTTGAAATCGAGCACGCCGGCCAGGCACATCATGCCCATGCAGAGCTCAATGTCGCCGAATGTTATAGAATTAATAAAGCCGCCGGGGCGGTCGATCCGCAGTCCCCAGCGCTGATAGCAAATAAACACCGCACCGCCGACCGTGCCGGCGATCAGGCCGGCCCACAAGGCCTTGCGGCTGGGCCGCACGGCCAGCACCGCCAGCAGCACGGTTACGCAGAAAAACATACGGCTGGGCTTCTCCAGCGCGCGGATACCGATGTCCGCGTGCACCAGCATGCCGGCCAGCGCAAAGGCGAAACTGCAAGCTAACGCTGTTAAAACGAAGCGGATCTCAGTAAGATGGCGCACAAACCGGGGTTTGGCGGCGCGCCAGCAGAATGCCGCGGCCAGCAAAAAGCCAAATCCCATCGCGCTCACGCCGAAGCGCGTGACCAGCGCCAGGGTGGGCAACAGGAAGACCAGGCTGTGGATGAGATAAGATAGTGCGTTGTCTTGCAGAATGTTTTTTTTTGTAAAAGTATTATTCATTAATGTTTTGTGAGCTTATTCTTGCAAAAATCAGCACAGGCAGCATCCACTTCATGCAACAAGCGTCAAAAATTTCCGTCATTATCACGACCTACAACCGGCCCGACGCGCTAGCGGCGGTGCTCGAGGCATGCTTCTGCCAGGATGATAATCATTTCGAAATCATTATCGCTGATGACGGCTCCACCCACAACACGCGCCAGTGCATAGAGAACCTGAAGCGGCGCTCGCCGGTGCCGCTGCTGCACGTGTGGCAGCCGGACGAGGGCTTCCGCGCCGCGCGCGCCCGCAACCAGGGCATCCTGGCCGCCAGCGGCGACTATGTGATCTTCCTCGACGGCGACTGCATGCCGCAGCCGAGCTTCATCAGCCAGCACCGCAAGCTGGCCAAGCCGGGCTACCTGGTCACCGGCAGCCGCGTGCTGCTCAGCCCCGGCTACACGCTGCGCCTGCTGGCCGAGCGCATCAGCCTGCGTGGGCTGACCTGCTGGGACAAGCTGAAGCTGCGCCTGGCCGGCGACCTGAACAAATACTTGCAGACCGTGCTGACCCTGCCGGACTTCGGCCGCGAAAGCCGCCGCTTCAGCTGGCGCCGCATCAAAAGCTGCAACCTGGGCGTGTGGCGCAGCGACCTGGCCACCGTGAACGGCTTCGACGAGAGTTTCCAGGGCTGGGGCCACGAGGACTCCGACCTGGTGGTGCGCCTGTTCAACGCCGGCGTGATGCGCAAGGAAGGCGCTTTCGCCACCGAGGTCTACCACCTGTGGCACAAGGAAAACGAGCGCAGCCTGGAAGACCGCAACCGCCACATCGTGCTGCAGCGCGCCGCCGACAAGACCGTGCTGGCGGCGCAGGGCCTGCGGCCGGCGTTCCCGTCCACGCCTGCCCACGCCGCGTCCGCCCTTCCCGTCAGCGCCGCCATGCCCAGCCCCTACAGCATCAGCATCATCATTCCGGCCTACAACGCGGCAGCCTTTATCGCCGCTTGCCTGGGCCCGGTGCTGGCGCAGATGGACGCGCGCCACGAACTGATCGTGGTCGACGACGGCTCGACCGACGGCACCGCAGCCGCCGCGCGCGCCCTGTTTGAAGCCAACCCGCACTGCGCGGCGCGCGTGCTGACGCAGGCCAACCAGGGCATTTCCGGCGCCCGCAACGCCGGCCTGGCACAGGCCAGCGGCGAATACATCCTGTTCATCGACAGCGACGACGAGCTGCAGGCGGGCGCGCTGGCGCACCTGGACCGCGTGATCGCCGCCGAGCGGCCGGACGTGATCGCCACCGGTTTCCGCATGTGGCACCCGGACGCGCCGGGCAAGGACCGCGACATCGCGCTGAGCTACCAGCCGGAAACCCTGCTGCGCGAGCGCGACGGCCTGATGGCGACCTTTTTCGCCGACCGCCACATGTATGTGTGGTGCAAGATATTCCGCCGCGACATCTACGCCCAGCTGCCGGCGCCGGTCTTCCCGTCCGGCCGCCTGTTCGAGGACGTGGCCGTGGTGCCGCGCCTGCTGCTGCGCTGCGCCAGCCTGTACTACGTGCCGGCCGTGCTGCTGGCCTACCGCCAGCATCCGCTCAGCATCACGCGCGTGATCAGCGCCGGCTGGTGCGTGGACTTCGCCTCGGCGCTGGCCTCGGCCAAGCAGGACTTCGAACAAGCCGGCGCCAGCGCCGCCGTGCGCGCCCAGTTCGACGCGGCCGCCTGCCACTTCTATATCGGCGCCATCAAGAATTCCTACCAGCTGCCCGCCGCGCAGGGCAAGCTGGCCCGCAGCGACGCCACGCAGGCCTTCCTGGCAGGCCTGTTTACGCCCCTGCGGCAGGTGCTGGCCAGCATGAGCGACGGGCAATTGATCTCGACCAGCCACAAGGCCGACCTGCGCACCGCGCGCCAGGTGCGCAGCGCGGTGGCGGGCAGCGTGGCGTTCCATCTGCAGCAAACCATCAGCCGCAGGGTCAAGCTGTGGCAGCGCATGGCGCGCACCCGCGCCGTGCAGCGCGAGGCGCAGGCCGGATAAGCAGCCCGGCGCGCTGCGCCTAAGCCGCCAACTAAGCCGCCATCTCAGCCGGCGTCGAGCATGGCGATGCGCACCAGGTCGGCCACGTTGCCCACGCCCAGCTTGCTCATCAGCCGCGCCTTGTGCACCTCCACCGTGCGCACGCTGATGCCCAGCGCCGGCGCAATCTCGCGGTTGTGCCGCCCCAGCACCACCAGCTCCATCACTTCCCGTTCGCGCGGCGTGAGCTCGCGCAGCAGCTCGCGCGTGTCCGCACGCGCGCTGCTCTGGCGCCGCTGCCGCGCTTCCGACGAGAAAGCCTCGTCGATGGCGGCAATCAGCTTGGCGTCGTCGAAGGGCTTTTCCAGGAAGTCCAGCGCCTGCGCCTTGAAGGCGGCGCGCGCCTGCGCCACGTCGCCGTGGCCGGTGACGATCACCACCGGCACCCGGTTGCCCAGCTGCGCCAGGCGCTGCTGCAGCTCCAGCCCGTCCATGCCGTGCATGCGGATGTCGATCAGCATGCAGCCGGCCCACTCCGGCCGCCACGCTTCCAGCACCGCTTCGCCGCTGCCGAACACGGCGGTGCGATAGCCGCGCACGCCCAGCAGCATGCCGAGCGCGTCGCGCACCGAGGGGTCGTCGTCGACGATAAATACGGTCAGATCCAATGTCACGCTACTCTCCCGATTCCAGGGCCGGCAGTATAAAACGGAATATGCCGTGATCGCTCACTTCGGCCCACAATTCGCCGCCATGCGCCTCGACGATGGCGCGGCTGAGCACCAGCCCCAGGCCCAGGCCGCTGGCCTTGGACGACACGAAGGGTTCGAACAAGCGCTGGGCCAGCGCCTCGGACACGCCGGCGCCGCTGTCCTCGACGGTGATGCGCAGCCGCGCCCCCTCCACCGCCTGCGCCGACAGCACGATGCGGCGCTGGCCCGCCGGGCAGGCCGCCACCGAGTCGAGCGCGTTGGCCAGCAGGTTGCGCAGCACCAGCTCGACCTGGATGCGGTCGGCCAGCACCGCCAGCTGAGGCGCTTGCGCCACCGCCAGCTCCACGCCCTGCTCCCGGCACTGGCCGAAGAACTGCTGCGTGATGGACGCCAGCAGCGACCCGGCTTGCACCGGCTCGAGCCGCAGCGCGCCGGTGCGGAAAAAGTCGCGCAGGCGCCGCACCACCTCGGCGGCCCGCCCGGACTCGACGATCATGCGCTGGATCGCCCCCTTCAGCAAGTCGCCCGTCTCGCCGCGCTCGAGCAGGTGCTCGCACGCCTTGCCGTAGGCCGACAGCGCCGTCATCGGCTGGTTCAGCTCGTGCGCCAGCGCGGCCGCCATCTCGCCGGCCGCCGCCAGCCGCAGCGTGTGCTTCAGCTCGTCGGCCACCTGGCGCCGCTCGTCGACCACGATGCCGATGAAAAAGGCCACCAGCGCCAGCACCGCGTCCAGCATCTGCAGCTCGGACACTTCGATGTCGGCCGCGTTGGTCCAGCGCATCAAGGTGACAATGGCCAGCTGCAGCGTAAACACGATCAGCGCGGCGCCGTACACGCCGTGCCGCGTGGCGGCCCAGATCACCGGCAGGAACAGGAAGTAGAAATGCTTGAAATTGGCCTTGGCGATGTAGCCGAACACGGCGCACATGACGCACACGGCCAGCACCAGGTAGCCCAGGGTTTCCCAGCGCCACAGCGCGGCGCGCAGGCGCTGCCGGCCATCCTCGCTGGCCAGCATCCAGATCAGCGGCATGGACACCATCACCCCCACCACGTCGCCGATGGCGAAGCGCCACACGGCCAGCGCGCCCTGCCCGGTCGGGATCAGCCCGGCCGAGGACAGCAGCGCCACATAGGCTACGCTGTTGAGCAGGGTGCCGGCCGCCACCACCGCCAGCCAGGTCATCAGCCGCTCGCGGTTGTCGAACATGGTGCTGGTGCTGAAGTTGCGGCGCAAACCCTCGCCGATCAGCGCGTAGCCGGCCGTCAGGCTGAGCGCGACCAGCATGGAGTGCAGCGGCCCCGCCACCATCCCGCGCAGCAGGATTTCACTGCCCAGCAGCGCCAGGAACCAGGGCACGGCGGCGCGCCTGCCATAGCGCAGCCAGTACACCAGGCCCAGCGCCGGGTCGGGGTTCCAGGGCGTGATGTTCAAGCCATACAGCGGATCGATATAGGTCAGCCAATCGAACAGCAGGTATAGCAAGAAAAATAATGGTCCGTGCAATCGTGCCAAGGCGAGGCGCATATGGTGAAAGTAAGGGTTACCCGTAAGCTGATCGCGAATTGTCAGCCGGTGCAGGTGTCGCTAATATTTCTGATTGTAACGCAGTGTTTCTTCCGGCCCAGCCCTAGCCGTCCCCTTACCGCGATCTTTGGAGTACCGAACAACATGCAGGCTATCACCCTCCGTGCCGGGCTGGAACGGAAATCCCTTCCTTCGGTGGCCTGCGCTGCCGTCAAGCTGCAGTTGCGGGCGCTGGCTTATCCGCTGCTCACGCGCGGCTGGCTGGACATGCTCAACTCGCATGCCGCGCTGCGCGAACTGGCGCACATTCAGCCGCGCCTGCTGCACAAGATCTACCGTCCCTACCTGAGCCAGCGCCTGAACCGGCCCCAGCGCCTGGCCGCCCTGGTGGCGCACTACCGCTTCGTGCTGCAGTACGACCTGGCCGCCACCGTGGCGCAGGCTGCGCGCGGCGGGGTCGAGCTGGCCAGCTTCGAAGGCAAATCCGGCGTCCGCTACCACGTCGAGCTGCGCGCCATCGTGCCGATGGAGCGCGAAGGCGAACTGGTGCTGCAATTGCGGCGCGGCCAGGCGCTGGTGTATGCGGTGGCGTTTTCCTTCCTGGCCGACGGCGCGCAGGCCAGCGTCGGCGTCGGCTGCCTGCAGGGGCCGCAATGCGGCGCCGGACTGGAACTGGGGCGCGAAGCGACCCGTGAGCTGCACGGCCTGCGCCCGAAGAATTTGCTGCTGCGCCTGGTCCAGCAGCTCGGCTACGCCTACGGCTGCAGCCAGGTGCTACTGGTGGGCAACGACAACCGTGCCGTGCTCAAGCAGATCCGCAAGGGCCGCGTGCACGCCGACTACAATGGCTTCTGGCGCGAGATGGGGGCCCAGCCGCGCAGCGACGGCGACTACGCGCTGCCCTGCGGCCCGCTGCACGCGCCGGTGATGGAAGAGATCGCATCAAAGAAGCGTTCGGAGGCGCGCAAGCGGCACGAACTGCTGGCCGCCGTGGCAATGGCCGTGGTGGACGGCATCGCCCAGCCGCGCGGCGCGACTGTCGGCGCAGAGGCGTTGGCGGCTGAGCAAGACTTGGCACTGGGAATGAAACCGGACCTGGAACTGCTGCTGGCCGCCGCCTAAGCCTGTCATGCCGCATCGGTGGACCGCCGCGCAGTGTAGAACAGCGAATTCGTGGGGCATGCCCCACGCCTGCGGAACGACTTGCGGCAGCAAGGGGGATCCATATTTGTCATTCCCGCGCACGCGGGAATCCATGCATCATCGGCAAGGAAGCGGCCTATGGATTCCCGCTTTCGCGGGAATGACAGGCGCGCGCGGCGGCGGTGCCGTTGCGCAATGACGGGCGCGCGCGGCGGGGTGCCGTTGCGCAATGACAGGCGTGCGCGGCGGGGTGCCGATGGCAATGATAGGCGTGCGCGGCGGTGCGCCGATGGCAATGACAGGCGTGCGCGGCGGCGCGCCGATGGCAATGACAGGCGTGCGCGGCGGGGTGCCGTTGCGCGATGACAGGCGTGCGCGGCGGCGCCGATGCGCAATGACAGGCGTACGCGGCGCGCACAGGCCGCTCCGAAGCGGTAGAATCGCAGCAAGTAAGCTCACAACCCGCCCCACAAGGAGATTTGCGATGCGACTGGACATTTACCGACGACCCGAACACGACGGCCTGTTTTCCTACCTGGCCGTTCCAGAAGGCAAACCTATCCCCCAGGAAGCCATCAGCACCGACTGGCAAGCGGCCAGGCTGGCGCTGGAGGTGGACGACGGCGCCGACACCCTGCCCGACTTCCATATCGAACAGCCCTACCAGCAGATCGGCGTGAAAGGCTACGCCATCACCAGCCTGAAGGACATGTAGCGGCGGCTAGATGTAGGGCGTGTACTCGAACCCGTTCTGGATGGCGCCGATCACCTGCGCCTTGTTCTCCGCGCTCTCACTGAACTCGGCCAGCACGGTGGCCTGGCTGCCCAGGCCGGTGTTCAGGATATTCATCCAGTAGGCGTAGCCGCCCGCGTCCGGCGTCCGGTGCAGCACGTTGCTGTAGAGCTGCGTGACCAGCACGTCGTTGCCCGGCGTGGTGCTGCCGTACAGGCCGGCGAACTCCGCGCTGGCCATGAAGCGCCCCGCCACGCCGCCCAGGCTCACGCCCTCGTCCATGACGGCGATCCAGTAGCCCAGGCCGGACAGGTCCGGCGCGCGGTTGAAAGCGGCCTGATAGATGCGGTAAGCCTGGCCGCCCAGGCCGTCGATGTCGATGGCCACGCTCTTGTCGGCGAACTTGATGCGCTCGCTGTTCACCAGCAGGTCCGTGGCGCCCGGGCCGGACACGTCGGCCACGGTGTAGCCGTAGGCGGTTTTCGCCACCGTGTAGCCGCCGCGCGTGCCGGCGTACAGCACGGTGTCGGTGCCGGCCCCGCCGTCCAGGTGGTTGATGCCGGCGGTGGCGGACAAGGTGTCCGCGCCCGCCGTGCCCACCTGGTTGAGGCTGCTCGACACCGTGAACGACTGCGCCAGCGACGCCGGCGACACATTGCCGCCCGCATCGGTGGCCTTGGCCGCCACGCTGTAGCTGCCGTTGGCCAGCGCGACCGGCCGCACGCTCCAGAGGCCGGTGGCGTCCACGGCCACCGTGGCCAGGCTGGCCGAGCCGTTGAACAACTCCACCGTGGAACCCGCCTCGGCCGTGCCGCTGAACAGCGGATGGTTGCCGCTGGCGGCCGCGCTGCCGTCCTTGGTGAACACCAGCACCGGCGCCAGCGGCGCGATCCTGTCCAGGCTGGCCAGGTCCACCGTCACGTCGCCGAAATGCAGCAGCTCGACGCCGCGCAGCCGGTCCAGGCCCTCCGAGCCGCTGACGGTCCAGTTGATGGCGTCTTCCTGCACCACGGTGTAGGCCCCGAACACGCCCGTGTAGACCGCGGTGTCGGTGCCGGCGCCGCCGTCCAGCGTGTCGTCGCCGGCGCCGCCCTCGAGCGCGTCGTTGGCGGCCGTGCCGGTCAGCGTGTCGGCCACGTTGGTGCCGGTGAAATAGCGGCCGCCGCCAGTCGAGCCCACGCCCAGGGCGCCGCCCAGGCCGTCGCCGCCGTACAGCCATTTCAGCGCGGCCAGGTCGTACTGGCTATAGCTCGGGTAAGGGCCGCCCGAGCTCGTGTACGACATCAGCGTGTAGGCCGAATTGTCGGTCGCGTCCGGCAGCTGGATGTCGCCCTCGAAGGGATGTTTCAAGCCCATCATGTGGCCGATTTCGTGCAGCAGCGTTTCCAGTCCCTCGCCGCCCGAGAGCACCGAGTTCTGGCTGCCCCACTGCACATTGTCCAGGTAGACGTAGGCGCTGGCGTTGTAGGCCGTGACCGTGTTGGCGTTGTTGTAGGAATAGCTGGACGACCAGCTGCACAGGCCGGACGTGGACGCGCCGGCGATGTCGACGTTGGCGAAGTGCACCTTGGCCGCCGTGCCGCTGGTGGTTTCCGTGAAGACGACGCCGGTGATGGTGCTCAGGTAAGCCAGGGCCTCGCGCGTGGCGGCCTGCTGCGCGGCAGTGAAGGCCTGCGGCGCGCCCTGGATGTTGGTGTTGCCCGTCTGCAGGCCGCTGGCGGTCGAGAAGGTGTAGGTGATGGTGTTGGCGGTGGACGGCGCCAGGTAATTCCAGCCCGGACCGTCATCGAGCAAGGCGTCGATATGGTTCAGGCCGGAGAGCAGTGCGGTGGTGACGTCGGTAACAGTAGCCATGGCGCTTCTAAAGTAAAGGGTTAGCTGGACAGGTAGCCCAGTATTTCCCGCCGCCATGGCAAAGTCAATTGCAAAGCACTGATGAGTACCTCGAATAACCGCCAACTTGTCATTCCCGCGTGCGCGGGAATGACAAGTTGGCGGTTATTCGAGGTGCCCTATAGATTCCCCTTGCTGCCGCAAGTCGTTCCGCAGGCGTGGGGCGTGCCCCACGAATTCCCTGCTACACCCTGCGCGGCGGTCCGCCGATGCGGAACGACAGGTACGCAAGCCTTTCGCGCCTCAATATTCGACGGCCACTTCGCGCGCGCCCAGCACCGTCTCCAGCGCCAGCTTGAGCGCGTCCGACGGCGCCACGCGCCACTCCTCGCCCAGCTGCACCACGCAGTCTATGCCCTGCGGCTTGACGCGCATGGCCACCGCCAGGCCGTTCGGGTCGCGGTGCGGCGTCAGCACTTCCTGCAGCTTGGCCGCGGCCACCGTGGTCGGCATGGTCCAGCCCATCTGGTTGCCGAACTGGATGCGCGCGGCGGTGATGTCGTACACCTTCTCGGCCGAAATGCGCAGGCCGCCCGAGAAGCGGTCCTCCGACACCTTGCCCACCACGGCCAGGAACTCGTCCTCCTTGAACATGCGCTTGTTCTCGTCGAACAGCTCGCTGTACACGGTCACTTCCAGCACCGCACTCTTGTCGTCCAGCGTCAGGATGTAGATCTTGCCGCGCTGCGTCATCTGCGGGCGGATGCCGGTAATCACGCCACTCATCATGCGCGGGTCGCGCGACGGTTCCAGGTCCGCCAGCTTGGTGCGCGAGAAGCGGCGCGCTTCCGGCGCGTAGGAATCGAACATGTGGCCGGACAGGTAGAAGCCCAGCGCCACCTTTTCCTCGGCCAGTTTCTGGCGGTCGGTGAAGGGCGCCGCTTTCACGTATTCCGGCGGCGCCACCAGGTCGGAATCGTCGCCGCCGAACAGGCTGACCTGGTTGACCGCCTTGGCCTCCTGGTCCGCGCACTCCATGGCGAAGGTGACGGAGGCCAGCAGCACGGCGCGGTCCACGCCCAGGCAGTCGAAAGCGCCGGAGCGGATCAGGGCCTCGATGGTGCGGCGGTTGATCTGCTTCTTGTCCACGCGCTTGCAGAAGTCGAACAGGCTGACGAAAGGCCCGGTCGCCTCGCGCGCGGCGATGATGGCCTCGATCGCGTTCTGGCCCGCGCCCTTGACGCCGCCCAGGCCGTAGCGGATCTTGGTGACCTTCTTGTTGGTGACCGACGGCGCCTCGCCGTCCGGACGGAAACGGTAGGCCGACTGGTTGATGTCCGGCGGCAGGATGGTCAGGCCGCAGATGTCGATCGAGTCCTCGACCAGGATCTTGACCTTCTCGGTGTCATCCATGGCCAGCGACATGTTGGCCGCCATGAACGCGGCCGGATGGTGCGCCTTCAGGTAGGCCGTGTGGTAGGACAGCAGCGCGTAGGCTGCCGCGTGCGACTTGTTGAAGCCGTAGCCCGCGAACTTCTCCATCAAGTCGAAGATCTCGTCGGCCTTCTCGGCCGTCAAGCCGTCCTTGGCGGCGCCGGCGCGGAAGATTTCCCGGTGCTCGGCCATCTCCTCGGCTTTTTTCTTACCCATCGCGCGGCGCAGCATGTCGGCGCCGCCCAGCGAGTAGCCGCCGACGATCTGCGCCATCTGCATCACCTGCTCCTGGTACACCATGATGCCGTAGGTTTCGGACAGAATGGATTCGGTGCGCGGATCGGGATAGTCGAAACGTTCGCCGTGCTTGCGCTTGCAGAAGTCGGGGATCAGGTCCATCGGGCCCGGACGGTACAGCGCCACCAGCGCAATGATGTCCTCGAAACGGTCGGGACGCGCGTCCTTCAGCATGCCCTGCATGCCGCGCGACTCAAGCTGGAACACGGCCACGGTCTTGGCCTTGGTCAGCAGCTCGTAGGACGGGCGGTCGTTCAGCGGCAGCTTGGCCAGGTCGAAATCGGCCTCTTTCGGGTCGAGGTCCTTGATGTAGCGCACCGCCCGGTCCAGGATGGTCAGCGTGGTCAGACCCAGGAAGTCGAACTTGACCAGGCCCACGGCCTCCACGTCGTCCTTGTCGTACTGCGACACCACGCCGCCGTCGCCGCCCTGCGTGTACAGCGGGCAGAAGTCGGTCAGCTTGCCCGGGGCGATCAGCACGCCGCCGGCGTGCATGCCGATGTTGCGGGTGATGCCCTCGACCTGCTGCGCCAGGTCCAGCAGCTGGCGCACCTCCTCCTCGTTCTGCTGACGCTCCTTGAGCATAGGCTCCTCCTCGATCGCCTCCGCGATCGAGACCGGCTTGCCCGGCTTGAACGGGATCAGCTTGGACACGCCGTCGCAGAACATATAGCCGAAGTCCATCACGCGGCCGACGTCGCGGATGGCCCCTTTCGCCGCCATGGTACCGAAGGTGGCGATCTGCGACACGGCGTGGTGGCCGTACAGGTCCTTCACGTGCTGGATGACGCGGTCGCGGCCTTCCTGGCAGAAGTCAATATCGAAGTCGGGCATCGATACGCGTTCTGGGTTCAGGAAACGCTCGAACAGCAGGTTGTACTTCAGCGGATCCAGGTCGGTAATCAAAAGGCAGTAAGCCACCAGCGAGCCCGCGCCCGAACCCCGGCCCGGCCCCACCGGCACGCCGTTCTCCTTGGCCCACTGGATGAACTCGGCCACGATCAGGAAGTAGCCGGGGAACTTCATGTTGCAGATGGTGTCGGTCTCGAACTTCAGGCGCGCCTCGTAGCGCGGGCGTTCCTGCTCGCGCTTTTCCGGGTCCGGATACAGATGCACCAGGCGCGCCTCCAGGCCCCGCTGCGACTCGGCCACCAGGAACTGGTCGATGGTCATGCCTTCCGGCGTCGGGAAGTCCGGCAGCTGCGGCTTGCCCAGCGTGAGCGTGAGGTTGCAGCGCTTGGCGATTTCGACCGAGTTGGCCAGCGCGCCCGGCAGGTCGGCGAACAGCGCGCCCATTTCGGCCTGCGTCAGGAAGCGCATCTGCTCGTTGTAGCGCTTGACGCGCTTGGCGTTGGCGATCATCTCGCCGTCCGAGATGCAGATGCGCGCCTCGTGCGCGATGAACTCGCTCTGCGACATGAACTGCACCGGATGCGTGGCCACCACCGGCAAGCCCAGCTTGGCCGCCAGCGCCACCGAATGGCGCACCTGCGCCTCCTGGTTGGCCTGGCCGGCGCGCTGGACCTCGACGTAGAAGTGGCCCGGGAAGATGGCGGCCCACTTGCGCGCCTGGCGCTCGGCCAGCTCCGCGTTGCCGTTGTCCAGCGCGGCGCCGATGTCGCCGTACTGCGCGCCGGACAGCGCGATCAGGCCGTCGTCGGTGCGTTCGCCGGGCAGCAGCGGGTAGGTCTTGCCGGCGCGGTCGGCCAGCCACTCGGTGCGGATTTCGGCGCGGCCCTTGTACTGGTTGGTGAGCCAGGCGGTCGACAGCAGCTCGCACAGCTGCAGGTAGCCCATGCGGTTTTTCGCGAACAGCAGCAGGCGTGATGGTTTTTCGCGGTTATCGTCGTTGGTGATCCACACTTCGCAGCCCACGACCGGCTTGATGCCCTTGCCGCGCGCCGCCTTGTAGAACTTGACCATGCCGAACAGGTTGCCCAGGTCGGTGACGGCCAGCGCCGCCTGCTTGTCCTTGGCGGCGGTAGCGATCAGGTCGTCGATCCGCACCAGGCCGTCCACGATCGAATATTCCGAGTGCACCCGCAGGTGGACGAAGGCCGGGCCCTGCGGCTCGGGCGCCGCTGCCGCCACATCACCTGCTTGTTCGATTACCATCATATTCATGCCGCTGCTCGCCAGTGTTCCAATGAGGCGCTATTTTACCTTGCCGGGGCGGCCGGGCCGAATCACCGCTTGAGATCGCGGTAAAAATTCTCGTGCGGACCGACAGCTTCCAAATAGATCAAATTCACGCCTTGATCCAGCGTATATCCCAACAAGTAAAGCTGCCCCGCACTGCGGAATTTCAACACGCGCAGTTGTGCCAGATCACCTTTTTTCTGCTCGCCAAGTTCCGGTTCGCCCTGCAGCCTGGCCACCGCGTCATCCACATCGGCAGCGGTGTTGTCGTGCAGCTTCTTGTACTGGCGGGCGAAGCGCCGGGTCTGTTGGACCGCCCACATTATCCGCGCTTGCTGCGAGGCACAAAGGGCAGCGCCTGCTCGCGCGGCTCGGCCAGCGAAGCCAAGGACTCGGCCACGAAACTGACGGGTAAATCAGGATTGTCGAGCGCTGCCCGGCCAACCCTGGCCCAAAATTCAATTTGCCCGGCAATGGTGCGATGCTCTGTCAGCGCATCTTGCTTGGCTTGGTCGTATAAGTCCTGATTGATACGGATTGACGTACTTGCTGCCATGGCGACCTCCTTACCACAATTGTGGTTGAAGTATAGCGCCGATTTGGGGGTACCGGGCGCGGGCAGCTTATAATAGCGGCTGTTCCCGCTTTTTCCTGAAAACGCACCATGCAAGCTCACACCTCCAGCGCGCCCGCACCGGCCGGCGCAGCAACGGCGACCCCGTATGTCAACATCGCTGCCTATAAATTCATCACGCTCGAGAACCTGGAAGAGCTGCGCCCGCAGTACCAGGCCCAGTGCGCCGAACTGAAGCTGAAAGGCACCATCCTGCTGACGCCGGAAGGCATCAATATGTTCCTGTCCGGCCTGCGCGCCGACATCGACCAGTACCTGGCCTGGGTGCGCAGCGACGCCCGCCTGGCCGACCTGGAAGTGAAGGAAAGCGTGTCGGCCGAGCAGTCGCACAAGCGCATGCTGGTGAAGATCAAGAAAGAGATCATCACCATGCGCATGCCGCTGATCAAGCCGGAGGAAGGCCGCGCGCCCTTCGTCGAAGCGCACACGCTCAAGCGCTGGCTGGACCAGGGCCACGACGACGCCGGCAAGCCGGTGGTGATGGTGGACACCCGCAACGACTTCGAAGTGGACGTCGGCACCTTCACCGACACGGTCGACTACCGCATCAAGAAGTTCACCGAGTTCCCGGAAGTGATCGCCGCCCACAAGGACGATTTCGAAGGCAAGACCGTGGTCACCTTCTGCACCGGCGGCATCCGCTGCGAAAAAGCGGCGATCCACATGCAGAACATCGGCTACAACAATGTGTACCAGCTCGAAGGCGGCATTTTGAAGTACTTCGAGGAAGTGGGCGGCGCCCACTACACGGGCGACTGCTTCGTATTCGACTACCGCACCGCGCTCAACCCGCAGCTGGAAGCGGTGGAAACCACCCAGTGCTTCGCCTGCCGCGCCGTGGTCACGCCGCGCGAGCAGCTGTCCGAGCAGTACGTGTACGGCGTGTCCTGCCCGCACTGCCACGGCACGCAGGCCGCCGCGTAATTTCCTACGGTTCGAGAAGCGCCACCGGGCGCTTCCCGTCAATGACCTGGTCCAGCCATTCCTGCAACTGATCGGGTTCGGCTGCACGTACCCTCTCGATGGTAGTTGCCGAAAGCGGCCCGCTATCGCGCTCCAGCAAACGGATCAAAATGCGGCGAGCCGCCTGCAAGCCTTCCTGCAGGCCTTCCTGCCGGCCCAGCTTGCGACCTTTCTTCAGCGACTCCTGCTCCACTTCAAATTTCAACTGGTCAGTAAACGTGGCGAATTCTCTGACATGCATGGTGCGTACCTCCTCCAACGTACTGTTCGTGGATATGGTAATCCCCTTGAAGCGTTGCCGCAAATGGCCAACCACCCAGCGCGTGACGGCGCGCAGCAGCGCCTCGCTGCATTGCGTCAGCAGCCAACCGTCGATGTACGCCAGGGCCGGCATCAGCTGCCGGGCAAGGCCCGAACGCGTGCACTGGAACAGCGCCACCA
Organism: Pseudoduganella sp. LjRoot289; assembly: GCF_964252925.1. Taxonomy (NCBI): domain Bacteria; kingdom Pseudomonadati; phylum Pseudomonadota; class Betaproteobacteria; order Burkholderiales; family Oxalobacteraceae; genus Pseudoduganella; species Pseudoduganella sp. LjRoot289. The sequence continues at coordinate 182,635 of NZ_CAXUPN020000002.1, forward strand.
AGACGTTGCCAGGCTCCCCGGAGCAAAGCGCCGCCTGCCGCGCCAAATCCACCAGCAGGTAGCGCTGCTCCGGCTGGAATCGCCGCAAGCCAGCGGCCGTCGGCCCGCGCAGCGCCGACATGGCGCCGGCAGCGCGCCACGCCGCAGCACCGCTGTAGATCACCACCGGCAATAGCGGTGGCAGCAGCGTTTTTCGAGCCCAACTGCGCTGCTTGAGCAATTCCTGGTACAGCAGGCCCGCATAGACCTGCATGCGCAGCGCCATCCAGCGTTCCGGCCGCGAAGCGTCCTTTATCCCTCAGAATTTGACGGCAGTAACGCGCCGCGTTACTATCAAACCATGCCCATTGAGTCCTTCAAAAACAAGGAGACGGCTGCGGTCTTCGCTGGCTTGGAAGTCAGGAAGTTCCCACGTGAAGTCCAGCCGCTGGCACGTGTCAAACTGAGCCTTATTGACGCTGCGTTGAAGGTAAGCGATCTTCGTGTTCCGCCCGGTAACATGCTGGAAAAACTGACTGGCAAACGCAAAGGCCAATGGAGCATACGCATCAATCGGCAGTGGCGCGTTTGCTTCAACTTTGACGACCAGACTGGCCGCGCCACCGATATTGAAATTTGCGATTATCACTAGGCGGCAACGATGACCATTAACCGAACCCAACTTCATGAAATCGATTTTTCGGACGTTGCCACCGGCAATCTCATCCCGTCCCTCGCGCCGGGGCAGATTCTGAAGAGCGAATTCCTCGACCCATTGCAGATTTCGCAGTACCGTCTGGCAAAATTACTCGACATACCAGCGCAGCGCATCGGCGCCATCGTCGCGAGCAAGCGCGCCATCACCGCCGATACCGACCTGCGGCTTTGCCACTTCTTCAATCTGACCGATGGATTTTTCCTGCGCCTGCAGGCCCAGTACGATCTGGAAGCGGCTCGCGCCGGCCTGCGGCACACTCTAGCGAAAATGCAACGCTACACCGACTTGCCCGAGCAGGCCGCTTAGAGCATTGCAGCGGCGCGTCGACGATCTTGCGGCGAATCACAACCGGGCCACGTATTTAATGCCCTTGACGGCATATGCGCGCTCTACCGGCAGCTATTAGCGGAACTTCCCCTTGCGGAGTTGCGCCGTGCACGCGGCATGTCACAAAAAACGCTAGCCGGGGTGCTCAACGTGGATCAGGCCGCAAATGGCCAACTACCCAGCGCGTGACGGCGCGCAGCAGCGCCTCGCTACCTTGCGTCTGCAGCCAACCGTCATGTACGCCAAGGCCGGCATCAACTGCCGGGCAAGGCCCGAACGCGTGCACGGGAACAGCGCCACCAATACATTGCCAGGCTCCCCGGAGCAAGCCGCCACTTGCTAGCCAATACAAAATTTTGTATAGTTGTTACATGATCCACCATCCGAAGCCAGTAGAGTTCCGAGGTAGCTCCCTCGAGGATTTACGCGCCTTTCCGGCGTCTGCCAGACGCGAAGCGGGGCACCAAATTGACCTCGTGCAAAACGGCGAAGATCCAGATGACTGGAAACCCATGGGTGCCGTCGGTGCAGGGATTAAGGAAATACGACTTCGGGATGAGACTGGCGCGTTCCGAGTCATTTATGTGGCGAAATTTGCCGATGCCATCTATGTGCTGCATTGCTTTCAGAAGAAAACCAAACAGACCAGCAAACACGATATCGATTTGGCTGAGCACCGCTACCGAGATTTAAAAAAGGAGTTGGGAAAATGACCACGCAACGTTTTGCCAGCGTCTGGGATGCCATTGAGGACACCCCGGCAGAGGCGGAGAACATGAAGCTACGCTCCCAATTGATGATACAGCTGAAAAGCTACATCACCCGCTCCGGGCTGAGCCAGGGCGACGCTGCCAAAGTCTTTGGTGTCACCCAGCCGCGCGTTTCCGATCTGATGCGCGGCAAAATCAACCTGTTCGCCATCGATGCGCTGGTAAACATGGCTGCGGCTGCCGGCCTGCGCGTTGAAATGCAACTGCACGACGCCGCCTGACCTTATGAGCGCCGCTTAAAAAAAACCGGAGCTGGGTAGCTCCGGTTTTGTATGCAAATGCCGAATCCGCTCAGCGGAAGTAAGCGCCGATCTCGCGCACGTCGTCCACGCTCAGCGTGCCGGCCTGCGCGCGCAGGCGGATGTGCGACAGCAGGTAGTTGTAGCGCGCCTGCGCCAGGTCGCGCTGGCTGGTGAACAGCTGCTGCTGCGCATTGAGCAGGTCGAGGTTGATGCGCACCCCGCCCTTGATGCTCTGCTCGGTCGCCGTCATCAGCAATTTGCCCGACTCCACCGCCTTCACCAGCGCGTCCATGCGCGCCACGCTGCTCAGCACCAGGTTGTACTGCTTGCGCATCTCGACCATCGCCTTGTCGGTCTTGTTCTGCAGCTCAACCTTGGCCTTCTCGTAGTTGGCCACCGCCTGGCGCGACGACGCGTTTACCGCACCGCCGGCATACAAAGGGATGTTCAGCTGGATACCGATAGAGCGCGAGGTGATGTCCTGGTTCAGCGTGTTCAAGGTCTCCGACGTGCTCTTGCTGTAGCTGCCGACGAAATCGAGGCGCGGAGCGTGGCCCGCCCTGGCCTTGTTGACCTCCTGGCGGGACGCTTCGATGGCGGCCTGCTGCGACAACAGGTCGGGGTTATTTTTCAGCGCGAGCGCTTTCCATTCCTCGAAGCTGGACGGCTGCAAAGGCATGATGCGGAAGTTCGGCCCCAGCGGATCCAGTGACGTCACTTCGGTGCCGATGATGGCGGCCAAGGTGTTCTTGTTGGTCGCCAAGCCATCTGCCGCTTCGATCAACTGCGCTTCGGCCAGATCCAGGCGCGCCTGGGTTTCCAGCATGTCGGTCTTCGTGCCCTCGCCTTTTTCGAACAGGCGTTTATTGACCTTTTGCTGCTCGGCGAAGGTATCGCGCTGGACCGTGGTCAGCGCCAGCTGCTCCTGCGCGTACAGCACATCGACGTAGGCGCTCGTCACGCGCTGCACCAGCTCCTGGCTGCTGGCGTTGAAGCGGTAGGCGCTGAACTCACTTTGCGCCTTGCCCTGCTTGTAGCGCGCAAGCGCGTCCAGGTTGAACAGCGGCTGGCGCACTTGAAGCACCGACGAGCGGCTGAAATACTGCGGCTGGTCGAACTGGTTTTTGCCATTGCTCAGCAGGATATCCCGATCGGAGTGGATCTTGCTGGCGCTGTAGCTGCCTTGCACGCTGGGCAGCAAGCCCGAACGGCCCAGGGTCTTATACTCTTTGCCGGCTTCGCTGTCGTAGAAAGCTTCGCGGTAGGTAGGGTCGTTTTGCAGCGCCAGGTCGTATGCCTGCAGCAAGCCCAACGCATGCGCGCCGCCGCTGCCCAGCATCAGGGCCGCCGACAATGCGCACGCGAGGCGGCGCGGGATAAGGTGCTTGACCATCTTGATTAGTCCTCCGCCATCGAGCTCTTCGAACGGTCGAAGACTGGTTTCAGCAGGTAGTTCATCATGGTGCGCTCGCCGGTTTTAACGAACATGTCGACTGGCATACCTGGCTGAATATTCAGCTTATGACTGGCGATCAGCTTGGCGCCGGCCGGGGTGACGCGGGCACGAACCTTGTAATACGGCTGGCCGGTGTGTTCGTCGACCGCGCGATCAGCCGAAACCTGAATCAGCTCGCCCGGAATGTGCGGGGTCTTGTTGGTATTGAACGCGGAGAAAATAAACTCAACTGGCAAACCGGTGTGTACTTTGTCGATAAGATTGATTGCCAGTTGCCCCTCCACAACCAGAGCGTCATCGACCGGCACAATGTCCATCATCTTGAACCCTGGCGCGACCACACCACCCTGGGTAAAGACATTCAGACCGACCACGATGCCGCTGACCGGCGCTTTCACTTCCGTATTGCCAAGCTCGAAGTCCTGTGCCTTCATTCGATTGGTCAGGCTTTCAGCCTCCTTCTGCACATCGGACAGCTGTGTCCGCACTTCGCGCTGGTATTCCTGGGTGCGCTGGATACGGCGCAAGCTCAACTCCAGCACTTGGCCTTGGGCCCGCCCGATATTGCCGATATCTTCGGAAATCTGGCCGCTGACCTGCGCATAGGTACGCTCCAGGTCCAGCAAGCGGCTGCGTGGGATATAGCCTTCCTTGGCCAAGTCACGCATATTGTCGAGCTGCTCCTTGAGCAGGCCCAGCTGGATTTTCTTGCTGTCGCGCGACTCCTGCAGGCCCTTCACTTGCAGCTTCAAGCCCGCAACGCTCTCATCCATCGCACCCAATTCGCTCTGCAGCGCCGAACGGCGCGAGCTGAACAACTGCTTCTGCAAGCTCATGTTTTCAATCACGCGCGGATCATCCTTGTACGCGGTCAGATCGGCTGGCATTCCCACGCCGCTCTTACTGTCGCGCTCGGCTTCCAGACGCGCTTCCGTGGAGCGGAAGCTGATCAGCTGGCTACGCGTCATTTCCGCGCCGGCACGGGCGCTCACCGCGTTCATGCGCACTAGCACCTGGCCGGCCTTGACCTGGTCGCCATCCTTGACCAGGATCTGCTCGATGGTGCCGCCGGTCAGGTGCTGCACAGCCTTGCGATTGCTTTCCTTGGCCACGGTGCCGCTCAGCGGAACACCCTTGTCGAGCGGCGCCAGCGTAGCCCACAGCAGGAAGCCGAGCACGCCCACCAGGACGATAAGCCAGCCCAGCCTGCTATAGCTCTTCGATTCGGTATGCACGGTCAACGGTTCGACGTCGTGCGCGATGACTTCAGTTACGGCCGCCTTATTTTCAATTGCTTTCATGCTGATTCCTATACGCTGGTGGCAGGGGCTGCAGTGGCTGCGGCTGCCTGTTGCTGCGCCTGCAGTTGTGCCTGGGCTGCCTGTTGAGCTTGTTGATTCGATTCCTGCAGCTTGGCCAGCACCTGCTGAGTTGGGCCGAACATACTGAGTTTGCCGTCGTTAATCAGCAGCAGCTTGGTGGTGGCGCTAATGGCGTTCGTGCGGTGCGTGATCAGCACGATGGTCTTGCCGCGCTGGCGCAAATCATTAATCGCCTGGATCAGGGCCAGTTCGCCTGCATCGTCCAAGTTGGAATTCGGTTCGTCGAGCACGATCACGGACGGATCGCCATACATGGCCCGCGCCAAGCCCAGGCGCTGCTTCTGGCCTCCAGACAGCCCCCCACCGGCGTCGCCTAGCAGGGTATCGTAGCCTTTGGGAAGGTGCAAAATCATGTCGTGCACACCAGCACGCTTGGCGGCCAGCACGACCTTTTCCGGGTCAATTTCACCGAAGCGGGCGATGTTCTCGCTCACCGTGCCGGCGAACAGTTCGATGTCTTGCGGCAGATAGCCAAGGTGCGGACCCAACTCCGCCTTGTTCCACTGGTATATATCGGCTCCGTCCAGGCGTACCTTGCCGCCGGCGGCCGGCCACACGCCAACAAGCAGACGCGCCAACGTCGACTTGCCAGAACCGCTAGGGCCAACCACGCCCAGCACATCGCCTGCATTGATGGCGAAGCTCAGGCCCTTCAACACGGCTACTTGCGAGCCCGGCGGCGCGGCGGTCACGCCTTCCACAACCAATGCGCCTGTCGGTTTCGGCAATTCCATGCCGGCGGTGCGTTCGGGATTGGCTTCTAGCAACAGGGTCAAACGCTCATAGGCGCTGCGGGTAGTCGCCCAGGATTTCCAGACTGCGATCACCTGCTGCACCGGAGCAAGCGCACGGCCGACAAGGATGGAAGACGCAATCATCATGCCCGGGCTGATTTTTCCCTCGATGGCCAGCAGTGCGCCAAAACCCAGGATCAGGGACTGCAGCGACACTTGCACGAACTTGGTCACGGCGGAGATCTTACCTGCTTTCTCGCTCACATCCGCCTGCACATGCAGGAAGCGGCCATGCAGCTTGAACCAACGGCCCATCAGATTTGGCAACATGCCCATCGATTCGATCACTTCCGCATTGCGCAGATTATTGCCAGCCATAGCGTTCGAGGCCACAGCCAGGGTATTCGCTTCCGACAACTGCTTGTGCGTCACGCGCTCGTTCAGGTAGGCAAGGATCACCAGGATGATCGTGCCGCTCAGCGCGAACAGGCCCAAATATGGTTCGAACACGAAGATGATGATCAGATAAATAGGGAACCACGGCGCGTCGAAGAAGGCGAACAGTGCGTTGCCGGTCAAGAACTGGCGGATGGTGGTCAGGTCGCTCAGCGACTGGCCTGCATTGCCGCCCTGGCGCTTGAGGTTCTGCTCGAACGCCGCCGAGTAGACGCGCTTGTTCATCTTCATGTCGAAACGGGCGCCGACGCGTATCAGCACGAAGGTACGGATTAACTCGAGGCCCGCCATGAAAGCGAAAGCGCCCAGCATCATTATGGTCAGCATCAGCAGCGTCAACTCATTGCGGCTGGCCAGCACGCGGTCGTACACCTGCATCATGTACAGCGACGGCACCAGCATCAGCAAATTGCTGATGGCGCTAAACACGCCGATGGTGAAGAAGGTGCTCTTGAACGAAGCGAGGACTTGCTCGATTTCGTTTTTAGGATTGAGGAATTTCTTGTTCATTTTGGAGCATGCACCTGGCAAGTAAGGAACACATGGAAAGACGGCGGGAAATGTTGGAGCCGGTACGGCACCGAACAGTATAGACAGCCGATAGCGACACGAATCTTCGCGAGACGTGACATTATCGCCTAAAAATCCAAAAAAATGTGATGCACATCACAAATTTTACAAAGCGCGGCCTTAAAGCCGATCAAGTAAGCAAAAACCTGACAAACACTGGCATGGCTGCCAATATCCCACCCGGTCAGTGCAATACCGCGCCGGGCGCCATAACCGGCTGCCCATCTTCGCGCAGCCAGGCCGGCCAAACTGCCAGCGGCCATTCGGCAGTGCCGTAGGCCTGGTACAGTATATTGAGCCACTGGCGCAGCGGCTGCATTTCCAAAATAACACTGGCGCACTCCTGCTGCGGGCCGCGCAGGGTTAGTTTAGCAGCCTGCGGCGTAAAGGCCACATCCACTGAGACCGCCACCCATGCAGGGCTGTCCAGCCCCGGCTGCACGCGCTGCTGAGGCTGCTGCGCCGCGCGCGCCGCCTGCTGGGCGAAGCCCTGTATCACTTCAGCGTGGGGCTGCTGCGCACCCGGCACTTCCAGCCGCCGCAGCAGCGCAGGCACCATGCGCTGCAACATGCGCAGGGTCAGCCAGATCAGCACCGGTTGGCCGGCCTCATCGACGCCGGACAGACGCACGCGGTCTTCGGCCAGCAGGTATTCCGTGGTGATGCGCTGCAGCTCCATGCCCTACTCCGCCTGCGCGAGATCGCGCACCCACTGCAACTGGCGCGGCACGACCACGGTGCGCAAGTCATACTTGGCGCGGGCAAATTCGCGCGCCGACTTGCCCAGCCGCGCCCGCGCTGCCGGATCGTCTAGCAGTGAGCAGACTTCATCCACCAGCGCCTTGCCGTCGAAGAACGGCACCATGCGGCCAGTGATGTCATGCTGGATGGCCTCACGCAGCGGTTCCGTATCGCTGGCGACAATGGCGCAGCCAGCACTCATCGCTTCCAGCAAGCTCCAGCTGAGCACGAAGGGATAGGTCAGGTAAACATGGACCGTTGAAACCTGCAGCAACGGAATGAAATGCTGGTAAGGAATCGTACCCATGAAATGAATGCGCTTCCAATCCGCATCGCCGATCAGGTCCCTTACTTCACGGGCAAAGATCTCTTTCCAGTTGCCGCCGTTCGGCGGCCGCGCACCGTAGCTGACGTCGTCCCCGCCCACCATCAGGATATGCACGTTCGGGCGCCGCTTGAGCAATTCCGGCAAGGCGCGCATGAATACGTGATAGCCGCGGTAGGGTTCCAGGTTGCGGTTGACGAAGGTGATCACCTCGTCTGCGCGCGTCAGCGCACTGCCGTCGGAAAAAGTCAACCTTACGCTCGGGTCCGGCGCAATGGCGTCGGTGTCGATGCCGTCGTGCACTACCGTGATCTTGCTGCGGAAAGGTTCGGGGAAGGTGCTGGCCTGCCATTCGGTAGGCGAGATGCCGGCACTAGCTGTCTCGAAGTGCAACAGGTTGTTCAGGTTCTTCAAGCGCAAACGGCACGGGTCACCCGGGTCGGTGGACAGGAACTCCGGATCGAAACCCAGATCGGCGCCTTCCGTATGATAGAAGAACTCGCAGTAGATGCCCAGTTTTGCCTTTGGCCACACTTCCTTGAGGAACAGGCTTTCGCCCCAGCCCGGGTGGGCGATGATGACGTCAGGTACGAAGCCGGTCTCGCGCAGCGCCAATGCGGCGCGAAACGCCGCCTCGGCGCGGATCGCCTTGGTCTCGAAATCCTGTACCCAAGGGTGAACTCCGGTCGTCGAACCGCGCGCCACACCGTAGCGAATGATGCGTACGCCCTGATAGCTGTCGGGCGCGTTGGTCATCAGCGAGAATGCCAGTACTTCGTTGGCCGGATCGGCGGCCAGCAACGGCGCCAAGTGCTTGAACTGGCCAGGGAAATTTTGATGAATGAACAGCACGCGCATCGGGGTGTCTCTTATACAGTAATCAAACAGCGTCTAAATAGCGGCAGCCCGGTCAGGCGGGGCGGGCGCGCAGCAAATCGAATTTCCACAGCCACATCAGCGCGCGCACCCCGACCGGCGTGGCGGTGCCCGCAGCAGCTAGCAAGGCGTTGACGTTTTGCTCGCCAAGCTTGACCGACGTTGCCAGCACCGCCTCGATGGTGGCGCGTGGCAGCATGGCAGCGTCGAACGCGTAGTTGGCCATGGCCAGGCCGGCCATATCGTTCAGGCGTGCGGGCGCGTCGTGGGCCGCCACCACCAGCCAGTTGCCCTGGATGGTGGCGCTCGGGAAGTGACGGAAACGGCTGAACGGGTCGGCCCGCTGCACCCACGGTTCGGCGGCCTGCGGCCCGGCGGCAGCGCGCAATCCTCCAAGTTCCAGGGAAAGCTGCGCGTAGCGGCGCAGGATCACCGGCCAATCGAATTCGGCATGGGCGTGGGCCTGCGCCGCAGCGCCCATGGAAGTGCGTAAGGCCGGGTCACGGGCCAGCTTGCCCAGCGCGGCGGCCAGGGCGACCGGGTCGGTCACGGTCGCCATGCTGGCGCGGCCGATGTAATAGTCGTAGCTGTCGATGCCCAGCGCGTGGCGCGCGGCCAGATCGCCGCCCATGCCCGCCGGCGGCAAAATGGTCGGCACGCGGAAGCCGTCGATACCGTCGCGCACGGTTTCCTTGTAGCCGTTCCAGTCCGACACCACCACCGGCAGGCCCGCAGCCATCGCCTCGACTGGCGTCAGGCCGAACGTCTCCTGGATATTGTCCGACAGCGACACGAACACGTCGGCGCCTTGCCAGGCCTGGCGGTAAGCCTGCTCGTCATTGCCATCGACCCAGATGAAGCGCACCGACGGCGCCAGAGCCTGGTGCGCGGCCATGAAGCCCTTGCGGATCTCGTCATTGGGAAACACGCCAGCCTCAATGCAAACCACCGGTTTTTGCTGCGCCACTTTTTCCAGCGCCTGGTACATCGGCGCAGGATTGCCCTTGGCGTGGAAGGAAAGGCGGCCAGCAAACAGATAGGCGACCGCGTCGCCGTCCAGGCCAAGCGCCGCGCGCGCCTTGGCGCGCTGGCCGGGCTGCGGCGTGAACGACGGGCAGTCTATGCCCAGCGGGATCACCGGCAACTGCGGTGTGTTGTAGCGGGTGGCGCCGGTCTGCGCCGTCCACCAGGCTTTCATTTCGTCGTGCAGGCCGGTCGAGAAATCAAGCGCCGCCTTCGAAATGCAGATCATCGCGTCCCATGGCTTGAATGGCGGCAGGATCAGATCGGCCACCTGGTCCGTGGCGCCGTTCGACGACAGCGTGAAGGTCACGCCCATCATGCTGAAGGCGGCCGGGTCATAGCTGTTGCGCGAAGCGGCCAGATCCTTGGACGCCGGCGACGGGTAGTACATGCAGCCCACTTCGGCCAAGCTGGACCAGTCCCCAAGTTCGGACCAGCGCAACTGGCCTTTGAACCCGTCGCCCTGCAACTGGCGCAGCATGGCTTCGCCTGCCGGACGGCCCTGGCCCGTGCCGTGCACCATCTCATCGGGCCAAGTGCGCGCAACGCCGCGCATGAAGGCGCGGCCGGCGCTCTGGCGGCCCATGATCTTGTTCGCGGTGGAATAGGCGTCACCCGCAAAGTAAATGGAAAAGGGAACTGCACTTGTCATGGAAATCCTACGATGGGAAATGGGCTTGGGCCAGCACGCGGATGGCCTCTTCAGTGAACGGACCCTTGCTGGCGACTGCGTACAGGTCGTAGCAAGGGTGTTTGCGGCGCATGGTGATGACCACCTTGAAGCCGCATTCATGCAGCGTAGAAGACAGCACCTTCTCGGTGAAGCCGCAACGATGCGCCATGTACAGATTGCCGCACGCCATAGCGGGACGATGGCCATAGAGAATGTCTAACGGCGAGATGGGGCCCGCGCCGGATTCGTATACTGGCTCCACCAGCTTGCCCTCCGCGACCAGTTCGCAAACCGATTGCAAGTCCGGACAAGTAACGACCAGGAAACCATCATCCTTCAGCACGCGCAGGAACTCCTTGAGCGCAACCGGCACTTCGTGCGGGTACAGGCACTCAATGTTGTGGCTGGAAAAGATGGCGTCCACCATGCCATCCTCCACCGCAGCCATGTCGGTCATGGTGCCGACAATATCAGGCTTGACCTTCTGGTCGATATCGAAGCGCAGCTCCTTCCACTCGGGCGTATTGAAACCGCGGGTCGTACGATCGTTATGCTTGGGACCGCATCCTACATGGAGAAAGGTTTTCATTGCGGAGGTCTGGCAAGGTGACGGTTCAGGTGCGAAATTATAGAGGATGCGAGCCTGCACTTGTGCGATCAAACCGGCCCAGTCGTCCGGTGTGTTCTGCTGGAACACATGCATCGACGGATACCATGGCGTGTTCGACTGACGATACATCCAGCGCCATTCGCTTTCAAAACGACTGAGCAGCCATATCGGCTTGCCCATAGCGCCGGCCAAGTGAGCAACCGAAGTATCGACGGCGATCACCAGATCGAGCGCGGCCACCAGCGCGGCGGTGTCGCCCATGTCGGCGCACTCGGCCATCCAATCCGAGACCGGCGCGCCGGCGGGCGCTGCCTCGTCCTTTTGCAGCGAAACCCAGTGCACTCCCGGCAAGGCCAACAAAGGCGCCAGTTTGGCGAACGGCATGTTGCGGCCGGGAGCGTGACTCACTTGACCACCGCTCCACACCAGGCCCACCTTCAGACGCGCATCGCCGGCCAGCCGCTGGCGCCATGCGCGTACGCGCTCGGGGTCGGGCTGCAGGTAGGGAGCGGCAGCCACCGTGGCGGGCGAGGCTTTGAACACGGCGGGTAAACTCATGTTGTACAGATAATGGGTATAACCGGCCTCATCTATGGCTTCGCTGGTGCGCACGGCGACTTCGACGCCGGCAGGCGCGCTGCGCTGGAACAGGCCCGTCAAGGGCGCGGTCTCAACAAATTTAACGCGGGCAAAGACTTCGCGCAGTTTTGCGGCGAAGCGGAAACACATGATGGCGTCGCCCATGCCTTGCTCGGCATAGACTACGACGGCACTGCCGGCGGGGACGGCTTCGCCGCGCCAGAACGCCAGCCCGGTATGAGTGGCGTGCTCGCGGCCCGCCCGGTCCGAGCCCGCCGAACGCAGCTCGTAGCCCGCCCAGCCGGAGAGCCAGTCGCCGCACAGCAGGTCGAGCAGTCCCAGGCTGTAGCGCGCATCCGCGTAGCCAGGGTCGAGTTCTAAGGCCTTGGCGTAGCACGGACGGGCCGCCTCAAGCTGACCGCTGTCTTTGAGTGCTTTGGCCGCGTGGTACCAGATCGGCGCGTAATCCTTCTTGAGTGTCAGCGCCCGTTCGTAGCAGGCGATTGCCTGGCTATAACGTCGCAGCTTCTGGTGGCACACGGCAGCGGCGTACTGCGGTTCGTACCAATTAGGGGCGCATTCGACAGCGCGCACAAAGTGGGGCAAAGCCTGTTCGAACTGATCCGCCTGCAAGCTCAGCCAGCCAAGGCGGTGGTGGACGAAAGCGGTGCCGGGGCGTTTTGCCAGCGCGGTTTCCAGCGCGGCGCGCGCGGCGCCGATGTCGCCCAACTGTTCGTGGCAGAGCGCCATACCGACCCAAGCGTCGATGGCCTCCGCGCGGCGCGCAGCAAGCGGCAGGTAGTGCCCGAGGGCTTGTTGCCATAGTCCAGCTTCGCGGGCGGCGTGGCCCGAGGCTAGCAGCTGGGTGTCGGATTGCGATGCGCTCATGCGAAATGGAAAGTCAGGGATGGGAAGGTTTGGCGGCGCCACAGTATAAGACATTCCATAAAAAAACCCCACTGGTCTTGCGAGCAGTGGGGTTTTACTGTTTGCCCCCGATATTCCGGGGCAGAAGCGGTAGCCGGTACGCTGGCTTCCGCTTCTTTACAGGGCAGTGATTAGAACGATACCAGGTCGCCGGAAGCGATGTCGGTAACACCGGTCAGTTGACCGATCAGCTGTACATCTTGGGCAGCGATCGTGTTCGAAGTCGATACTTGGGTAACCAAGTACAGGTAACCGTCAACGCCATCATTCACGAAGGCGATGAAGCTGTCACCAATCGCAACTGCCGAGGTAACCAGACCGTCCAACGCGGTGATCGCGGTACCAGTCGTGCCATCCGCCAGGGCGGTGGTCACTTCCACGAAGCGAGCCGTGTTGGTTACAGTGCCACCCGTAGCGATGCTCAGCAGAGTGTCGGTTTCAACGCCGGTTGCGTTCACGGTCAACAGCGCCGAGAACTTCAGCACGTCAGCAGCGGTGGTAAAGCCAACAACCGTGTCACCAGCGGTACCGGCGCCAAAGTCGTTGTCACCAGCAGCAACACCTGCCTCGGTCGCCATTGCGGCGGTCGTGGTAGCAGTCCAGATGATGGTGTCGGAGTTCGCGCCACCCGTGATGCTGTCGGCGCCTGCGCCAGCGGTGATGGTGTCATTGCCAGCAGCGCCGTCGATGGTGTCCGAAGCTGCGCCGGTCACGATGGTCTGAGCGTTGGCACCAGCGGTGATAGCGAACTTCGAAACCGAACCAGTGAAGGTCTGGCCTTCAGTTGCCAGGCCGGTCACAGTAACTACGTCGGCCGCATCCACGCCGGTTACGGTCGTGTTGCCGTTACCAGCAACAAACGCCACAGCGTTGCCAGCGTCATTGCCCAGAGTGACAGCCAGGGTACCGGTATGGCCGGTTGCAGTCACGTCAGTCGCCGTGCCGGTCGTTACGGTGTAGTTCGACGAACCAGCCAGGGTCAGCGTGCCAGCAACGGAAGTAGCCGTCACAGTGTTAGCCGTTTCAGTGCTGGTGATGCTGGTTGCGCCGGTGCCAGCGATGATGGTCGAGATACCAGCGGTGGTTGCGTTGGAACCCAATACCACGGTGTTAGCAGCGCCACCCAGTTGCAGGGTTTCGAAACCGGACATGCGAGCGAAGTCAGCATCGACGAAGGCGGTCGAAGCAGCAGCCACAGCCAGGATATCGGCGCCAGCAGCACCAACCAACGAGCCATGGGCCGTGAAGTCGGCTTGGGTTGCGTAGGTTACGGTATCCGCGCCGGTACCGCCAGTCACGGTATGCGCCAGAGCGCCAGCAGCCATCGTTACACTGTTGGTGCCGTTAGCGAAGGTGATGTTGAACGCTTCGGTCTGATTGGTCAGAACCAGGGCGTGCGAATCGGTCGAGAACGTGATGTTTTCGATGCCAACCAGGTTGGCGTCGGTGGTCAGCGTGCTCGTGCCGGTGCCAGCGATCGACAGGGTATCGGTGCCCGAGCCGCCGGTCAGCGAATCGGAAGCATCCAGATTGGCCTGGGTTGCCAGGATCGTGTCGTTACCAGCGCCCAGGTCCACGGTGTGGTTAGCAGCGGCCAGGATGTCAACCGTGTCGTTGCCAGCGCCGGAAGCGATGACGTCAGCAGCGGTCGAAGCGGTGATGGTGTCGTTACCGCCACCGGTGGTGATGGTCGAAACCTGGGTGCCGCCAGCGGTGATGTTGAAGTTCACATCAGCCAGCGTGGTCGAACCGGTCAACGTGACAAACATGTCGGTCGATTGGATCAGGCCGTTACCGTCCGCGTCCACTACCAGTTGCTTCGTGCCCGAGTTGTAGAAGTACTGACCGATGCGGGTCGCAACGGAGGTACCCGACAGCAGAGACAGACCTTCAGCCGAGCTTGCTGCCGTGCCCTTGTTGGTGAAGTCGGTGGTGTTGGTCGAGGTCGAAGTCGTGTAGTTGATCACGATCGCGTCGGTACCGCTGACGAAGTCGCTGATGGTGTCGGTCAGCGCGTTGGTGCTTTGCGAGCTAGCCAGAGCGTAGTTGAAGGTGTCAGCACCGTCGCCGCCGGTCAGCACGTCAGCGCCAACGCCGCCGGTGATCGAGTCGGCACCAGCACCGCCAACGATGATGTCGTTGCCAGCACCACCGGTCAGGGTGTCAGCGGCAGCGCCGCCAGTGATCGAAACTTTCTCTGCAGCGACGTTAGCCGATGCGTTGACAGTGAAGGTCTCGCCAGAGTCCAGTGCCGAGCCATCGATCGCCAGGGTCAGATCCTGCTGGCCGTTGCCTGCGGTCGAACCGTAGCCAGCTGCCAGGGTAACGGACACAGTGCCAGTACCGGAGGTAGCAGCGTCGTTAACAACGATCTGGTCGATGTTGGCGATGTCACCGATGGTTGCGGACGTTGCGCCACCAACATCGTTGGTCGCCGTGGTCGTGTTACGGAGGCTGATGGTGTCTACGCCCGACGTACCGTTCAGCACGTCGCTTGCGTCCAGGTTGGAGCCGAAGAACACGAAGGTGTCGTTGCCGATACCGCCGGTCAGGGTGTCGTTACCGCCAACTGCGTTGATGGTGATGCCGGTAGCCATGCCCGATGCGGTTACGCTTACGCCACCACCAGTTTCGTCGGATACGGTGGTCACGCCAGCTGCGCTAGCGTAGGAACCCAGGGTGATCGCGTTGGTGTAGGCTGAAATGGTGACCGTTTCCACGCCGCTCACTTGCATGAAGTCCACGTCATTGACGGTTGCGGAAGCGCTGCTGATCGACAGGGTATCGGCACCCGAACCGCCGATGATGGTGTCCTGGTAGGTCAGGTTCGCGCCCAGTACGAAGACGTCGTTACCCGAGCCGCCGTTCAGGCTGTCGTTGCCGGTGCCGGAGGTGATCGAGTCTACGCCCGAACCGCCAACCAGAACGTCGTTGCCCGAACCGGTGGTCAGCACGCTGCCGCCTGCGCCGGTGGTGATGGTGATGGCTTTGGTAGCCGAGCCGCCGTTCACGGTCAGGATTTCAGCGGTGGTGTCGGTAGCCAGCGAATCAGCTACGTCCAGAGCGGAACCGTCGATCGATACGGCGGTAGCGTAGGAACCCAGGTTCAGAGTGATGTCGCTGCCAGCGGTGGCGGTAGCGTCGCCGCGGTCAACGATGGTGATTGCCTCAACGCCGGTGATCAGGCTATCGAAGGTCACGGTCGGTGCAGCTGCGTCGATGGTGACGGTCAGGCTGTCGGTGCCGGTGCCGCCGGTGATGGTCGTAGCAGCCAGTTCGGAAGCGTTGGCCTTGACGGTCAATGCTACGTTGGCGTCGTTGACTACTTTGTCGCCTGCGTCAACCGTTACGGTAGTCGCTGCGGTGTAGCCGGTCGACAGGGTCAGCGTTTCAGCGGTAGCGCCCGAGCTCAGGTCAACCGTGGTGA
The DNA here is from genome assembly GCF_964252925.1 of Pseudoduganella sp. LjRoot289. Classification (NCBI taxonomy): domain Bacteria; kingdom Pseudomonadati; phylum Pseudomonadota; class Betaproteobacteria; order Burkholderiales; family Oxalobacteraceae; genus Pseudoduganella; species Pseudoduganella sp. LjRoot289. The sequence goes on from NZ_CAXUPN020000002.1 coordinate 198,450, forward strand.
AGCTCAGGTTGGAGGTCAGGGTTGCCGAGCCGCCGCCGGACAGTGCCAGGGTTTCGACGTTGGTGACGTTGGTCAGGGCCGAAGCGGAGATACCCGAAACCAGCAGGGTGTCGTTGCCGGCGCCGCCGTCAATGGTGTCGCCCGAGGTCAGCGAACCATTCATGTTGATGGTGTCGTTGCCTGCGCCAGCGTTGATGCTGTCGTTGCCACCTTGCGCGCCGTTGATCGAGTCGTCACCAGCGCCAGTGTTGATGATGTCGGCAGCGGTACCGCCGGTGACGGTGTCGTTACCTGCGCCGCCGGTCAGGGTCAGCACTTTGGTGAACGAGGTGCCGTCCACGGTCAGGGTTTCGTCGTCAACGCCGGTGCCTGCGTCCAGAGCGGAGCCGTCGATGCTCAGTGCGGTGCCGTAGTTACCCAGGGTCAGCGAGATGTCGCGGCCTTTGGTTGCCGAAGCGTCGCCGCCGTCAACGATGGTCACGGTCTCAACGCCGGTGACATGGCCGCCAGCGGTGAAGGTTACTGCGGTGCCGCCTTGGGTAGCTGCAGTGATCTTCAGGGTGTCAGCGCCAGTGCCGCCGGTAACGGTCGAGCCTTGGAACGCAGCGTCGGTACCTTCAACGGTCAGTGCCACGTTGGCCACGGAGTTGGTGATGGTGTCCAGAGTGCTGATTTTCGCGGTGGTAGCGGCGGTGTAGCCAGCAGCCATAACCAGGGTTTGCGCAGCAGCGTTGGACAGGTCGATGGTGGTAGCCGAGATGTTCGAAGCCAGGGTGATGGTAGCTGCGGCGGTCAGGGCGACGGTTTCAACGTTGGTCACTTTGGCGAAGGTAGCCGCAGTGTAGGAAGCGCCAGCTACCGACAGGGTGTCGGTACCTGCACCGCCGTTGATGGTGTCGGCAGCGGTGAAGTTGTCAGCCGAGAAGGTGATGGTGTCGTTTGCCGAACCGCCGGTGATGGACAGGTCTTGAGCAGCGGAGGTGGTCACTTTCACAGCGCCGGTAGCGGTGTTAGCGTCGATCACGGTAACATTGCTGGCGATGGACGCGCCTTCGGTCAGGGTCAGAGCTTGGTCGCCGCTGATGTTGATGGTCTTGATAGTGGCGTTGGTGTCGCTCAGCATCACGGTGTTAGCCGAGCTGCTGGAAACGACGTTCAGGGTTTCTACACCGCCCGTGCTTGCACCAACTTTGAAGGTGCCGCCGGTCTGGCCTTTCAGGGTCAGGGATTGCGCGTCAGCAGTGCCGGTCACTACGGAGTCAGCATAGGTCACGCCCAGGTCGCCGGAACCGTTGCCCATTTCAGCAGCAACGATGTTGCGCACTGCCGTGAAGAAAGTGTCGCCGCTGGCCGAGCTGGCGTTCACAGCCAGAGTGGTCACGCCGGTGGCTTGCGACAGATCGATGTTGGTGTTAGCAGTGTCGTCGGTCTGGAAGTTCGATACCGAGATGGTTTCGATGCTGCTCAGGGTGACGGCCGTAGTGTTGGTGTCGGCGCCGGCGTTGCTGCCGGAAACCGAAATGCTCAGGGTATCGTTGCCGGTTGCGCCGCTCAGCACGTCGCCTGCGCCCAAAGTCGTACCAGCAGCCAAGTTGGAGATGGTGGCAATGTACATGTCGCCGCCGGTTGTGCCTGCGACGGCGGAACCGGAATCAGCGCTGGTGGTCAGCGTGAAGGTGCTGAACGGTGGAACTGGGGTGCCAACTTGAACTACAGTTGCGGTCAGGGTGTCCATTGCTGCTGGATCAATCGCAGCAGCCAGGGTTGCGTCGTCGGTAACGCCAGCGATGAAGGCTTTAACGGTCGGCAGCGAAGCGGCGTTGTAAGCGATCAGTTCAGCAGCGGTGTCCAGCGCTTCGGTGAAGGCGGTAGCAGCAGTTGCTTTGTTGTTGTAAGCAACCAGGTCCGAACCGACAGCGGCGGTCGACACGGCTTCGATGATGTTGGAGATGGTCAGACGGCCAGCAGCGTAGTGGCCAGCCCAGTAAACCAGACCGTCGTATTCAGCGTGGCGGCCGAACAGGTTCATGTAGATGGTGTCTACGACGGTGAATGCATCCTTGCCTTCCAGAACAGCGGTGTACTCAGGCGACTTGGAGAAGTCGGAGCTGATCACGGCCAGGTTGCCGCCATTGCCGGCCATCGTGGATTCCCAGAATTGCAGACCCAGCGTATCGGCAGGACGGCCGAAGTACGCCACGTACAGCTGCTGAATCGACTGGGTGTATTGAGTAGTAGACATTAAAAAACTCCTAGGAAGTCAAACTTAAATTTAAGGTTCGCGGCACTCTTACCTACAGGAATGCAAGGACGCGTAACGAATCATGGCAGAGGTGTTTATGTCTTCCTGTGACAGCCATCACAAAAACCCATAAAAATCCCTAAAATTTAGGCCGAATAACGACAAAAATTACCACGCGGCTCAATATACGAGAAGCTTATTGGGAAATCAATGGGTTTACACTGCTGAGCAACGGTGCAAAACCAATTGGCACGCACATTCTGAGGGGATTAAGGACGCATCACCGAATTCCCGACGGAACAGCAAATGCAGGGGACGCAAAGAACATTGCCGAGCACGCCATGGCAATAGTTTGAAGAACCGCCATCATAGCAAAACGGCCGCGAGCATGCGCACGCGGCCGTTGTAAATTTAATACAGTACAAAAACTATCTGCTACTTGCCCCAAGTTGTTATACCCGAGACAACACGCTGGCTGTCCATGCGCCCCTGGAACAGATAGGTGGCGTCACTGTTCGGCCCAAGTATGCCGCGCACTGTCATATTGACGCCGGTACCCAGCGAATTGCCGAACATCTGCCCGTCCTTGGCGACCACGCCATTCGATTTCAGTTTCACCCGGTCGCCGCCATTGAGCACGTCCATACTGGTATTAAATGTCGCCGCGCCAAAATCCACCAGCAACTGGGCATTTTCCAAAGTGGCGGCGCTGACCGCTTGCGTGGTCTGATTACGCACATAGGCTTCGCTACCTGCCAACTGGAAGCCGATGCTGCCTTTCTCGGGAACCGTATAAGCCGCGCCTTCCTTGCTGCGGAACAGGACGAAATAATCGTTCTGCGCCAGGCGCTCGGCGCCGGCCTTGCTCAGCCCGCTAGTGGCGGACTGGTCCGCTATTGCCTGCCAGCGGCCCCAGCTTATCTCGCGTGGCGCCGGCGGCGGTGGGGGCGGCTCCACCACCACCGGTGGCGTGACTACTGGCGGCGGTTCCACCACCACCGGCGGGGTGACGACCGGCGGGGTCACCACCACCGGCGGCGGCTGCGTCACCACAGGCGGCGTGACGACGGGCTGCTCCACCACCGGCAGCGGAGTGGGTTCTTTCTCCACGGTCGGCGGCGGCAGCACGGTCGGCGGCGGCTGCGTGGCGGCACTGACGAACTGGTTCAGGTTGGCACTCTTCTTGGGATCCAGGTTGGGGTCCGCGTTGCCCAGGCTGGGCGAGGGAGCGCCGGCGCCGGTGGCGCCCACTTTTACCAGCGGCTCGTCGGCGCGCGGCGGGGCCACCATGTCGGGCGCGGTGTTGTTGCTAGGCAGCAGTTGCGGTGCGCTCTGGCCGCGCTGGATTTGCAGCAACTGCCCCTTCTGCGTGGCCGACAGCTCGCGCGCGGTAACGCCTTCGCACGGGCCGCTGCCCTCGGGGCGACAAGCGCCGCCGAAGCCGCTGACGGTCACGCCGCCGGAAATGACGGCCACGCGCGAGGTGTCCTGGTCGGTGAAGACGGTGAAGTCGGTGCCGCGCACGCCGATGGCGGCGACAGGCGTGTTAAAGCGGAAGTTCTGGCGCGCCAGCTTGACGGCTTCGCCGGACTGGCTGCGCGCCACGCCACTCAGCAGTTCGAGCTTGATGCGGGTGTTGGCGGGGTTCTGCTGGTCCACGTGGTAGGTGGCGATGCGGGCCTTGGTGTTCGGGCGCAGGATGAACAAGCCCTTGTCCACGGTCTTGATGTAGACGTAGCCCAGCGCGCCGGTGGTGAGCAGGTCGCCTTCCTGCACTGCTGCGTTCAGCTGCGCCGGGGCGCCGGCCACCTGCGCCTCGCCTGCGACGAAAATGATTTTGCCGGCCTCCGCAGCCTGGGCGCTTGTGGCGGCCAGGGCGAGGCTGAGTGTGGCTAAGATTGGACGCAGCATGATATTCCCCTTTTCCGGACATTATCCCGCTGGTGCAAGAATTTTCCGTGATGACTGTCACATTTGTTGATGGGAACATTCTACTGGAACGATGTGGCGCGGCATCCAGCGTTACACTTTGTAGCAAAGGAGCATCCCACAGCCGGCAGCATCGGGATTAGCGATACTTGTCGCTGGCAATTGGTGTCGCTTGGCGTGCTACTATGTAGTTACGATGTAACACGTGGAGTAACACCATGAACGAAGCAACCTTTACCTTTCGGGTCGATGAAGGTCTCAAGGAACAATTCACCACGGCAGCCAAGGGCCGCGACCGCACCGGTGCCCAACTGCTGCGAGACTTCATGCGTGACTACGTACGGCAGCAGCAAGAAGCGACCGAACATGACGCATGGTTCCGTCGTCAGGTGCAGGCTGGCCTGGACTCGGCAAATGCTGGCAAGCTGATCCCTGCAACTGAGGTTGAAGCCAAGTTCGCCGCCAAGCGAGAGGCTACGCGCCGCAGGCTTGAAGCCTCCGCAGAATAATGGAATTGTTCTGGACACCCGAGGCGATTCTAGACCGCGAAGACATCTATAACTATATCGAAGCCGACAACCCGACCGCCGCGCTTGCCCTCGATGAGCTGCTTGCGAAGAAAGCCGGCCGCCTGGTCGATCATCCCGGCCTCGGCAAGACTGGCCGCGTTGCCGGCACTCGCGAGCTGGTTGTACACCGGAATTACGTCCTAATCTATGACACGGTCGGCAACGTGGTGCGCATGCTGCGTGTGCTGCATGCCGCCAGACAGTGGCCGCCTCCTTGATAACGTGGATGCTCAGACTTGCCGCCCCCCTCGCGCAACACTGGGAATCGCCCGCCTTCTCGGCTATCATTGCATCCTTAATGCAACTTTCCCTGCCAGCGCCCAGGCCGCCCCAGCCACCAACATGACCACATTTTCGGCCCTGCGCGCTGCCCTCATCCTTCCGCCCGCTTTCATGCGCGCCGTGTTCGCCTGCGCCGCCATCCTGCTGACGCTGTGGTCGCAGTGGCCGGGCGCGGCGGCCGGCTCCTTCCTGGCCGACGAGTGGCTGCGCGACAGCTATTTGCGCCTGCAAACCACCGACGCGGCCGAGCCTCGCATATTAGTAGTCGATATCGACGAGGCCAGCCTGTCCGCGCTGGGTCCCTGGCCCTGGCCGCACGCGCGCCTGGCCGACCTGGTGGAAAAGCTGCTTACCCAGTACAGCGCGCGCGGCGTGGCGCTCGACATCGTGCTGCCGGAGGCTTCGCCGTCCGACGCCGACGGCGACCTGCGCCTGAACCTGCTGTCCCGCCACGGCCCGCTGGTGCTGGCCCAGGCCTTCGACTACAGCGCCACCCGCCCCGAACTGCTGCGCGAAGGCACGCTGGGCGGCGCCGTCGCCGCGCGCGGCGTGCCGGCGCTGCCGGCCACCGGCTACATCGCCAACCACGCGGCGCTGACGCAGGAGGCCAAGGTCGGCAACATCGGCTTCGTGCCGGACGCGGACGGCACCTTGCGCCGCCTGCCCCTGGTGACCAGCTACGCCGGCCGCCAGTACCCGGCGCTGGCGCTGGCCCTGCTCGACTGCTGCGCCGGCGCGCCGCGCCTGGAACTGGACGGCACGGCGCAGCAGCGCGTGTCCTTCCGGCGCGACTGGTCGGCCTACACGGTGGTGTCGGCCGCCGACATCCTCAACCTGGGCATCGACCAGGACAGCGCCAAGGAGCGCCTGGTGCTGGTCGGCTCCTCGTCGCTGGGCATGGCCGACCGCGTCACCACGCCGCTGGCGGCCTCGCGCCCGGGCTTGGGCGTGCAGGCGGCCATGCTGTCCACCCTGCTGGACCGCCAGGCCGGGTTGCAGCCGGCGCCCTGGCCCGGCCGCGCCATCGCCTTCGTGTACGCCTTGCTGACGGTGCTGCTGCTGAGCTACGCGCTGCCGCGCCTGTCGGCCGCCACCAGCGTCACCTTGCTGGGCGCAAGCACGGCGCTGTGGCTGGCGCTGGCCTTTTTCGCCAGCGCGCATGATCCGCAGATGGTCACCACCGGCCCGCTGGCCAGCATCCTGTTCCTGCTGGCGTTCGCCGTGCCCTACCAGTGGCAGCTGACCCAGCGCCGCTCGCGCCACCTGCTCGACACCTTGCGCCAGTACGTGGCGCCGGCCGTGGTGGCCGAACTGCTGCGCAGCGACCTGGCCGACCCGCTGGCGCCGCGCCTGGGCGACGTCACCACCCTCATCGCCGACATGGAGGGCTACACCACCCAGGTCGAGGCGCTGGGCGTAGCCGACGCCGCCACGCTGACGCGCGACTTCCTCGACTGCCTGACCGGCCCGGTCATCGCCCACCACGGCACGCTGGACAAGTACACCGGTGACGGCCTGGTGGCGTTCTGGGGCGCGCCCCTGCCGAACGCCGACCATGCCGATTTGGCAATGGACGCGGCGCGTGCTATTGTGCGCCGCGTGCGCGAGTTCAGCGCGCAGCGCGTGGCTGCCGGCTTCCCCCCGCTAAGGGTGCGCATCGGCGTCGAGAGCGGCCCTGCCATGGCGGGCGACTTCGGCACCTCCTTCCGCAGCATCTACACGGCGGTGGGCGACAGCGTGAACACCGCCGCGCGCCTGGAGCAGGCAGCGCGCGATTATCCGCACGACGTGATCGTCGGCGCGGGCACGGTGGAGCGCGCGCGCCGCCACCATTTCCTGCTGCTGGGCGAACGCAAGCTGCGCGGCAAGGAAAAGCCTGTTATTTTGTATACTTACGACGCTACTATGGACGCAGTGCCCGACCCTATACCAGCCCCCCGCCCCGCCGCCCTGCCGGAGCGCACCGCATGAGGCGACCGTTCCCGGCGCTGCGGCCGCTCGCCGCGCTTGCCGTGCGGCGGCCGCTGGCCGCGCTGGCTGTGCTGCGGCCGCTGGCAATGTTAGCCGTGCGGCGGCCATTGACCGCGCCGGCTGTGCTGCGGCCGCTGGCCCTGCTACAGCCGCTGGCCGTGTTGACCATGCTGCGGCCGCTGGCCGTGCTGGCCACGCTGTGCGCGCTTGCCTGCGCGCCTGGCGCGCGCGCGCAGACGGCCGGCGCCGCAGCCGACAGCGGCGCCGAGGCCGGCGCCTCGGCCCGTGCGGCGGAGTCCGACCAAACTGCCCGTGCGGCCGAATCCGGGCAGTCGGCCCGCGCGGCCGAGTCCGCCCCGATCTACGCGCCGGACGAGGCCCAGCGCGCGCGCGACGAACTCGCCCAGCGCATGTACCGCGACGCGCTGCAATCCATCGCCGAGGGCCGCCGCTCCGACGCCAGCGACACCCTGGTGCGCCTGATCGACATGGAACCGCTGCACGCCGGGGCCTGGATGGAGCTGGCCCTGGTGCAGTGCGGCCTGGGCCGCGCGGCCGAGGCCGAGCGCCTGTTCGCCGCCATCGAGCAGCGCTTCAACCCGCCGCAGGGCATTCTGGAACTGATCGCGGAGGCGCGCGCAGGCGGCTGCAACAACTGGCAGACGGTGAGCACGCTCAACCTGGCGTTCGCGCGCGGCATAGACCAGAACGTGAACCAGGGCGCCCTCAACAGCCTGTTCTACGACGGCGGCCAGGCCATTCCCCTGACCTCGGACTTCCTGCCCAAGCACGACCAGTACACCGCGCTGTCGGGCGACTACGTGCGCGACCTGACGCCGAACGGCACCGCCGGCTTCGCCCAGCTGCAGGTGCGCCGCAACGACACCTTGCACCAGTACGACAGTTCCTCGCTGTTCGTCGGCACCGAAACCCCGTGGCGCTTCGGCCGCTGGACCGCGCGCGGCACCGTCATGGCCGGCTTCGTCACGCTGGGCAGCCAGTTCTACCAGCGCCAGGGCCAGCTGCAGCTGCGCATAGGCCCGCCCTTGCCGCTGCCCAACAAATTCCAGTTCAGCGTGATGGGCGGCGTCACCCACCTGTCGTATTTAACGCTGAGCAATTTCAACGCCAATATGGTGGAGCTGCGCGGCCTGTTCACCTACCGCAGCGAGCAGGACTACGCCAGCCTCAGCTACGGCCGTCTGAACGACGAAGCGCTCGGTCCGCGCCCGGGCGGCAACCGGCACGGCGAGCTGGCCAGCGTGCAGTGGCGGCGCCGCCTGGCCGGCGGCGTGACGGGCGAAGTCGGCTACACCTACCAGACCTGGCACGGCTCCAGCGCCTTCTCGCCCGATCTGATCGAGGAAGTGCGCCAGCAGGCCACGCATGTGCTGCGGGCCGCGTTTACTTATCCGCTCAGCAAGACCCAAAGCCTGCAGCTGGAACTGCGCCAGGTGCGCAATCGGGAAAACATCTCGATCTTTCAGTACAATAACCGCCAGTTGCAACTGAGTTGGCAGTGGCAGGGTTTATAAAGCGAAACACAGCATGGCGTGGGAACTGGGATTACTGATAGCGGCGGGCGCCGCGCTGGCGGGCGGCTGCCTGGTGCCGAACCGCTGGCTGCCGGCGGCGTTGCCGAACGATAAACTGATGCATTTCGCCGCCTTCGCGGTGCTCACCGGGCTGGCGCTGCGCGTGGCGAACGGCCGCGCCGAGGCGCTGCTGTGGCTGGCTGGCCTGCTGCTGGCCGGCTGGCTCATCGAGTGCCTGCAGCAACTGGTGCCGGACCGCGGCTTTTCCTGGCGCGACATGGCCGCCAACGCTGCCGGCATCGCCAGCGCCGCGCTGGCCACGCTGGCCTGGACGCTCATCTGAGTCTGCATCCGAGCGTTAATCCGGCTCCGCGGGCAGCCGCGTGACGGTACAATGTCACCCATGAGTGAACGCGAACCCCTGCCCCCGCCCGCCGTGCCGGACGACGCAATTCCACCCACCGCGGTGGAAGGCGCGAACCAGCGCCGCAACGTCCAGATCCACCTGCGCAAGATTCCACTGCTGGCCGAGCTGTCGCCCGAGGAGATGGAGCGGGTCAAGGCCGACCTGCGCATCCGCCAGTACGCCAAGCGCGAGGTGGTGCTGCACAAGGGCGGCATCGGCGACGGGCTGCTGTTCCTGCTGTCAGGCCAACTGCAGGTGATGGACGTGACCGAGGACGGCCGCGCCGTCGGCCTGCGCATGCTGGCGCCGGGCGACTTCTTCGGCGAGATCGCGCTGATCAACAATTCCACGCGCTCGGCCTCGGTGGTCGCCATGAGCGAAGTGCTGGTGGCCTTCCTGCCGGCGCCCACCGCCATGCACTTGTTCTCGCACTCGCCGCCGGTGGCGCGCCAGATGCTGCAATACCTGGCGCAGAAGATCCAGCGCGACTCGGAATTCCGGGCCTTGCTGTCGATCAACAACACGGCGCGGCGCATCTATACCTACCTGGTGCTGAACCAGAAGACGGCGGCGGACGGCACGGTGGTGGAAAACATGCCGACCCACCAGGACATTGCCAACATGATCAACACCAGCCGCGAAACCGTCACGCGCGCCCTGCTCAGCCTGAGCCAGCAGGGCATCGTGCAAAAGGACGCGCACCGGCTAGTGATTCTGAATCCGGAAGCGCTGCAGAAGCTGACACAGGGCAGCTGAGTGTGCAATTCCCGCGCTGGCGGGAACCCATGCGCCGCCGACGGACTGTCATTCCCGCGCAGGCGGGGATCAATATGCCAACGCACTGTGGCGGACTGTCATTCCCGCGCAGGCGGGGATCAATACGCCAACGCACTGTGGCGGACTGTCATTCCCGCGCAGGCGGGGATCAATACGCCAACGCACTGTGGCGGACTGTCATTCCCGCGCAGGCGGGAATCCATACGCCCGGTGAGCAGTTCGCGCCCTATGGATTCCCGCCTGCGCGGGAATGACAAGTGATAGGTGTTTGATAAGCCGCAACACCTTACCAAGTCGGCAATACCCTGCGAATCCGGCGGCGCTTCGGAACAGCCCGCGTCACGTCAGTCCCGCCTGCGCGGGAATGACAAGTGATAGGTGTTTGATAAGCCGCAACATCTTACCAAGTCGGCAATACCCTGCGAATCCGGCGGCGCTTCGGACCAGCCCCGCCCTGTCATTCCCGCGCACGCGGGAATCCATGCTTCCGGAGAGCAGTTCGCGACGTATGAATTCCCGCTTTCACGGGACTGACAGGATCCTGCCCTTTGGTGACAAGCTGTAACACGTTACTAGGTCGTCAATACCATGCGGTATAATCTCCCCCTTTAAAATTTCCCGCCGAGCACCACTCCGCCGTCCGTCCCCTATGAGCGTACCTAGCCTGTTTTCCGTTTCGCCGCCGCGCGCGGACGCCCTATGATTTCGTCCGCCATGCTGCGCGGCCTGTGGACGTACCGGGGCTTCATCCTGGGTAGCGTCCGGCGCGAATTCCAGTCCAAATACCGCAACACCCTGCTGGGCGCCGCCTGGAGCGTGCTGCAGCCGCTGGCGCTGATCCTCGTCTACACGCTGATCTTCTCGCAGGTAATGAAGAGCAAGCTGCCGGGCGACGTCAGCGAATACGGCTACAGCATCTACCTGTGCGCCGGCATCCTCACCTGGGGCTTGTTCTCGGAAATCGTCATGCGCGCCCAGGGCGTGTTCCTCGAGCATGCCAACCTGCTCAAGAAGATCAGTTTCCCGCGCATGTGCCTGCCGGTGATCGTGGTGCTCAGCGCCCTGGTCAATTTCGCCATCATCTTCGGCCTGTTCACCGCTTTCCTGCTGCTGTCGGGCCGTTTCCCGGGCCCCGCCTTCTTCCTGCTGCTGCCGCTGCTGCTGGTGCAGGTGCTGCTGGCGATCGGGCTGGGCATGGTGCTGGGCGTGCTGAACGTGTTCTTCCGCGACGTCGGCCAGTTTTTCAGCATCTTCATCCAATTCTGGTTCTGGCTCACGCCCATCGTCTACCCGGCCTCCATCGTGCCGCCCGAGGTGCGAGCGCTGATGGACTGGAATCCGATGGCGCCGCTGATCAAGAGCTACCAGACCATCCTGGTCACCGGCCAGGCGCCGGACTGGCTGCCGCTGCTGCCGGTCGCGCTGCTGGCCCTGGCCCTATGTACCCTGGGCCTGGCCCTGTTCCGCAAACGCGCGGGTGAAATGGTGGATGAACTCTGATGGGCACGATTACCGTAAGCAATCTGGGCAAGGCCTACAAGCAGTATCCGAACCGTTCTTCCCGCCTGCGCGAATGGCTGACGCCCTTCCTGGGGCCGCGCCATGGCCTGAAATGGATACTGCAGGACATTAATTTCCATGTCGCGCCGGGCGAAGCGGTCGGCCTGATCGGCATCAACGGCGCCGGCAAGAGCACGCTGCTCAAACTGATCACCGGCACCACCCAGCCCACCACGGGCGCGGTGCACATGGAGGGCAGCGTGGCCGCCCTGCTGGAGTTGGGCATGGGCTTCCATCCCGATTTCACCGGCCGCCAGAACGTCTACATGGCCGGCCAACTGCTGGGCATGAGCGTGGACGACATCACGCAGCTGATGCCGGAAATCGAAGCCTTCGCCGAGATCGGCGACTATATGGACCAGCCGGTGCGCGTCTATTCGAGCGGCATGCAGATGCGCGTGGCCTTCAGCGTGGCCACCGCGCGCCGGCCCGACATCCTCATCGTCGACGAGGCGCTGTCGGTCGGCGACACCTATTTCCAGCACAAGAGCTTTGCCCGCATCAGCCAGTTCCGCACCCAGGGCACCACGCTGCTGATCGTCTCGCACGACAAGCAGGCCATCCAGTCCGTGTGCGACCGCGCCATCCTGCTGGACGGCGGCCGACTGGCGCGCCAGGGCCCGCCCGAAGAGATCATGGACTATTACAACGCCTTGATCGCCGAGCGTGAAAACGCCAGCGTGCGGGTCGAGCAGCTCGACAACGGCAAGGTGCAGACCATCTCCGGCACCGGCGAGGCCAGCGTCAGCGAGATCGTGCTGTTCGACGAGAGCGGCGTGCAGGCCGAGGTGGTCGATGTCGGCGCCCAGTGCATGCTGCAGATCAAGGTCCAGGCCAACGCGGCCATTCCGCGCATGGTGCTCGGCTATATGATCAAGGACAGGCTGGGCCAGACCATGTACGGCACCAACACCCACCTGAAGGATGCCCCGCAGGAGCACGTGCAGGCCGGCGAGGAGCTGGTCTACCGTTTCCGCTTCCCGATGAACCTGGGGCCGGGCACTTATTCGATCGCCACCGCCATCGTCAGCACCGGCACCCACTTGGTCAACAACTACGAATGGCGCGACCTGGCGCTCGTGTTTACCGTGGTCAACATGCGCCGCCCGCACTTCGAGGGCAGCGCGTGGCTGGACCCCCACATCGAAATCGACCGCCCATGACTTTTCTCACCTACGCCCAGAACTTCGAGGACGTGCTGCTGTGGCGCGCGCTCGGCCACATCAAGAACGGCTTCTACATCGACGCCGGCGCCAACGACCCCGAGCTGCATTCGGTCACCAAGGCCTTCTACGACGCAGGCTGGTGGGGCATCAATATCGAGCCGATGCCGTCCTACCAGGCCCAGTTTGCCGCCGCGCGCCCGCGCGACATCAACCTGGCGGTGGCGGTAGGCGCCGAGGCCGGCGAAATCACGCTGTTCGACACGCCCGACATCAACGGCTGGGCCTCCACCGACAGCACCGTGGCCGAAGCCCACCGCGCCGAGGGCGTGGCGGTGCAGGAAGTGAAAGTGCCGCTGCGCACGCTGAGCGACATCTGCGCCGAACACGTGCGCGGCGAGATCCACTTCCTGAAGATCGACGTCGAAGGCTTTGAGGGCGAAGTGCTGCGCGGCATGGACTTCCAGCGCTGGCGCCCGTGGGTGCTGGCGATCGAGGCCACCATGCCCAACAGCCGCGTGACCAACCACGAAACCTGGGAACACATGGTGACCGGGGCCGGCTACCGCTACGCCTATTTCGACGGCCTGAACCGCTACTACGTCGCCGACGAGCATGCCGAGCTGCTCGACGTGCTCAACATCCAGGCCAATGTGTTCGACGGCTTCATCAGCCACCACCTGGACAAGGCCTGGAAGCGCCAGGAAGAGCTGGGCCTGATGGCCCAGCAAGCCCAGGCCGAGGCGGCCGAGCAGCACGCGCTGAGCGCGGCCGCGCACGCCGAGCTGCATCACGCCCAGGAACAGACGGCGCGCGCCAACCAGCAGGCCGAGCAATCGATCGCCCGCGCCGACGAGGCTGTGTGGCGCGCCGACACCGCCATCGCCAGCGTCAACGCGGCGATGGAGTCGGTGGCCGTCGCCAACAACGCGGCCGCCCAGGCCAGTGCCGCCGCCGCCGCCGCCAGCAACGCGGCCGAAGCAGCCATGCTGCGCGCCAGCGACAACGCGGCGCAGCGCGACCAGGCCAACCAGCGCGCGGAAGCCGCCATCGCCGCCTCGGTGCAGGCGCTCGAAGCGGCTGCCGAAGCAAGCCGCAGCCACGCGGCGGCGCTGCAGGCGATGGACCAGCGCCTGCAAGCCGCCCAGCAAGCGGGCGCCGACGCCAGCGCGCGCGCCGACCATTTTGAAACCGCCTCGCACCACGCCGGCCAGGAAATCCTGCGCCTGCGCGGTCTGCTGGAGCAGGCCGCCGAACAGGCGGCGCAGCAGTACGCGGCGCAGTATGCCGTGGCGCTCCAGCTGAACGCGCAACTGCACCAGTTGCAATTGCACGCGCAGGCCATGGAGCGCAGCTGGCGCTGGCGCCTGGGCATGCCGGCTGGCGTGCTGCAGGTGCAGGGCGGACGCCTGAAACGCGCGGTGCGTCCGGCGCTGCGCAGCCTGGTCGACCGCATGAAGCAAAGCGAACGCATGCGCCGCCTGCTGCTGCCGCTGGTGTGGCGCTTCCCGCGCCTGGCCGAGCGCGTGCTGGTCACCCTGCGCCCGCCCGCGCCGCCACCGGCGCCGCCGGCCCCGGCCATGCCGCCTATGCAGCCCATGCCGGGCGCCGATCCGCACGCGGCCGTGCCGGCCGCACCGGCCGAGCCTGCAACGGCCGCCATGTCGGCCGAACTGGCCGGGCTGCCGCTCTCGGTACGCGCCGTGCTGGCCGATCTCGGCCAGGCCATCCGCCACTCCAACGACTGAACCCATGCGCATCGTCATCGATCTCCAAGCCTGCCAGCATGGCAGCCGCGGCAATTGCGCCGCCACCATCGCCTTGGTCAAGGCGCTGGCCGCCAGCGCCGGCCCGCATGAACTCTGGCTGGCGCTGCACGCCCAGGCCCCCGGCCAGGAAAAGCTGCGCCACGCACTGGGCGGCAGCGTGCCGCCGGAGCGCATCCGCAGCTACAGCCTGCCGGCCGTGGACGACGCCAGCCCGCGCAAAGGCTGGCAGACCGCCGCCGCCGCGCTGATCCGTACCAATTTCCTGCAGGCGCTGGGCGCCGAGCTGGTGTACGCACCCGGCACCGAAGCCGACGACGACGCCACCCCGCCGGCCATCGGCGGCGCGCTGCCGGCCGACGCGCTGCAAGCCCCCGAGGCGGCTGCCCGCGCGCTGTGGCGCCGATTCGAAGCCGCACTGCCGGCCACGCTGGAAGCGGACCTGAACACGGACCTGAAAGCGGCTGCGAGCACCGCCCCGGCCGCCGGCGCGGCCCGCCCACGCCTGGCTTACCTGTCGCCGCTGCCGCCGGAGAAATCCGGCATCGCCGACTACAGCGTGAGCGTGGTCAACGAGCTGGCCCAGTGGTACGAGATCGACATCGTGGCCGAGCAGACCGCCATCGAACCGGGCTTGCTGCAGGGCGAGTTCCCGCTGCGCGACGTGGCCTGGTTCGAGCGCCACGCGCACGAGTTCGACCGCATCGTCTACCACTTCGGCAACAACCACATGCACCGCTACATGTTCGAGCTGCTGCAGCGCCATCCGGGCGTGGTGGTGCTGCACGACTTCTTCCTGTCCGGCGTGGTGGACCAGATCGAGCGCGGCGGCTACCGCGCGGGCGCGTTCTACCAGGCGCTGTACCAGTCGCACGGCTACGGCGCGCTGCTGCAGCAGGAACAGAGCAACCGCAACGACACCATCTGGGCCTTCCCGGCCAGCAAGGCCGTGCTGGACCACGCCGCCGGTGTCATCGTGCACTCGCCGTACGCTGGCGCGCTGGCCGAGCGCTGGTACGGGCCGGGCGCCGCCGACGGCTGGCGCGTGCTGCCGCTGCCGCGCGTGCCGGCCGGCGACACCGCCACCGAATACAGCCGCGCCGCCGCCCGCGCGCGCCTGGACCTGGCCGACGAGGACTTCATCGTCTGCACCTTCGGCATGATGGGCGCGACCAAGCTCAACGACGAACTGATCGATGCCTTCCTGGCCTCGCCGCTGGCGCGCGACCCGCGCTGCCGCCTGGTCTTCGTGGGCGAGAACAACACCTTTGAATACGGCAAGGCGGTGGACGCCAAGATCGCCGCCAGCGGCCTGGCCGAGCGCATCACCATCACCGGCTTCGTCACGCCCGAGCTGTACGCCAGCTACGCGGCGGCGGCCGACATCGCGGTGCAGCTGCGCAACATGACGCGCGGCGAAACCTCGGCCGCCATCCTGGACTGCCTGCTGTACGGCGCGCCCACCGTCATCAACGCGCACGGCGCGGCGGTCGACCTGCCGGACGAGGTGCTGCTCAAGCTGCCGGACCAGTTCACCGTGGCCGAACTGGGCGAGGCGCTGGCGCGCTTGTACGGCGACGCCGGCCTGCGCGCCAGCCTGGGCCGCGCGGCCGCCGCCCACACCCGCGCCCACCACACGCCGCGCCACGCCGGCCCGCTGTACCGCGCGGCCATCGAACATTTCGCGCAGCACCATCCGCGCAACCACTACCGCAAGCTGCCGGGCGCGCTGGGCGCCATCGCCACCGACGTGCTGCCGGGCAAGGACGACCTGCTGCAGGCCGCGCACGCGATCGCCTTCAACCAGCCGCCGTCGTCGCCGCGCCAGTTGTTCGTCGACATCTCGGCCCTGGTCGACAGCGATCTGCGCACCGGCATCCAGCGCGTGGTGCGCAGCATCCTGCACGCGCTCATCGTCAACCCGCCGCCGGGCTACCGCGTCGAGCCGGTGTACGGCTGCGGCGGCAACCGCCCCTACCGCTACGCGCGCCGCTACACGCTGGACATGGTGGGCGCGGGCGAGCACCTGCAGCTGGAGGACGCTCCCATCGAGGCGCGCCACGGCGACATCTTCCTCGGCCTGGACCTGTTTACCAACGGCACGGCGCAAAACCGCGACCTGCTGCAGCAGATGCGCGAGCGCGGCACGCAAGTCTATTTCGTCATCTACGACGTGCTGCCGATGCAGCATCCGCACTGGTTCCCCTTCGGCACGAAGGAATACTTCGGCGAGTACCTGGAGGCCATCACCCACTCCTCGGACGGCGTGGTGTGCATTTCGCGCGCCGTGGCCGACGAGCTGACGGAGTGGAAGAACGGCCGCGAGAACCTGCGCCAGTCGCCGCTCAAGATGGGCTATTTCCACCTCGGCGCCGACATCGACGCCAGCAAGCCGAGCTTCGGCCTGCCGGACAACGCCGAGACCGTGTTCGCCGCCGTGGCGGCCCGCCCCAGCGTGCTGATGGTGGGCACGGTGGAGCCGCGCAAGGGCCATGGCCAGGCGCTCGAGGCCTTCGACCGCCTGTGGGAACAGGGCGTGGACGCCAACCTCGTCATCGTCGGCAAGGAGGGCTGGATGGTGGAGAAGGTGGCCAAGCGCCTGCGCGCCCACCCGGAACGCGAGCAGCGCCTGTTCTGGCTGGCCGGCGTGTCCGACGAGATGCTGCTCAAGCTGTACCAGAGCTGCAGCGGCCTGCTGGCCGCGTCCGAGGGCGAGGGCTTCGGCCTGCCGCTGATCGAGGCGGCCCAGCACGGCATTCCCATCCTGGCGCGCGAGATCCCGGTGTTCCGCGAGGTGTGCGGCACGCACGCGCATTACTTCGAGGCGGACAAGCCGGCCCAGCTGGCCACCGCCCTGCGGCAATGGCTGGAACTGCTGCGCGCCGGCACGGCGCCGGCCTCGGCCGGCATGCCCTGGCTGAACTGGGAGCAGAGCGCGCAGCAGCTGCTCGACGCCGTCATCGGCCAGCGCTGGTATAGCGCGCTGGCCGCGCCCGAGGCAGCCCCGGCCGCCCTGCAGGCCAGCCCAATATTAGCAATAGAACAAACGGAATGTTAAGATGGCCGCCGCAGCGCCGGCGCCTTTCCGCACGCAACCAGACATGAATCGGATACCCAATATGTTACAGATCAACAACCTTTCGACCCGTTTGACCCAGCACCAGACCCAGATCAAGGCGGCCGTGGACCGCGTCATCGCCAGCGGCTGGCTGGTGCTGGGTCCGGAAGTGAAGCAGTTCGAGCAAGCCTTCGCGGCCTGGCTGGGCACGGCGCACTGCGTCAGCCTGGCCAACGGCACCGACGCGCTCGAACTGGCGCTCAAGGCCCTGGGCGTGCAGCCGGGCGAGCGCGTGGCCACCGTGGCCAACGCCGGCATGTACACCACGCTGGCCATGCTGGCGGCCGGCGCCGAGCCCTTCTTCATGGACGTCGACCTCGACACCCGCTGCGCCACCCTGGCCGAAGTGACGCGCGCGCTGGACGCGGGCGTCAAGGCGGTGGTGGTGACCCACCTGTACGGCCTGGCGCTGCCGGAAATCAAGGCCATCGCGGCGCTGTGCGCGGCGCGCGGCGTGCCCCTGCTGGAAGACTGCGCCCAGGCGCACGGCGCCATGGTGGACGGCCAGCGCGTCGGCACCTTCGGCGATGCGTCCACCTTCAGCTTCTACCCGACCAAGAACCTGGGCGCGCTGGGCGACGGCGGCGCCGTCGCCACCAAGCGCGCCGACGTGGCGGCCACTGTGGGCATGCTGCGCCAGTACGGCTGGACCGCGAAATACAAGGTGGAGCTGCCGGCCGCGCGCAACAGCCGCCTGGACGAGCTGCAGGCGGCCATCCTGAGCGAATTCCTGCCGCTGCTGGACGCGGCCAATGCGCGCCGCCGCGAGATCGCCGCGCGCTACCGCGCCGGCATCACGCACGCCCAGGTCAGCACCCCGGCCGACGCCGGCGCCGCCTCGGTGGCCCACCTGTACGTGGTGCGCAGCCCGAACCGCGACGCGCTGCGCGAACACCTGAAGGCCAACGCCATCGGCTCCGACGTGCACTACCCTATCCCCGACTACGCGCAGCCGGTGCTGGCGGCGCGCTACGCCGACGTGCGCCTGGCCAACACCGAGACGCTGGCGCGTGAAATCCTGACGCTGCCGTGCTACCCGGAAATGACGGACGCCGAAGTGGACACCGTGATCGCCGCGGTGAACGGATGGCAGGCATGAAGTTTTCGGTCGTCATTCCGGTCTACAAGAACGAGGAATCGATTCCGCGCCTGCTGGCGGCCGTGCAAGGCATGAACCTGGCGCTGGACGGCCGCCTGGAGGCGGTGTTCGTCGTCGACGGCAGCCCCGACCAGTCCTACGCCATGCTGCGCGACGCGCTGCCGGCGCAGCCCTTCGCGGCCCAGCTGCTGGCGCACTCGCGCAACTTCGGCTCCTTCCCGGCCATCCGCAGCGGCCTGCAGGCGGCGCGCGGCGAGTATTTCGCCGTCATGGCGGCCGACCTGCAGGAGCCGCCCGAGCTGGTGGTGGAGTTTTTCAACGCGCTCGAGCGCGACGAGTGCGACGTGGCCATCGGCACCCGCACCACGCGCCAGGACCCGCTGCGCTCGCGCCTGGCTTCGGGCCTGTTCTGGGGCTTGTACCGCCGCCTGGTGGTGCACGACATGCCGGAGGGCGGCGTGGACGTGTTCGGCTGCAACCGCCAGTTCCGCGACCAGCTGCTGCAGCTGGAAGAGTCGCGCTCCTCGCTGATCGCGCTGATCTTCTGGCTGGGCTACCGCCGCAAGCTGGTCGCCTACGACCGCCAAGTGCGCCAGGAGGGCAAGTCGGCCTGGACCTTCAGCAAGAAGCTCGACTACATGATGGACAGCATCTTCGCCTTCACCGACTATCCGATCCGCATGCTGATCCGCATGGGCACGGTGGGCACGCTGCTGTCGATCGGCCTGGGCCTGCTGGTGGCCGCCGCGCGCCTGAGCGGCGCCATCGCCGTGCCCGGCTACGCCGCCACCATGCTGGTGGTGCTGCTGTTCGGCACCCTGAACCTGCTCGGCCTGGGCCTGGTGGGCACTTACGCCTGGCGCGGCTACGAGAACAGCAAGCAGCGCCCGCTGGCCGTGGTGGCCGCCCACCTGACCCACATCCCCGACCACCGCCTGCCGCAAGCCGCCCCGGCGCGGCCGGCCCACGTATCCGGAGCACCAGCTTGAGCCCGACCATGACCCTGAGCATCACCGACAAGACCGGCTTCTATTCCCCGGTCAGCTTCCTGAGCCGCACGCCCGAACTGCTGGCGCCGGAATGGCTAGCTGAGCTGGCGGCCGACGTCGCCGCAGGCAAGGCGCAGGCCTACGAGGGCGAGGGCGGCGTGCAGATCGTCTACCGCGCGCTGCCGTGGGATACCGACTTCTTCGGCACCGCCACCTTCCGCATCGACTACACGGCGGCGCCGGCCGGCACGCCGTTCGCGGCGCTGCAATCGGCCTTCGCCGGCCTGCGCGCCCACCTGGCCACCTTGGCGCCGGCCTTCTACCTGTTCGCCGAAGTGCCGTCCGAAGACACGGCCGCCATCGCCGGCATGAGCGGCGCCGGCTACCGCCTGATCGAAACTCGGCTGACCTGCTTCCGCGACGACCTGCAGCGCTTCGACGCCAGCGGCACGGCCGCCGTGCGCAGCGCCACCCAGGACGACATCCCCGAGCTGCGCGTGGCCGCCGCCCAGGCCGTCAACCATTACGACCGCTTCCACGCCGACGACTTCTTCAGCGCCGAGCAGGCCGACGACTTCCTGTCGGTCTTCGTCGAGAATTCCGTGAAGGGCTACGCCGACGAGGTGATCGTGCCGGCCGACGGTCCGGCCGACGCCTTCCTGACCGGCAACTACGTGAACGCGCCGGCCGCGCTGGGCGGACAGAAGCTGGGCCGCATGGTGCTGTCGGCGGTGACGCCGGCGCGCCGCGGCTGGTACGTCAAGCTGATCGGCGCGCTGAGCGCCCGCTTCCAGGCGGCCGGCGTCGGCACTGCCTTCATGACCACGCAGGCCACCAACCGCGCCGTGCTCAAGGTCTGGGCCCACCACGGCTACCGGGTCGGGCGCAGCAGCCACATCTTCTCCACCTATAGCCGAGGTTAACATGCAGCGCTCTCCCTCCTCCTCCCCCTCCGCCGTGGTGCACGACGGCGCCCAGGTCGACGCCGGCGCCGTGCTGGGCGACTACGTGGTGGTGTACGCCGGCGCCGAACTGGCCGCCGGCAGCGCCGTGGCCGGCTTCACCCAGGTCTGGTCGGGCGTGCGCCTGGAGGCGGGCGCGCGCCTGGCCGCCGGCGTGACGCTGGAGCAGCCCGACGACGCCAGCGGCCATACCGTGTTCGGCAGCCAGAGCAAGGTCGGCGCCGGCGCCACCATCTGCGCCGGCGTCAAGGTCGGCCTGGGCGCAGTGGTCGAGGCGGGCACCGTGGTGAACCACGACGTGCCGCCCTACGCTATCGTGTCCGGCTCGCCGGCCCGCATCACCGGCTACGTCGAGCACCTGGCCCAGGCCGAGCGCGCGCACTGGCACCGCCAAGCCGACTTCCCGGCCGTCCAGGCCACCGTGCCGCTGGGTGTGGGCGGCGTGACCCTGCACCGTTTCAAGGCCGTCAAGGATCCGCGCGGCGACCTGTCGGTGGGCGAATTCGTGCGCGAAATCCCGTTCGAGCCCAAGCGCTATTTCCTGGTCTACAACGTGCCCACCGAGAAGACGCGCGGCGAGCACGCCCACCACAAATGCCACCAGTTCCTGATCTGCGTCAAGGGCAGCTGCGCGGTGGTGGTCGACGACAACGAGTCGCGCTGCGAAGTGCTGCTCGAATCGCCCGACCAGGGCATCTACCTGCCGCCGCTGACCTGGGGCATCCAGTACAAGTACTCGCACGACGCCGTGCTGCTGGTGTTCACCTCCGACTACTACGAAGCGGCCGACTACATCCGCGACTACGACCAGTTCTCGGCCGTGGTGGGCGCCAAGCCGAAACAGGGCGCCTGAGTGGGCCGGCGGGCAGTCCTGGCGCGCTGGGCGCGCTTTGGCGCCGGCGGCGCCATCAACACCGGCTTCAGCTACGGGCTTTACCTGCTGCTGGCGCTGGCCCTGCCCTACCAGCTGGCCTATCTGCTGGCCTACGCGGCCGGCGTGGTGTTCTCCTACTGGTTCAACGCGGTGGTGGTATTCCGCGTGCCGCTGTCCTGGGCCGGCTTCCTGGCCTTCCCGGTGGTGTACGCGGTGCAATACCTTATCTCGGCCGCCCTGCTCGGCCTGCTGGTCGAATGGCTGCGCGTGCCGCACAAGCTGGCGCCGCTGGCGGTGGCCGTGTGCATGGTGCCGCTCAGCTACGCGATCAGCAAACTGGTGCTGGCCTGGGCGGCGCGGCGCGCCGCGCCCGGCCCGGCCAATATTACAACTACGGAAATGAAATGAAAATCGACCATGAATTCGCCGGCGCGCCAGCCCTGGCGCCGCAATCGCTGGGCGCGGTCGCCCGCGCCGAATGGCGCTGGTGGGTACCGGGCGCGCTGTTCTGCTTCCTACTGGCCAGCCTGTTCGTCAGCGGCTGGCCGCAGGGCCTGATCCCCCAGCTGTCCGCCCCCTACGGCTACTCCGGCGACGTGCTGAGCCACTCCTGGCTGATCAAGCGCGTGGCCGAAGGCTGGGTGCTGACCAACCCGCACAGCGGCTTCCCCTTCGGCTCGGACTTCCACGACTACCCGGGCGCCGACGTCGGCAGCCTGCTGGTGTTCAAGCTGATCAGCTTCTTCAACAGCGAGTGGCAGGCCATCTTCAACCTGTACTTCCTGGGCGGTTACGCGGCCAGCTTCGTCAGCGCCTTCCTGGTGCTGCGCGCGGCGCGCGTTGAGCGCCCGCTGGCGGCCGCCGCCGCCGTGCTGTTCGCCTACCTGCCCTTCCACATGTTCCGCATGGGCCACCTGTTCTACACCTGGTACTTCGTGGCGCCGCTGTTCTTCCACTGCGCGCTGCGCAGCGCAGACGGCCAGCTGTGGACCGGCAAGCTGCCGGCCAAGCTGCTGACCGCCGCCGGCCTGGTCGCCATGGCCAGCTTCGGCGTCTACTACGCCGCCTTCGGCGTGCTGGTGCTGGGCACCGTGGCCTTCGCCGGCGCATGCCTGGGCGACGGCCGCGCCTTCAAATCGGCCGCAGCCGCGTGCTGCGTGGTGGTGCTGGGCGTGCTGCTCAACGTCGCCCCGCACCTGGTCTACAAGCAGCTGCACGGCCCCAACCCCGAGGTCGCGGTGCGCCCGGCCGCCGACAGCGAAACCTTCGGCCTGAAGCTGACCCAGATGCTGATGCCGCGCTACGGCCACCGCAACGCCAAGCTGAACCATCTGGCCGAGGAATACCACACCAAGATGCCGCTGGTGAACGAGAACTTCACGGCCGCGCTGGGCCTGGCCGGCGGCGCCGGCTTCCTCGGCATGCTGGCCGTCGCGCTGTCGGCGCTGGCCGGACGGCGCCACGCGCGCACCCTGCAGCTGGTGGCCATGGCGGTGCTGGTGCTGTTCCTGTTCGGCACGATAGGCGGCCTGGGCACGCTGTTCTCGCTGACCATCTCGACCTCGATCCGGGGCTGGAACCGGATCAGCGTGTTCATCGGCTTCGGTGCGCTGATGGGCCTGGTGCTGCTGCTGCAGGGCGGGCTGGCGCGCGTGGCGCGTGCGCGCTACGCGGCGGCCACGCTGGCCGGCGGCGCGCTACTGGGCGCGTTCGGCCTGTGGGACCAGGGCGGTAACGGCGCCTGCCTGCCATGCCAGACGCAGATCACCGAGCAGATCAAGCAGGAGAAAGCCTTCGTCGGCGCCATCGAAGCGGCGCTGCCGCGCGGCGCGGCGGTCTACCAGCTGCCCTACATGGCCTTCCCGGAAACGGCGCCGCAGCACAAGGTCGACATCTACGACCTGATGAAAGGCTATCTGCATTCGAAGGACTTGAAGTGGAGCTATGCGGGCATGAAGGGACGCGAAGGCGACCTGTTCTTCCGCAGCCTGGCGACGCAGCCGGTGGAGCGCCAGGTGGACATCATCCGCAAGCTGGGCTTTAGCGGCGTGTACCTGGACCGCGGCGGCTACGCCGACAACGGCAACGCCCTGGTGGCCGGCCTGACCGCGCTGGCCGGCGCGCCGGTGGCGACCCGGGCCGACGGCCAAGTGGTGTTCTTCAAGCTGCCGCCGGGCCCGGCGCCGCTGGCGCTGGAAGGCAAGAGCGCGCGCGACATCGTGCGCGCGGCGTACGGCGGCCAGCTGGACGCGCGCTCGCTGGCCGCGGGCGCCGAGTTCTCGCACGAGATCCTGCCGCCCTTCGTGGCCGGCGTGCGCGGCCTGTCGGGCGTGGAACCGTGGGGCCGCTGGTCGGACGCGGGCCAGCACCCTTGGGTGGAACTGGACTTCATCGAACCGCTCACCAAGCGCTTCACGCTGGTGCTGACCGTGCAGCCCTTCGGCCCGAACACCGGCAAAGCCATGATCGTCAGGATAGGCAAGCAGCAGCACAGCGTGACCTTGCTGCCGGGCGCGCAAAGCTACCGCCTGCCGGTCGACCTGGGCCAGGACAGCGCGCGCAGCATCGTGCTGGTGCCGCCGCAGCCGGTGTCGCCGCGCGAACTCAACGCGGGCGCCGACGAACGCAAGCTGGGCATAGGCCTGGTCAAATTCGCCATCGAACTGCAGGACAGCAATGCCAACAATGACAGCGCAGCAAAATAAAGGCGGGCTTGCAGACCTGCCGCAAGACCGGCTGCAAGGCCAGCTTCAAGGCCAATCGCAAGGCCAGCTTCCACTGGGCGCCGTGGCGCGCCGCGAGTGGCGCTGGTGGCTGCCGGGCGCGCTGTTCTGCGTCCTGCTGGCCAGCGTGCTCACCAGCGGCTGGCCGCACGGCCTGATCCCCGACCTGGGCACGCCCTACTGGTACACCGGCGACGGCCTGGGCCACGCCTGGCAGATCAAGCGCGTGACCGAGGGCTGGGTGCTGAGCAACGGCCGCAGCGGCTTCCCCTTCGGCTCCGACTTCCACGACTACCCCGGTTCGGACGCCGGCAACCTGCTGGTGTTCAAGCTGATCGGCCTGTTCAACGGCGACTGGCAAGCCATCTACAATCTGTACTTCCTGGCCGGCTTCGGCGCGAGCTTCGCCAGCGCCTTCGTGGTGCTGCGCGCGGCCAGCCTGGAGCGCCCCTACGCGCTGGCCGGCGCCGTGCTGTTCGCCTTCCTGCCCTTCCATTTCGAGCGCATCGCGCACCTGTTCTACACCTGGTACTTCGTGGTGCCGCTGTTCTTCCACTGCGCGCTGCGCATGGCGGACGGCCGCCTGTTCGAAGGCAAGCTGTTCAGCCAGCCGCGCGCCAGGCTGCTGGCCGGCGCCGGCCTGGTCGCGATCAGCAGCTTCGGCGTCTATTTCGCCCTGTTCGGCGTGCTGCTGTTCGGCACGGTGGCCCTGGCCGGCGCCCTGCGCGGCGACTGGCGCCCCGCCGGGGCGGCCGCGCTCGCGTCCGGCTGCGTGGCGCTGGGCGTGCTGCTCAATGTGGCGCCCAACCTGGCCTACAAGCTGGACCATGCACCCAATCCCGAGGTAAGCAGCCGTCCCATCGCCAACGGTGAAATCTTCGGCTTCAAGCCCATACAACTGCTGCTGCCGCGCGACGGCCACCGCAGCACCACCCTGCGCGCCATGCACGAGCGCTACCGCGACAGCATGCCCCTGGTCAACGAGAACAACACGGCCTCGCTGGGCGCCGTGGGCGCCGCCGGCTTCCTGGCCCTGATGGGCGTGACCCTGTCGGCGATGGCGGGACGGCGCCACGAGGCCCGCCTCAAGCTGCTCGCGCTGATCACGACGGTGCTGTTCCTGTTCGGCATCATCGGCGGCTTCGGCTCCCTGTTCACCATCCTGGTCTCGGACTGGGTCCGGGGCTGGAACCGCATCAGCGTCTACATCGCCTTCGCTTCCCTGCTGGGCCTGATGCTGATGCTGCAGGGCTGGATGCAGGGGCGCGCCGGCCGGCGCTGGCTGCCGCCTGCCGGCGCCCTGTGCGGCGCGCTCATCGTGTTCGGCTTGTGGGACCAGAGCGGCTACACCTCGCGGCCCTTCCGCGCCGCGCTGGCGCAGGAAGTGAGCCAGGACCGGGCCTTCATCGGCGCCATCGAAGCGGCGCTGCCAGCCGGCGCCGCCGTCTACCAGCTGCCCTATATGCGCTTCCCCGAGGCCGAGCCGCTGTTGAAGATGTCGGCTTACGACCAGGTGAAGGGCTTCCTGCACTCGCGCGCGCTGCGCTGGAGCTACGCCGGCATGCGCGGGCGCGAGGGCGACACCCTGTTCCGCACCCTGTCCAGGCTGCCCATCGAACGCCAGCTGCCCGTGCTCGGCCGGCTCGGCTACAGCGGCGTCTACGTCGACCGCGGCGGCTATGCCGACAACGGCGCGGCCATCGTGGCCAGCCTTTCCGCCGCGACCGGCGCGCCGCCCGCGCTGAGCCGGGCCGACGGCCGCATCGTGTTCTTCCGGCTGCCGCCGCCGGCCAACGCGCCGGCCAAGCTGGCCGGCATGAGCGCGCGGCAGCTGCTGCAGACAGCCTACGGCAACGCCGCCGGCACGCTCAACACCCCCGAGGTTCTGGCAGCAGGCATCCACTTTGCGCAGGCCGCGTGGCCGGACTTCGTGGCCGACGTGCGCGGCGTGTCCGGCCCCGAGCCGTGGGGCCGCTGGTCCGACGCCAGGCTGCACCCCGCGGTGCAGATCGAACTGGCCGAGCCGCTGCGCCAGCCTTTCACGCTGGTGCTGACGGTGGCGCCCTACGGCCCCAACGCCGGCCAGCCGCTGGCCGTGCGCGCCGGCGCGCAGCAGCTCAGCGTGCCGCTGCAGCCGGGCGCGCAGACCTACCGCCTGCGCATCGACCCGGCCGGCACGCCGCTCGGGCTGATCGAGCTGGCGCCGCCGCAACCGGTGACGCCGCGCTCGCAGGGCGGCGGCAACGACGAGCGCCTGATCGGCATCGGCCTGCAGCATCTTTCCATCGAACCCTGAGACGCCCATGCAATCGACACTCGCCCCTGCCTCCGCGCAGCGCTTCCCCTTCATCGAGGGCTTGCGCGGCGTCGCGGCCTGCCAGGTGCTGCTGCTGCACTATTGCGCCGCCTTCCTGCCCGTGCTCGCGCGCGTGCCCGGCAGCGCGCATTTCGAGGCCGAGGCCGCGCTGAGCCGCTCGCCGCTGTTCGCGCTGTTCGACGGCTATTCCTCGGTCTACCTGTTCTTCGTCATGAGCGGCTTCGTGCTGGCGCCCTCGTTCCAGTACGCGTCCGCCGGCGCGGCCCGCCTGCTGGCCAAGCGCACCTTGCGCCTGTTCCTGCCGGTGGCGGCCGCCGGCCTGCTGGCCGTGGCGCTGCTGCTGTTGCTGCCGGACGCACACCAGGCCGCGCAGGGTACGGCCCAGTCCGGCTGGCTGGCGGCGCTGGGCCACAATCCGCTGGGCGCGGCCGCCGTCGCGCGCGACGTGCTGCTCAATTCCATGCTGACCGGCTATGTGGGTTCCTCGCTGTTCGAGGGCTGGTCCGGCTGGCCGGCGCTGCTGGCGCCGGCGGCCATAGACCAGGCGCTGAACGCGCCGATGTGGACGCTGCACGTGGAGTTCTGGGGTTCGCTGCTGGTGCTGGGCCTGGCGCTGCTGCGCCGCAGCCTGCCGGGCCGCGCCTTCTGGCTGCCCTTCGGCGCCCTGGCGCTGGCGGCCGGCACCAGCCACTACCAGCTGTTCATGCTGGGCTTCCTGCTGTACCAGCTGCGCGCGCCGCTGCTGGCGCCGGCGGTCCAGGGCCAAGGCCGGGGCCGGACCCTGGCCTGGCTGGGCGGCGCGCTGGCCGCGCTGGGCCTGGCCATCTGCGTGGCCAAGGACGTCAAGGCCGCCAGCCTGCTGCTGGCCGCGCTGCGCCCGCTCACGCTGATGCAGGCGGCCAGCGACTTCCACTGGCAGAGCCAGCTCGGCGCGGCGCTGATCTTTGTCGGGGTGCTGATGTGCGCACCGCTGCGGCGCGGCTTCGAAGGGGGGCTGGCCTTATGGCTGGGCAAGGTCTCGTTCAGCGTCTATCTGCTGCACTTCCCGCTGCTGCTGACGGTGGGCTGCCTGGTGTTCGCGGGGCTGGCGCCGGTCTCCTACGGCCTCGCTTGCGCCGCGGCGCTGCTGCTGGGCGGGGCGGCGACCTTCGCTGCCGCCGCCGTGTTCCAGCGCCAGGTGGACCGCCGCTCGGTGCGGCTGGCGGCGCGCATGACGCCGCCGGCCGGTTACGGCGCGCTGCGCGGCGCCGGCGCCGGCACCTGAAGGTAGGCGAAGCGCTTCTGCTCGATGCGGCCCTTGGTGACCGTGTCGAGCACCAGGCCGCAGGACAGCAGCAGCACGCCCAGCAAGCCCAATCCCACGCACAGCACGGCCGTCGGCAGGCGCGGCACCAGGCCGGTGCGCATATAGGTCTCGAACAGCGGCAGCGCCAGCACCACCGACAGCAGCGCGCTGGCGAAGGCGGCGGCGCCGAAGAACTGCAGCGGCTTTTCGTTCTTGAACAGCTTGACGATCATCCACAGGATGCGGGTGCCGTCGCGGTAGGTGCTCAGCTTGCTGACCGAGCCTTCGGGACGGGATTTATAGACGGTCTCCACCTCGGCCACCGGCATGCGCAGTTCCAGCGCGTGCACGGTCAGCTCGGTCTCGGTTTCGAAGCCGGCCGCGTGCGCGGCGAAGGACTTGGCGTAACGGCGCGAGAACACGCGGTAGCCGGACAGCATGTCGGTGAAGGCGTTGCCGAACACGGCGGCCACGCAGCCGGTCAGCAGCTTGTTGCCGAAACGGTGGCCGAAGCGGTAGGCTTCCCGCTCCTCGGTGACGCGGGTGCCGACCAGCATGTCCAGCCCCTCGGCCACCAGGCGCGCGGCCAGCTGCGGCGCCACGCTGGCGTCGTAGGTGTCGTCGCCGTCAACCATGATGTAGATGTCGGCTTCGATGTCGGCGAACATGCGGCGGATCACGTTGCCCTTGCCTTGCTGGGCCACGCTGCGCACGACGGCGCCGGCGGCCCTGGCGATGGCCACGGTGTCGTCGCTCGAGTTGTTGTCGAACACGTACACCGGCGCGCCCGGCAGGCAGGTGTTGAAGTCGCGCACGATGGCCGCCACCGTCAGCGCCTCGTTATAGCAAGGCAGCAGGATGGCGATGCGCTGGTGCTGCAGTATGCCGGCCGTCAAGGCGCTCACAGCTTGCGCAAACCACCCAGCAAGGCTGCCACTTTCTGTTTCGGCTTGCTGGACGAAGGCAGCGGCGCAGGGGCCGGCGCCGTGCTCTTGGCGGGTTCGTAGGGCTTGAGGAACCAGGGGTCGACCTTCTCGCGGCGCGGCAGCGGGCCGGAACCGGAACGGCTGCGCTCGGGACGGGCGCCGGCGTAGCCGGTGCCGGGACCGGTGCTGCTGCGGACGGTGTCGGCGCTGCTGCGGCTGGAGTCGGCGCCGGCGCTGCGCGCCTCGCCTTCCGGACGGCGGCTGCCGTGACGGCGTTCGCCGTGCCGGTCGTCGCGTTCGCCGCGCGCGGCGGAGGGCGCGAAGCCTTCCAGCTCGCCGCGCTTGATGGTCTGCTTGATCAGCTTTTCGATGTCGACCAGCAGGCGCTCATCCTTCTCGGTGTAGATCGAGATGGCGTCGCCCGAGGCGCCGGCGCGGCCGGTGCGGCCGATGCGGTGCACATAGTCTTCCGCGTTGTACGGCAGGTCGTAGTTGATGACGCAGGGCAGGTCCGAAATGTCGAGGCCGCGCGCGGCCACGTCGGTTGCCACCAGCACGTCGATCTCGCCCTTCTTGAACGATTCGAGCGCGGCCATGCGTTCCTGCTGCGTCTTGTCGCCGTGGATGGCGGTCGCTTTCATGCCTTCCTGTTCCAGGCTGCGCGACAGGCGCGAGGCGCCGATCTTGGTGTTGGAGAACACGATCACCTGCTTGAGCTCGCGCTGGCGCAGGATGTGGGCGACCACGTCGCGCTTGTGCTCTTCGCTGACCTTGTACACCACCTGCGTGACGCGCTCGGCGGTGGCGTTGCTGCGCGCCACTTCGATCAGCTGCGGGTCCTTCAGGAAGCTGTTGGCCAGCTTCTTGATCTCGCCCGAGAAGGTGGCCGAGAACATCAGGTTCTGGCGCTGCTTGGGCAGCAGGTTGATGATGCGCTGCAGGTCGGGCAGGAAGCCCATGTCGAGCATGCGGTCGGCCTCGTCCATGACCAGCATCTGCACCTGGCCGAGCGAAATGTTCTTCTGCTCGATGTGGTCCAGCAGGCGGCCCGGGGTGGCGATGACGATCTCGACGCCGGCCTTCAGGGCCACGGTCTGGCCCTTCATGTCCATGCCGCCGAACACCACGCAGGAGCGCAGCGGGGTGAATTTGCAGTAGGCGGCCACGTTCTCGGCCACCTGCACCGCCAGTTCGCGGGTCGGCGTCAGGATCAGCGCGCGCACCGGGTGGCGCGCCGGCGACATGGAGCTGTTGGCGTGCGCCAGCAGCAGCTGGATGATGGGCAGCGAAAAACCGGCGGTCTTGCCGGTGCCGGTCTGGGCCGCGCCCATCACGTCGCGCCCTTGCAGCACCACGGGGATGGCCTGGGCCTGGATAGGCGTCGGGTGGACGTAGCCTTGCGCGGTCAAGGCGCGCAAAATGTCGGGCGACAGCCCGAAGTCGGCAAAGCGGACTTGCTCGGCCTCTGGAGCAACGGCTGGCGCCGGTTCGGCTTCTGGCAGGGGAGTGTTCTCGATGTCGGACATAAGTTTTTCAGTAAACAGCACTACAGCAAAGATTTCCGCAAACGGCGGCGTGGGCAAACCCATCCGGCATGTTAGCTGCTTCAGGCACTCTACGCTCCGAGGCGATGTCTGACAGGCACGAGGGGAGGCGGGAGGACAGCAGGGCGGGGGTCGCCCGCGCGGATATGGATACAAATTCAGCGGCCTACACGATACCCTAAATTTCCGCTACTGTACACGGAAACAAGGTACATCGGCCAATTCTATTACAGCAATGAAATGTATAATGGCAATGATGTCAAGCCCACTTTCCTCTCTTTCCCGCCTCCCCGCCCTGTTGCGCACCGGCTGTCTGTGGGTGTTGGCAACGCTGTTGCTGGCCGCCAGCCTGGCCCAGGCCGCCCCGCCCTCGCTGCGCTTCAAGAAGCTGGGGCCGCTGGACAACGACGAACCGTCGATGCTGTCGCTGCTGCAGGACCGCCAGGGCTTCGTCTGGATCGGCACCTATAGCAACGGCCTGTACCGCTACGACGGCTACCAGGCGGTCAAGTATGCGCACCGCCGCAACGACCCGCGCAGCCTGCCGCACGACCGCGTGGCGGCGATCTTCCAGGACAAGCGCGGCCGCCTGTGGGCCGGCACTTCGAACGGCCTGGCGCGCTACAACCCGGACAGCAACGATTTCACCGTGTTCGCGCCGCCGGCCGGCCCGGCCAACCGCCTGATCGTCAAGAACATCATTTCCGACGGCAAGGACGGCATGTGGGTGGGCACCTGGGGCGGCCTGCAGCACTTCGACCCGGACAGCGGCAAATTCACCGTCTACGTGCACGACCCGGCCAGGCCGGACAGCCTGGGCAGCAACGACCTGAACGCGCTGGCGCTGGACGCGGCCGGCGGCCTGTGGGTGGCGACTTGGCCGGGCGGGGTCGACCACCTGCCGGCCGGCGCCAGCGCCTTCCGCCATTACCGCCTCGACAGCGACGAGCGGCCCGACAGCCGCGGCAACATCGTGCGCGCCATGCAGTTCGACCGCGACGGCACCTTGTGGCTGGGCACCGAGGCCGGCGTGGCCAGCTGGGACAGCCGCCAGCCCTGGGCGCCGCGCCGCCATCCGTCCAGCCCGGCCAGCCGCATCACCAGCTTCTTCATCGACGGCAGCAACACCTTGTGGGCCACCACCTTGTCGGCCGGCCTGCTGCGCTGGAACCCGGACCAGCGCAGCTTCGAGCAGTACCAGCACCAGTCCGACGATCCTTATTCGCTGCCCGGCAACAACCTGCGCGCCATGCTGCAGGACCGCGGCGGCATGCTGTGGGTGGCCTCCTTCACCGACGGCATCGCGCTGGCCAACCTGAGCAGCAGCGGCTTCCGCCGCCACGTGCCTTACCGCCTCGACCGCCAGGGCTTGCCGGGCACCAACGCGCTGCTGGCGCTGACGGCGGCGCCGGACGGCCAGGTCTGGCTGGCGGCCAACCTCGGCCTGAGCCTGTACGACCCGGCCAGCGGCGCGGTGCTGAAGAGCTACCGCAGCGAAGGCGGCAAGGAAGGCAGCCTGAGCCACGACATCGTCTACAGCCTGTACCAGGACGTGGCCAGGGACGGCAAGGGCAAGAGCGGGCCGCTGTGGGCCGGCACCGCCAACGGCCTGAACCGGCTCGATGCCGACGGCCGCTTCAAGGTGATCCGCTTCGGCAACACTGCCAGCGACTATATCAACGCCATCGCGCCCGGCAAGGGCGGCCTGCTGTGGCTGGCCACCGGCAACAGCCTGATCCGCTACGACATCGCGCGCGGCAGCCACCACATCTATTACAACGACCCGGCCGACGCGGCCACCCGCAGCGTCAACGGCACCTCGACGGTGCTGGAGGACCGCGCCGGGCGGGTGTGGGCCGGCTCGGAATGGAACGGCGGCGGCCTGGACCTGCTGGACCCGGCCAGCGGCAAGTTCCGCCACCTGCGCCACGCGCCCGACAGCGCCGCCAGCGCCGGCAACCCCGGCCTGTCGGACGACAACGTGTCCAGCCTGTACGAGGACGCGCAGGGCCGGCTCTGGGTCGGCACCGCCAAGGGCCTGGACCTGGTGACGGTGGACGCGGCCAACAATCTGCACGTCCAGCCCTACGCGGCGGCGGTCGGTTCGGGCAAGGTGCTGTCCATCCAGGGCGACCGGGACGGCAGGATCTGGGCCAGCACGATCGCCGGCCTGTACCGGCTGGATCCGGCCACCGGCAATGTGGACCGCTACAGCCCGGCCGACGGCCTGACCGACGGCTACACCACCAATTCCTCGGCCGCCGGCAGCGACGGCACGCTGTACTTCGGCGGCGTGCACGGCATGACGGCCGTGTCGCCGCGCGCGGTGCGCAGCGACACCGTGGCGCCGCAGGTGGCCGTCACCGACATCACGGTGTTCAACCGCTCGCTGGGCGAGGGCCAGCACAGCGAGGGCGCCGAGCTGGAGGGCGCGGTGACCGCGCCGCGCGTGCTGACCCTGTCGGCCCAGGCCTCGGTGTTCTCGATCGAGTTCGCGGCGCTGCACTACACCGACCCGGGCCAGAACCGCTACGCCTACCAGCTGGCCGGCTTCGACCGCGAATGGGTGCTGACGGACGCGGGGCACCGCAACGCCAGCTACACCAATTTGAACCCCGGCACCTATACCTTCCGGGTGCGCGCGGCCAACCACCGCGGCGTGTGGAACGCCGAGCCGGCCACGCTGACCATCGTCATCACGCCGCCGTTCTGGCAGCGCTGGTGGTTCCGCACGGCGCTGGGCATGCTGGTGCTGGGCGGCCTGCTGGCCACCCACCGCTGGCGCATCCGGCGCCTGACGCGGCGCCAGGCCGAGCTGGCCGGGCTGGTGACGGCGCGCACCGCCGAGCTGGAGGAATCGAACCGCAAGCTGGCCGCGCTCAGCACCACCGACGGCCTGACCGGGGTGAGCAACCGGCGCGGCTTCGACGCGGCGCTGGCGGCCGAATGGCGGCGCGCCGCGCGCACCGGGCAGACGGTGGCGCTGTCGCTGCTCGATGTGGACCACTTCAAGAAATATAATGACCGCTACGGCCACCTGGCCGGCGACACCTGCTTGCGCACCGTGGCCGAGCTGATCACCATCCACGGGCGGCGCACCAGCGACATCGCGGCGCGCTACGGCGGCGAGGAGTTCGCGCTGCTGGCGGCCGCCACCAACGCGGCCGACGCTTTCGGCGTGGCGCGCGAGATCTGCGCCGAGTTGGCCAAGCTGGCCATCCCGCACGAGGATTCGCCGTTCGGCATCGTCACCATCAGCATCGGCGTGGCGGTGCTGACGCCTGACGAGGACAACACGGCGGAAATGCTGGTGCAACTGGCCGACCAGGCCATGTACCGCGCCAAGGACAAGGGCCGCAACCAGGCCTTGCTGGCGATCGATGGGGAATAGATGGGGAATAGTATGAGTATGGAAACCGCGCAGCCGGCCGCGCCGGCCGATCCGGACGCGGCGGATCCGCGCCCCGAGGCGCCGGAGCCGCCGGGACCGGACGACTGCTGCCACAGCGGCTGCACCTGGTGCGTCGACACCCTGTACCAGGACGCGCTGGACGAGTACCGGGCCAAGCTGCAGGCCTGGCTGCAGCGCCATCCGCAATAGCGAACGGCAGCGCAACACGGTAACAGGCACGGCAACAAACATAGTAACAAGCACAGTAACAAGCACAGCAATAAGCGCAGCCAGCAACGCAGCGTACGGCTGCGTACGGCTGCGTGCGCCGTTGCACGAACGCGGGCGGCAGTGTAGCATT
This sequence comes from Pseudoduganella sp. LjRoot289, assembly GCF_964252925.1. Taxonomy (NCBI): domain Bacteria; kingdom Pseudomonadati; phylum Pseudomonadota; class Betaproteobacteria; order Burkholderiales; family Oxalobacteraceae; genus Pseudoduganella; species Pseudoduganella sp. LjRoot289. The sequence goes on from NZ_CAXUPN020000002.1 coordinate 232,239, forward strand.
CCCGCCTACCCGGCCTTACCGCCTTCTCCACGTCAAGTCCGCCCCGGCCTCCCATGATCAAAACGATTTCCAGTTTCTTCAAGACTTCCGCGCCCGCCGCCGGCACCACCGCGGCGGCAGAACCGACGGCGCCGGAACCGGCAGCCGCAGCGCCGGCGCCTGCCCGCCCGCCCCTGCCTGAACTGCCCGCGCTGCGGCACCGCCGCTTCCTGTCCGACAACCCCTTCGCCTACAAGAAGGCGGTCGAGGCGGCGGCGGCCTACGTGGCCATCCTGGAGGACGACGGCGACAAGTGGTGGCTGTACTCCAAGCCCTTCGACCAGCGCCAGCACAACCAGCAATACTACCGCCTGATGTACGATGTGCTCAACATCCTGCAGGCGATGGACGTGGCGCCGCGCGGCCGCATCCTTGAAATCGGCAGCGGCCCCGGCTGGATTACCGAGATCCTGCTGATGCTGGGCTTTTCGGTGGACGCGCTGGAACCGGCGGCCGACATGGTGGACGTGGCCGTCGAGCGCACCGCCGGCCTGGCCCCCCACTACCGCCAGCCCTCCCCGCCCGACGTGCGTTTCCACACCACCACGCTGGAAGACATCGCCCTCGAGGACGGCGTTTTCGACGCGGTGCTGTACTTCGATTCCCTGCACCATATCCACGACGAGCACGCGGCCATGGAGAAGAGCTTCCGCTACCTGAAACCGGGCGGCGTGGTCGGCGTGGTCGAAGCCGCCTGGCATCCGGACTTCAAGGAGCTGGAGGCGGGCCTGATGGCGGAAATGGCGCATTACGGCACGCTGGAGAATCCCTTCTCGATCGAATACCTGGATGCGCTGCTGGAACGCGCCGGCTTCGTCGAGATCCAGCGCTATGTGGGCGTGAACGGCTATTTCACCGCGCCGCAACTGGCCCAGCCGCTGCAGAATTTCGGCGCGCCCATCGTCGGTTCGAACAATGTCACGGCGCGCAAGCCCTCGCTGGCGGAGATGCAATACCCGCCCTGCACCCGGATGGACTGCGCGACGGCCGCCCGCATCGCGGTGACGGCCGGCGGCATCGATGAGGAGCGGCGCCAGGCCACCGTCGAGGCGGTGCTCGAGAATACGGGCGCGACGCTGTTCTCCAACCGCCCCGCGCGCGCCGGCTACGTGACGCTGGCCTTGCGGCGCGGCGTGCCCGACAGCGACGGCTTCCTGGAATGCCGCGAACGCCACCCGCTGCCGGCCACCCTGGCGCCGGGCCAGAGCGCCAGCATGCGGCTGGTGTTCACGCTGCCGCCGGAGGCGCCGCTGGACGGCTGGGAACTGGACGCGGTGGCCGAAGGCGCGTTCTGGTTCTCCAGCCTGGGCATCGCTTCCGGCGCGCTGCGCTAGCGGCCGCTACCCATCGCCGCGCCCATGCCCGGATGGCGTTGCCTCCGAGGAACGGCGAAAACAGCCGGACAACGCCGCAGACGACGATAGGCTTGGCATCCCTGCGCGATATAAGCGGTCTAGTGCGTTGCCGTACCGAAGTCCCCGGCGCGGCAATTTAGTATAGCCTCATGAACGCGCCCGATTCCTCCCTGCTGAAGCAAGATCCGCCACCGGACACCGGCGCCGACGGCAAGGCCGACGCGTCCTGGCTGGCCAAGCTCGGCCCCGGCCTGGTGACCGGCGCGGCCGACGACGACCCTAGCGGCATCGCCACCTATTCCCAGGCCGGCGCGCAGTTCGGCTTCGGCCTGCTGTGGAGCATGCTGCTGACCTATCCGCTGATGGTGGGCATCCAAATGGTGAGCGCGCGCATGGGCCGGGTGACCGGCCACGGCCTGGCCAGCAACATCCGGCTGCACTGCCCGGCGGCGCTGCTGTACGCCGTGGTGGGCCTGCTGCTGGTGGCCAACACCATCAATATCGCGGCCGACGTGGCCGCCATGGGCCAGGCGCTGCGGCTGCTGGCCGGCGGCCCGGCGCCGCTGTACGCCGCCGGCTTCGGCCTGCTGTCGCTGCTGCTGCAGATCTTCGTGCCCTACACCCGCTACGTCACCTTGCTCAAATGGCTGACCCTGGCGCTGCTGGCCTATGTGGCGACCTTGCTGGTGGTGCGGGTGCCGTGGGGCGAGGTGCTGCGCGCTACCGTGCTGCCGCGCGTGAGATGGAACCGCGACTACCTGACCACCATCGTGGCCGTGTTCGGCACCACCGTCAGCCCCTACCTTTTCTTCTGGCAATCGTCGCAGGAGGTCGAAGAGCTGCGCGCCGACCCGGACGCGCAACCGCTCAAGCGCGCCCCGCAACAGGCCGGCACGCAGCTCCGGCGCATCAAGCTCGACACGCTGGTGGGCATGGGCTTTTCCAACCTGGTGGCTTTCTGCATCATCCTGACCACGGCGGTCACCCTGCACGCGCACGGCGTGCGCGAGATCACCTCCTCGGCGCAGGCGGCGTCGGCGCTGCGGCCGGTGGCCGGCGAGTTCGCCTTCCTGCTGTTTAGCGTGGGCATCATCGGCACCGGCCTGCTGGCGATCCCGGTGCTGGCCGGTTCGGCCGCCTACGCGGTGGCAGGGGCCTTGGGCTGGAAAAGCAGCCTGGAGGCGGCGCCGTCGGCGGCGCGCAAGTTCTACGGCATCATCGCCGCAGCCACGCTGGCCGGCGTGGCCATCGGCTGGGTCGAGGTCGATCCGATCAAGGCGCTGTACTGGAGCGCCGTCATCAACGGCGTGATCGCGGTGCCGGTGATGGCGGTGATGATGCTGCTGGCGGGAAGGCGCAAGGTGATGGGCGAACTGGCGGTGGCGGGCGTGCTCAAAGCGCTGGGCTGGCTGTGCACCGGCCTGATGGCGCTGGCGGTGGTCGCCATGCTGGCGACGATAGGGTAAGCTGGGGTTTTCCCCACCGGAATTCCGCCATGTGGACACGACGCAGGCTGGCCCCGATATTGCCGCTTCTACTACTGGCCCCGCTACTGGCCCCGCTGACTGCGCTGGCCGACGGCAGGCCCTTCCCGCCCGGCACCAAGCGCGGCACGATGACGCCGGCCTGGCACCCGGCCATCATCATCGACGGCAAGACGCGCACCTTGTCGCCGGCCGCGCGCATCTTCAACCAGGACAACACCATCGAGATGCCGGCCAGCCTGCGCGGGCGCGACCTGGTGGTGAACTACCAGGAGGACGCCGACGGCCTGATCCTGAACGTGTGGCTGCTCACGCCCGAGGAGGCGGCGCAGCGCCCGGTCACAGGAAGATGATGGCGGCGGCGACGCCGGCGATCAGGCCGACCTTGGTCAGCTTGTAGGCGGTCTTGTTCCAGGCCTTGTAGCGGCGGCGGTACTGGCCGGCCACGAAGGACACCTTGAACAGCTTGCTCACCATGCCGGTCTGGTCGCCGGTCTCGTTGGGCGAGGCGGCCGCCGTCATCATGGTGCGGCCCAGCCAGCGGTTGACCGCCTGCGCCCAGCGGTAGCGCATCGGGCGCTCGATGTCGCAGAACAGGATGATGCGGTCGCTCTCGCTGCCGTTGATGGCCCAGTGGATGAAGGTTTCGTCGAACATTACCGGCTGGCCGTCGCGCCAGCTGTGGCGCTCGCCGTCCACGTCGATGAAGCAGCGGTCGTCGTTCGGCGTGGCCAGGCCCAGGTGGTAGCGCAGCGAACCGGCGAAGGGGTCGCGGTGCGGGTTCAGCTTGCCGCCCGGCGGCAGCTCGGCGAACATCGCGGCCTTGACCGAGGGAATCGATTTGAGCAGCGCGTAAGTCTGCGGGCACAGCTGCTCGGCCGACGGGTGGCTGGCGTCGTACCACTTCAGGTAGAAGCGCTTCCAGCCGTTCTTGAAGAAGGAATTGAAGCCGGCGTCGTTGTTCTGCTCGGCGGCCTTGATCTTTTTCAGCGCCAGCAGGTTCTCCGCCTCGGCGCGGATGATCTGCCAGTTCTGCTGCAGCGGCTCGAGCTCCTTGAACTGGTCCAGCGCCAGGTAGGGCTTGGACGGCACCTTGGAGAACACGTGCATGAACAGGTTGATCGGCGCCATGAACGACGAATGGTCGAACAACTGGCGCATGAAGGGCAGGCGCACCTTGCCCCGGAAGTGGATGTGAAAGATCGATAACAGGTAAAACGTAACCAGTGCCAACTTCATGGCGCCTCCAGCTTGCAGAATCCACCATGATATCGTCAAACGGGCCCTTCTGCCCAATTCCCCCTATTCTGGCTTGGTGAGTATTGGTGACAATATTAATGAAAAAACAGTGCAGAATAGCTGGACTTATCTATCAAGCTGGAGACGGGGATGAGCCATGCGTTAAGCGGACAGCAGGATCCGCGCGTGCCGCCGGTGCTCGACCAGGTGTATTGCCTGACCGAGGCGCAATGGCAGCAGGCCCGCAGTGCGCTGCGCTTTGACTACATCGTGGCCGGCGGCGGCAGCTGCGCGCTGGCGTTCGCCGAGCGCATGCTCAGGCAGCGCCCGCACGCCGCCATTTTGCTGCTGGACGGCGGCGCGGCGCCTGGCGCGGTGCGCGCCGGGGACGGCGCCAGCGTCTGGTGTCCGCGCCCCACCTCGGACGAAATGGCGCACTGGCCGCCGCAGACCATCCTCGCCGCGCAAGCCAATTTCGCCTCCGCCGAACAACTGCTGAACGTGGTGCGGGCCGACTGCATCTTGGCCCCCCGCGGTGCGCCGGCGTATGGCGCGCTGCAGGAGGGGCTGCAGGAAATGCTGGCCGACAACCTGGGGCAGGTCGAGAGCGCCACGCGCAGCATGGCCGCGCCGCTGGCGCTGACGAGACCGGCGCACGGACTGGCGAATAGACGGGCGAATGGGCTGGCGGACGGGCTGGAATTCGACCTGGAATTCCGCCTGACGCATAGCTTGGCGCCCTGCTCCGCGCCGGCTCCGCTGCAGGCCCTGGTCCGGCAGCAGCAGGCACTGGCGCAGCAAGGCCGGGGCACGCCGCTGCGCATCGCCACCGGCTGCGCGGTGCGGCGCCTGCACCGGCTGGACGGCAAGGTGACCGCGCTGGATACCGGGCGCGGCCGGCTCGAAGTGGGCGACGCGCAAGTCATCCTGGCGATGGACGCCGTGCCCGCCGCCGCGCTGCTGATGGACGCCTTCCCGGAGCAAGAGCAGATCGGCCAGCGCTACACCGGCCACTTCATCAGCACATTGACCGCGCGGGCGCCGCGAGCGGCCTATCCATTCGCAGCCACGCTGGGCGAGCTGGAGATGGCGGCCCTGTACCTGGCGGGCAAGAACAAACAAAGCGGCATGCAATACCACGTGCAACTGACGGCGCTGTCGGACCGCGCGCCCGAGCGCAACGCCGCGCGCGCGCTGCGCCACCTGCCGGACGCGCTGGCCAGCATCGGGCCGGCGCAGCTGGCGTCGTCGGCCGAGCACGTGGTGTTCGCCTGCGCCGTGCTAGGCGAGCTGGACTACCGCAACGGTGAAAACCGCCTGCGCCGCGACGGCACGCCCGAGGTGCAGCCCAACGCGGCCGACCGCGCCACCTGGGACACGATGGACGAGGCCGCCTTCCAGCTGCTGGAACTGGCGCTGGCCGGCGGCGCGGCGGTCGAGTACTGGCACGAGGAAGAGCAGGCGTGGGATCCCACGCGCCCCGCCGAGGCGCAGCGGCGCCGGCCGGGGCTGGTGCACGAGGGTTCGGCGCTGTGGATAGGCGAGCAGCAGGAAGGCCCGGTCGGCCTGGACTACAGGCCGCACGGCGTGGACAACGTCTACATCACCGGCGGCGCGCTGTGGCCGGCCGCCGGCTCATGGAACCCGGAACTGGCCATGGTGGCGCTGAGCCAGGACTTGGCCGACGGCTTCCTGCGCGGTGCTGCGCAACACTGTGTTTAACCTGCCTCACTCGTCCCGCATCAACTATCCTGGAATAGCGGTATCAGCAAGCGATAGGAACGGCCATGCATAGCTACGCAATTTCCGAAGCAAGTACCAGTCTAGCCATGCTGATCGAGCAGGCGAAACGTGGCGAAAGAGTCATGCTCACTGACGCAGGCCGAGCTGTCGCCGAAATAGTGGCAAGCCCGGAGTTCAACAAAAAGCAGACTATTGAAGCAATATCGGCGATCAAAGCCCTGCGTACCGGCAGCATCGACGAGGAGCCGTTTAGGCGAATGCGGGTCCAGGGCCGCTACGAATGACACGCGGCTTCATATTGGATGCGTCCGTCAGTATGCGTTGGGTACTTTTCGACGGAACTGTTTCCGATCGCGCTTACGCCGACTCTATCCTCGAAGCGATGGTGGAAAACAGAGCAACCGTCCCGTCACTTTGGTATACCGAAAGTACTCAAGTGTTACGCTGCGCTGAAGACTGCGGTCAACTCACCGCCGCGACCTCTGACGCCTTTATGCGCCAAATAAGGCGTATGCCGATAGACGTGGATACCGTTCGCCCTCAAAGTAGTCAACAAGCAGTAGCCGCAGCTTCCAGAAAATTTCGCATTTCAGCTTACGATGCGCAGTACCTTGAGCTGGCGAGCAGATTGAAGTTACCGATTGCGACGCTGGACATGGCGATGCGAAAGGCCGCGTCCAAGGCCGGCGTTGCGATCTACCGTCCATAAAGAACTCATCCGGCTACAATGCTGCGATGGCAAGCAAAGTTCCCAACAAAACTCCGAAATTCCCCGGCCCGCTCAGTGGCCGCGCGGCCGTGCTGGCGGTGCTGCTGTCGAATGCCGACCAGACCGGCGCAGAGCCGCTGCAAGGCCGCGTCTCGCTGGCTGCCATCGTCAAGATCTTGAAACGCAAATATCACTGGCCGATCGAGTCCAGCAGCTTTCCAGCCAACACGGGCGACGGCCGCGCCACCTGGGCCACGGTCTATAGCCTGGCGCCGGACGTCATCGCCGCTGCGCTGGAGGCCGGTGGCGCGGACTGGCTGGAGAGCCGCAGGCTGGCCAAGCGCGCGCCCCGCTAATACGCTCCCGTCCCGCGATTACGTCGGGAAAGCAAGGCAGTAACTTCAGGGTCTGGCAGCAGTACGGCAGCGCGTGGTGTTGCGCATGCGCGCGTCGCAGCGCGGCTTGGCGGGTGTCGCCACTTTGCGTGCCGGCTTGGTTGCGGCCTGCTTGCCCGATTCGCGCACAGCGCTGGCCTTGGCCGGTTTCGCCGCCTTCGCCGTTTTGCCTGCCTTCTTGACGGTCGCCTTAGGCGCGCCATGCCGCACGGCGGCCGGCGATTTGGCAACAGCGGGCGCCGCTGCGGCAAGCATCAGCGGGGCGACCCTGCGCGCAGCCACTGGCGTCTGCGCCCGCGCCGGCGGCATGGCAACGGACGACGGGGCGACGGCTGCCGCAGCACCGGACACGGCCGCCGGCGCGGCAAGCGCGGCAATGCCGGCGGTGGCGGTGGCAGCCGGCGCTGCTGCGGGTGACAAGGCGCCGACGGTGGCAGCGGGCGCTACTGCCGGTACCAAGGAGGCGGCTTTGGCAGCGGGCGCTGCTGCCTGTGCCAAGGCAGCGGCTTTGGCACCGGACGCTGCTGCCGGTGCCAAGGCGGCGGCAGCCGGCGCTGCACCGGATGCCAAGACTGAGGCGGGTGCGGCAACTGCTACTGCCGTTGTGGCGGCCGGAGGCAGCGCAGGCGGCATCGCGGCGACTTGCGGCTCGGACGGCGGCTGCATGGCCGACTGCACCGCCGGCGGCGCGGCTATCGTGTGCGCATCGAACGCGGGCAGCGCTTTCGCGCTCATGCCGGGCGGCGCGGCCAAGGCCTTCGGCTCCGGCGGCCGGTGGCGCTGCGCCTCGGCAGAAGTGCCGATCCATGCTATCGCGCCAGCCAGGCCGGCGGCGAGCACGCCGCCTACCGCCATGGTCTTCAGCGGCAGCGGCCGCTTGACGGGCGAGGCGGCGGGCAAACCGGACGCGCCGGCCGTGGCGGACCCATCGGCTGCCACGGCTCCGGCGGGCGGCGCCAGTTGCGGCTCGATGATGGCCTCCCCGGCATCGGGCCAAGCGGTTTCGACGGTTTCAGGAGCCGGAGTCGCCGGCACTTCGCCGCCGAAGGTGGGCTCGACGCGCGGCGTGTTCTGCATCTTCATATTCTCTACTGTTTGGGGTGTGCGCAAGGACGAGCAGGACTCTACCACACCGCCACCGGCTCGCACCATCGGCGCAAATGGCCATATACTGCGCGCTGTACCATTCTGCTCTCCGAGAAAACCATGTCCCAACACGACGCCCCCACCCTCACCCTGGCCGAACTCGCCCTCCGCTGGAGCATGACCGCGCCGCAGATACTGGCCAGCGCCGGACCGCAGCCGCTGCCGGTGTACTTCTATTTCGACGGCCTGGTCTTCGACTTCGGCGACAAGTGGCTGCGCGCCGGCGGCGACACCAGCGCAGCGCAGGACCTGGACGCCCATCGCACCCGCCTGGAGGCGCTCGAAATCGACCTGAAGCGGCAGGCGCTGCACAAGCTCGGCCAGCTCAAGCTGACGCAGTGGGAGGTGGTCTTCAGCGACGAGGAACTGGCGCGCGGCCACGCCGAGGCCGCGCTGCTGCGCAAGGAGGTGGAGCGTCTGGACGCGCTGCTCAAGGAACGCAGCGATGCCCGCCAGCGCCATGTGCGCAACGGCCTGCTGCGCGCCGCGCCGCGCATGCTGCAGGAGATCGCCCGGCACGGCCAAGCCGCCTTCCCGCACTTCGCCTTCCTGCCCGCCACGCCGGATCAGCCGTCCGGCCGGCAACTGGTCGCGCTGGAGGACGGCTTCCCGCATAAACCGATGCTGGCCGTAACGGACCTGGTGGTGGCGCTGCAGGATGTCACGGCGGCCGAGGCGGCGCGCTGAGCTTGCCCGCTAGCGGTGCCGCCGTACCGGCTCGTCGTTGATGCAGATGTAGGCATGGCGGGCATAACTGCGGCAGGCACGCGCGAAACAGGCGGCGGCCGCTTCGCCCGCCTTCTCCTTGCATAAGTTCAAGCGCTGCTGGACGCTGAGCGCGGCCAGCTTGCGACTGGGCGTACGCCCTTCCGACTTCAGTTTGACTTGCGCCAGCGCTTTCATCCGTGCAGGAACCCGCCTGGTCCGCTGCGCCATCTTGCTCCCCGTCTTGAGCACTGGCGGCCGGACCCGCGCTTTCGGCGCAGCGCTGGACAAGGCGCCACCGCTCAAGGCCGCCTGGGTGACCGGGCCGGGCGCAGCCGCCAGCGGTGCTGCACCGGCATGCTCCGATGCCGGGCCGACAAGCGCAGCGCTGCCGGCGGGCGCAGCAGCACCAGCTACGGCACCAGCACCAGCACCACCAGCATCAGCAGCACCAACTACAGCACCAGAACCAGCAGCACCAGCTACAGCAGGCGGCTCAACGACAGGCGGTGCAGCGGCAGCAACAGGCGCAGCGGCAGCCACACCTGCTCGCGGCATGACTGGCGCCGTAGCCACCGCTGGCTTGCCAGCGGACGCCGTGGGTCCAGGTACTGCGCCGCCAAGCGGCATCGGGACGGAGGCAGGCGCTTTTTGCATGGCCGACCTGGCCACCAGCGAGATCGCCTTGTCAGCTTGCAGGCTGCGCCAGAACGTCAGGCCGCTAGCGAACAGGGCCAGCGATACGGTCAGCATGGCGCACCACAGGCCGACAGTTTTGAGCCGCTCCGCGCGCGGCCGCGCGCCATCATCGCCCGCCACATCGTCCGGCGTGGCATCTGCCTGCTGTGTCTGCTGGTGATCCATCTTCCGCCCGGGAATAGTAGTCTCATCTGCAGATTACTCAATTCGTCGGAACGATGGCGCTACATTTCGCAAGCAGAATGTATTACTCCAGATTCTCGTGGTAGCCGCTGCCGCTCAACCGGGTACTCAGCCCTCCATTGAAGATGCGGCAGACTGCGGACGCGATCACGCCGGTGACGGCCAGCATGGCCGACATATGGACCGCCACGGCCGCCAGCGCCAGCGTAAGAGAGCCCGAGGCGGTGATCTCGCGGGCCGGCCCGTCTCCCATGCACAGCGGGACCAGCGCCGGCACCAGCATCAGTCCTGCGCCGTGCACGGTGGACATCATGAAGGACCAGAGCGCCAGGCCGGCTCGGCCAGACGGCTTCCATGCCGTCCCTGACTTGCGGCCCAAACAGCGGCACAGCGCGACGGCGGCCAGCAGCACGCCCGCCAGCGACCATGCGACGACGCGGTCCATCGCCATCCCCAGCGGCACCACGGCGGCCACCAGCGCGACCGAAGCGGCGTGACCTGCGGCGATGGGCAGCAGGGCCCGCAGCGCCTGCGCCCGGTCGCGCGTACGGACGCCCAAGGCGGCGGCGAACATCCAGCCGCTGGCGGGGTTCAGCCCGTGCAGGGCGCCGACGCCCGCCACCGCCAGCCATGGCCAATAGTTCGACATGATGTATCCGCCCGTTCCGGCCGCGCGTGTCAGGCGTGCGCCTGGCAGCAGGAGGCGGCCGTTGCGGCGGCGGGCGCCTGCTCGTAGCGGTCGTGGTGGCGCACCCAGTGCATGATGCCGGCGCCCTCGTCGCGGCCCTTGGGCGTGAGGTCCAGGAAGTTATAGGTGTGCATCATGACTTCGACGCCGCGCCCATAGGTCGAGTAGGTGTGGTAGACCTCGCCCGCGTCGTCCTTGTAGAACACGCTGACGCCGGGCGTGTCCGGGTGGGCGAAGGCTTGCCGCATATAGTTGTAATAGACCTCGCCGGTCGCCATGTCCTCCGGCGTGAAGCTGACGTCGAAATCGAAATTGAAGTCGCTTTCGGCCGAAGACACCCATTTGAACTGCCAGCCCATGCGCTGGCGGAAACGCGCGATGCTGGACAAGGGCGCGCGCGACACCGCCACAAAAGTCACGTCGCGCTGCGCCAGGTGCGCCAGCGCGCCGTCCGTGTGGTCGGCCATGTAGGAGCAGCTCGCGCAGCCCTGCTCATGGCCCGGCGTGAACATGAAATGCTGGACGACCAGCTGGCGGCGGCCTTCGAACAGCTCGGCCAGCGAACGCTTGCCGTCCGGCGTGTCGAACACATAGTCCTTCTCGACGCGCACCCACGGCAGCGCGCGGCGCTCGCGGGCGATCTGGTCGTGCAGGCGCGTCAGTTCCTTTTCGCGCGCCAGCAGGACCTTGCGCTGTTCCACCCAGGCAGCTTTGGAGGTGACTGGGTGGACGGCGAATTCTTTGGCAATGGCGGTGTTCATGATGTTCTCCTTGTCGATGTTCAAGCGTGGATTCAAGCGTGGATTCAAGCGTTGGCTGTTTTCGGACGGCGCACGGCGCGCACCTTGCCACTGCCTCCCCCGCCGCAGTAAAAGAGGCCGGCGCCGTCGGACTCGAGCCCGCTGACGCCGACGCCGCTGGGCATCTCCAGGCGCTCCAGCACGGCGCCGCTGTCGGGGTTGATGCGCCGGAGCTCGCTCTCCTCGCCCTCCCAGGTGCCGTGCCACAGCTCGCCGTCCACCCAGGTCACGCCGGTGACGAAGCGGTTCGATTCGATGGAGCGGATGATGGCGCCGGTGGCCGGGTCGATCTGGTGGATTTTGCGGTCGCGGTGCTGGCCTACCCACAGGCTGCCCTCGGCCCAGGCCAGGCCCGAATCGCTGCCATGGCCGGGCGCGGGGATGGACGCCAGCACCTTGCCGCTGGCCGGATCGATCTTGTCGATGCGTTCCTCGGCGATCTGGTACAGATAGCTGCCGTCGAAGGCGGTGCCGGCGTCGCAGGGGCAGTCCAGCGCGCGCGTGGTTGCGCCGCTGGCCGGATCGAAGGCAATCAGCCTGGCGCCGGTGGCGGCCCAGACGCGCTCGCCGTCGTGCGTGATGCCGGCGATGTTTTTCGCGCCGTCGAAAGGCCCGTATTCGCGCACGATCTCGGCCGGGCGCGGTGTCACTGCTTCGCTGCTGGTTTTGCGTGTCATTGCTCTCTCCTGGTGGCGCGCCTCGGAATCGGCGCCGCAGGAGAACTTTATTCCATTGCCAGCGCGGCAGGGAGTAACAAGATTGTCGTGAATCCGGCCAGCGGCGGCGCCAGCCAGCGCTGCGCGCGCGCGCGGCCGATCGAGCGCACCCGGCCGGCCGCCTCCAGCTCGGCCAGCGCGCGCTGGACGGTGCGCTGGCTGTCGCCCAGGGCCAGCGCCAGGGCCGAAGTCGACCAGGCTGCGCCGTCGGACAGCAGCGCCAGCAGCGAGGCCTCTCCGCCGTCGATCGGCGGCGCCAGCACGGCCACGGCGCGTCCATCGTGCGGCCTGAGGGCGAAGCCGCGCGGCGTGGCCTCGATGCCGGCCAGCGTGGACACCAGCGCGCGCAGGCGGCCGATCTCGACGCGCAATCGGGCCCGGTGCGTCTCGTCGGGGTCTTGGGTGCGGAAGGCGCAGGCGATCAGGGTCTCGCGGTCGGCGTCGCCGGGCCAGGCCCCGGCCAGCGCGCGCGCCAGGGCGAACAGCACCGGCCGGCGCGCCAGCGGACGCCACTCGGGGCCGGCGCTCAAGCCGCGACGGCAGGCGTCCAGCACCAGCGTGTCGGACTGTAGCAGCGCGGCGACCTCGTCGAGGCGCAGCGCCTGCTCGCCGCCGTCAAACAGATGGCGGGCGGCGGGACGGCCGAGCACGGCGCGCGCTTCGGCCACCTCGGCCAGCAGTGCGGGTATGCGGGCGTGGCTGGCCGCCTCGTGCGCGCGTTCGAGCGCGGCACGCGCGGGAGCGATGCGCAGGGAGCGCAGCGCCAGCTCGGCGGCGGCCAGTTCGGCAACGGCCGCCAGCGCCGGCGGCATGGCGCGCCCGTCGAGCAGCGCCAGCGCGGCCTGCGCTTCGTCGAGGCGGCCGAGCAGCAACTGCGTGCGCACGGAGATGAGGCGCGCCTGCAGCGCGTTGGCGTGGTCGGCGTGCGCTTCCAGCGTGGCCAGGGCCGCCATGAGCGCGCGCGGCGAACTGCCCAGCTCGCGCACCGCCAGCGCCACCTCGGCCTCGGCGACGACGCAGCGCGCGCGCGACAGCGCTTCGTGCGCGCCGAAGCCGCGGGCGGCGCGGCGCAGCAGTTCGCGCGCGCGCGGGTGTTCCCCGAGCTGGGCCATGGCGATGCCGCGCAAGGCCAGCGCCGGCGGGTCGTCGCGCAAGGCGACGCGCTTGAGCGCGCCGAGCGGGTCGCCGGCGGCCAGCGCGCGCGCGGAGGCGGCGATCAGCGAGTCCATGCGGGCCGGCCCGGCCGCGTCCGCCGGGCGCGCCAGGCGCATGCGGGCGGACAGGCCCGATTAGTGTGGTCAACCCGGTGGTCAACCCGCCGGTCACCCCGATGGTCACCCCGGCGGTCTCCCCGGATCTCGGTATCAAACAATGGCACGCTCCTGGCTCGGCTACGGTAGCCGCTAGTGTACGGCACGGGCGGCGGGCTATGGATGTGCCGATGCCGATTAGCTTCCACAATAACAATTATCATATTGATAAATAAATATATGACAATAGATGCAATAAAAACAACGTAGACTGGCATCCCAACAATTGGTTTTTTTTCCTAAAGGAAGCGAACATGACTGAGCCTCGCACACGCAGCATCGTCTTCACGATTCCCGGCGCCAACGGAGGTCCCGGCGTCCAGGTCCGCGCCACGGAAGTGGGCGGCGCCATCGCGTTCGCACTGACGCAAACCGGCAGTACGATGACGGCCGACCTGCGCGCCCTGTTCTTCAACCTGAACGATACCGCCAAACTGGCAGGTTTGAGCAGCAGCGGCACATGGGTGACCGACTTCATGACCGGCAAAGTGATCGACATGGGCAACGGCGCCAACCTGCAGGGCCTGGCCAAGGGCTTCGACGTGGGCGTGGAGTTCGGCACCGCGGGCATCGGCAAGGACGACGTCAAGAGCGCGACCTTCACGCTCTCGAACCTGGGCCACAACCTGACGCTGGACGACATCGCCAACGTGCAGTTCGGCGCGCGCCTGACCAGTGTAGGCGCCGCCAACGGAGCGCGCAGCGACAGCGCCAAGCTGTTGACGACGGCCCCCGCCGCCCCGGACGCCCGCGACGACACCTACACCATCTTCGAGGACGGCCAGCAGGGCCTCGATGCGCCGTCGCACATTCCGCAAGCGATTGCCTTCGATGTGCTGGCCAACGACACCGACGCCGACCACAACGTGCTGACCGTGACCGATGTGCAAGGCGCGGCGCACGGCACCGTCGCCATCGTCGACGGGCCGGATGCGGACAGCGTCGCCGGCGACTTGATCACCTACACGCCGGACGCCGACTACAGCGGCGCCGACAGCTTCACCTACGGCATCAGCGACGGCCACGGCGGCACCGACTACGCCACCGTGAACGTCAATGTCACCGCCGTGGCCGACGTACCGCTCCTGAGCTACCAGTTGCTGGAAGGGGCGACCGTCAGCGAGCTGATCTTGCGCGTGACCGCGACGGACAGCGACGCCGACGGCTCCGAGTTCCTCGACCGGATCGACCTGGGCAGCCTGCCGGCAGGCGTGACGGCCACGCCGATGAGCGTCAACCCCGGCGCCGAGCCGCACCAGATCGTGCAGGACTTCGCACTGACGCTGCCGCACGACAGCGACACCGCCTTCGACCTGGGCGTGACCGCCACGGCCAGGGAAAAGAGTAACGGCGACACCCAGACGGCAAGCACCAGCGTGCACATCGTCTACGAACAGACCAGCAACGACTTCCGCGAGGTCTTCTCGGCGGAGAAGCAAAGCATGTGGGGCAGCGGCGCAGCGCTCGGCTACGACAACCAGACCAAGATCGGCGCCTTCGGATCCAGTTCGGGCAGCACCGGCGGCACCTTCTACGCCAGCTACTCGATGGCGTACGGCATCGGCCTCCAGTCGGACCTGCACGTGAGCGCGGGCGACGTGGATGCGAGCGCGCCATACGACGTCAACGTGACGACGCTCTACAACAAAGCCACCGACTGGCTGCACGTGGACAGCAAGGCCGTGCTGGACCTGGCGCACAGCGCCTTCTCGACGTCGAGCCCCATCGTGACCTACCAGCTGGACCTGCTGGCCAAGCTGATCGGATCGGCGAAGGTGGGCGTGGACGTGCACATCGGCGGTACGGACGCGGTGGAAGTTGCCGGGGTGGAGATCTTCCCGGCCATTCCAGGTTTCGACTTCGGCGGCTCGGTGGACGTGAACGTCAATGTGGACAAAACCGTGCCTGTGCTCGACTTCGACGGCACCAAGCTGACGGCGTTCGGCCTGCTGTCGGTGTCCGGCGTCGAGGTCGAGCTCCTGCCGGGCGTGTCGGCCACGCTGGAAATCCCGCACGTGACGAGCAACAGCACGGTGTCGGGCAACCATCTCGTCGCCAGCGGTTCGGACGACTTCCTGACCCTGGACGCCGACATCGACCTGCTGCTGGCCACCCTGCTCGACATTCCCGACCCCTTCGGCAATTCGACCAACTTCGGCCCCGTCAAGCTGTCGTACGACCTGCTCGACTATGTGATGACCCTGGCGATGGGCGTGGGCCAGAACTTCGCGATGGACTTCGGCAACCTCGACGCCACGCTGCATTTCGAGGACGGCTACGACCAGGCCTTCGTGGTCGGCCAGTCCTTCGACGTCCACAACGCATCGACGCACGACGCCAACCACGACGGCAAGCTGGACTTCGGCATGACGCTGTCGCCGAACGCGACCTTCCAGAGCGGCATCGCGCTGACCCTGGCGCTGTCGCACCAGCTCAGCCTGCTGCAACTGCAGGCCTCGGTCGAGGTGCCGGTGTTCGACGACCCGTCCTACACGCTGGGGCCGCTGTACCAGACGGGCGCCACGCTGGCGGAAACGGAGATCCCGATTATCGGCTTCCCGGGGTTCAAGTTCGATCTGGGCAGCCAGGGCGTCGCTTTCCACGCCTGACGCGAGGCCGGCGGGGCAAGCCAGGCCCGAAGCGCTGGCTTTTCAAAATCCGGCTCGCCGCCCGCGCGACGCATTACTCGGCAGTCGTCGGGTCGATGATCTCCCTCACTTGCGACACGCGGTTGGCCGGAAAGCCGCCGCGCTTCGCATGCTCGCGCACCATCTCTTCGTTGGGCGCGTTGTAGATGCAATAGATCTTGTCGTCGGTCACATAACTGTGGACCCACTGTATGGCCGGGCCCAGTTCATTGAGCACGCTGCAGGATTTGGCGGAAATGCCCTGGAGGTCGGCAGCCGTGAGCTTGCCGGCGCCTGGGATTTCTCGTTCGATTACATATTTCGGCATGTTGGCACCCCTGTTGGTTAGAAGCTGGAAGGCAGGCTAGCAAAAGTATTTCTACCGGCCGTTTTAGCCTAATCCATGCAACAGTAATGTCAACGTCTCATTGCCGGGCTTTCCCGAAGCGGCGCTGGAGCAGCGCTGGCGGGACGGCACCAACGGATGTTGACGAAGCCAGTTCGACCGCAGACACGAAGACTGGTTCCGCGAATAAAAAAGCCAACTCCGAAGAGTTGGCTTTTCAAATTCTGGTGGGCCTCCCGTGAGTCGAACACGGCACCAACGGATTCTGGTTTGTGTGACTTTCGCCACTCCCTGGACTATGCCTTCACCGTAGCTCGCGCCTTAGGTGGGTGCCGTCTAGTCTCTACACCTTCAACGGTGCTTTCGCACCGAAGCTTGGCTCGGCATTGCCTTACGCATCGCTGCGCTTAGGTTTCACCGAATTTGACACCATCCCTTACGCCGTTTCCAAACGTAAGGCACAAATTTTTATGAGTCCGCTGCTCTAACCAAGCATGAGCTAGAGGCCCTGGGTACTGCTGACCGTGTTTAAACGGACACGGGAGCATAGGCGGAACGCCCGCTCCCGTCAAGTGCTGGGTGTGACTAGTTGCCTTCCAAGAAGCTTTTCAGCTTGTCGGAGCGCGATGGGTGGCGCAGCTTGCGCAGCGCCTTCGCTTCGATCTGGCGGATGCGCTCGCGCGTGACGTCGAATTGCTTGCCGACCTCTTCCAGCGTGTGGTCGGTCGACATCTCGATGCCGAAACGCATGCGCAACACCTTCGCTTCGCGCGGCGTCAGCGAGTCCAGCACGTCCTTGACCACGCCGCGCATGGACGCGTGCAGCGCCGCGTCGGACGGGGCCAGGGTGTTGTTGTCCTCGATGAAGTCGCCCAGGTGGGAATCGTCGTCGTCGCCGATCGGCGTTTCCATGGAGATCGGTTCCTTGGCGATCTTCATGATCTTGCGGATCTTGTCTTCCGGCATTTCCATCTTGATCGCCAGGGTGGCCGGATCGGGCTCGGCGCCCGTTTCCTGCAGGATCTGGCGCGAGATCCGGTTCATCTTGTTGATGGTCTCGATCATGTGCACCGGGATGCGGATGGTGCGCGCCTGGTCGGCGATCGAGCGCGTGATGGCCTGGCGTATCCACCAGGTCGCATAGGTCGAGAACTTGTAGCCGCGGCGGTATTCGAACTTGTCGACCGCCTTCATCAGGCCGATGTTGCCTTCCTGGATCAAGTCGAGGAACTGCAGGCCGCGGTTGGTGTACTTCTTGGCGATGGAAATCACCAGGCGCAAGTTGGCCTCGGTCATTTCACGCTTGGCCTTGCGCGCCTTCATTTCGCCGGCCGCCATCTGGCGGTTGATGTTGCGCAGGTCCGGCAGCGGCAGCACGACGCGCGCCTGCAGGTCGATCAGGCGCTGCTGCAACTCCTTGATGGTGGGGATGTTGCGGCCCAGGATGGCGCTGTAGGCGTGCCCGGCCGACACTTCGCCGTCCACCCAGTCCAGATTGGTTTCATTGCCCGGGAAGACCTTGATGAAGTGGGCGCGCGGCATGCCGCACTTGTTCACCGCCACGTCCAGGATCTGCTTCTCGATGTGGCGCACTTCGTCCACCTGGCCGCGCAGGGTGTCGCACAGCTTCTCGACCACCTTGGCGGTGAAGCGGATGCCCAGCAGCTCGGAGGAGATCGATTCCTGCGCCTTGACGTAGGATTTCGAGTTGTAGCCGTCCTTCTCGAAGGCGCGGCGCATCTTGTCGAACTGCTGCGAGATCTGGTCGAAGCGGTCCAGCGCGGCGTTCTTCATCTGCTCGAGCTGTTCGGCCGAGTAGCCGGCGGCGCCCGACGGGCTGGCCGCTTCTTCCTCTTCCTCGGCTTCCTCTTCCTCGGCTTCCTCCTCGTCCTCGTCCTCGTCCGACGCGGCGGCGGCGGCCGGCGCCTCCTGGCCTTCGCTGTCGTCGACCAGGCCGTCGACGATCTCGTCGATCTTGATCTCGTCGTTGCGGATGCGCTCGGAGGCGGCGATGATCTCGGCGATCGTCACCGGGCAGGCGGAAATGGCCTGGATCATGTCCTTCAGGCCGTCCTCGATGCGCTTGGCGATTTCAATCTCGCCCTCGCGCGTGAGCAGCTCGACCGAACCCATCTCGCGCATATACATGCGCACCGGGTCGGTGGTGCGGCCGAAATCGGAGTCGACCGTGGACAGCGCAGCCTCGGCGGCGGCCTCGGCTTCGTCGTCGCTGGTGACGGTGGCCACGTTGTCCGACAGCAGCAGGGTCTCGGCGTCCGGCGCGTGCTCGTAGACGGCGATGCCCATGTCGTTGAAGGTGCCGATGATGCCTTCGATCGCTTCCGGATCGACGATGTTCTCGGGCAGGTGGTCGTTGATCTCGGCGTACGTGAGGAAGCCGCGTTCCTTGCCGAACTTGATCAGGGTCTTGAGTTTCTGGCGGCGGCGTTCGAGCTCTTCCTCGGTCGCTTCGGTGTCGGACGAGAAGGCGTCCTTCAGCAGCGCTTTTTCCTTGGCCTTGCGGTCCTTGGCCTTGGCCTTGTCGACCGCCTTCAGCTCGGCGCGCTCGACCGCGTTCAGCGCGGCGACCTCGTCGTTCTCGGGCTGGAATTCCTTGGGCTTGCGGCCGCGCCGGCCCGGCACCTTGACGGACGGCAGTACATAACCGGAGGTATCGATGGCGGCCAGGGCCGCGGCATCCGTGGTCTGGCTGACCGACGGCGGCGTGGTCGTGTTGACCACACGCGTCTCCGATTTGTCCGCCGTCTTGGCGGCCTTGGCGGTCACTTGGCTCGGCTTTACAGCCGCTTTGGATTCAGGTTTCTTTGTTGGCACAGGCGCTTTCGATTACACAACGACTTGCTTTACGGGTTAGGATAAGTTCTTGCAACTCTGCTACGAACACTACACCTTCAGGCTCCTGCGCATCAGTGAACCGCCGCCGCCGGTCCAAACCCGGAACCGTGCATGGCAGAAATTCTACTGTAAGACAGCGCATGGGGGCTAGATCCACGAATGTCCGGAGGCAGGCGCCGCGCCTGGGCGGTTGCTGGTTGCGCCATCCGTCCACTTTCCGGCCCCGGCCGCCGGCATCGCAAGGTTGAACCGCGCAGCGCCGATCAAGAGCCTAACTTACTGTAAACAAACACTATTCTGAACTGAAAAAGCTATGCTAAGGACTCAATACTTAGCGTTTTATTATAGCACGCCACTTTGCAATTTCCAGAGGGACGGGGCCCTGCCCCGACACCCTCCGCCATAGGGAAAGCGCGGACCGGCTAGCGTGCTGCAAGTTCCGCTTCCGCCTCCCGTAACAACTGGTCTTGCATCGTCGTAATTTCGCGGTAGCGTACACCAATTTCGCTGGAAGACAAACCCGACGCGAACAACTGCGCCAGCTCCGCTTTCAGCGCGTCCATCTTGATTTGCCGGATCGCGCTGCTCAAGAAGGTCTTGACCGCGTCGTAGTCCGACTCCTGCTCGGCGGCGATGGCGCTGATGATGCCGTCGTATTCCGTGCCCTGCTCCTTCAGGTGCTGCGCCAGCGCGGCGAAACTGCCCTGCGGCCCCAGCGCGATGGCGGCCGCGATCAGCTGGTACAGCCGCTCGGCCGGCTCCTCGCCGAAGCTGGCGAAGGCGGTCAGGCCGGCCTCGTCTATCGTGAAGGCCAGCGGCGGATGCGCCACCAGGTGCCGCACGATCTGCAACTCCAGCCCCACCGGCTGCGGCCGGCTGCTGCGCTGCGGCGCGCGCCGCACCTCGGCCACCGGCTTGCTCAACTCATACAGCTGCTCGATCTCGCCCGGGCTGCTCTGCGTCATCGTCGCCAGGCCGCGCACGATCTGCAGGCGCAGCGCCGACGGCGTCATCGCCTGCAGCAGGGGCTTGGCCTCGAACTGCACGCGGGCGCGTCCTTCCGGCTCGCTCAAGTCATGCTCGGCCGACACAACGCGCAGCAGGAACTGCGACAGCGGCATCGCCTCGTGCACCTGCTGCTCGAAGCCCTCGGCGCCATATTCGCGGATATAGCTGTCCGGGTCGTGTTCGGTTGGCAGGAACAGGAACTTGATGGTCTTGTTGTCCGACACATGCGGCAGACAGGCCTCCAGCGCGCGCTGGGCGGCGCGGCGGCCAGCCTTGTCGCCGTCGAAACTGAAGATCACCGTGTCTGTTTGACGCAACAACTTCTGCACGTGGGTGGTGGTGCAGGCGGTGCCCAGGGTCGCCACGGCTTGCGGGAAACCCATTTGCGCCAGCGCCACCACGTCCATATAGCCTTCCGTCACCAGCACGTAACCCGCATCGCGGATCGCCTGCCGCGCCTCGAACAGGCCATACAGTTCGTGACCCTTCGAAAATAAAGGCGTTTCGGGAGAATTCAAGTACTTTGGTTCGCCCTGCTCCATGATGCGGCCGCCGAAGGCGATCACCTGGCCCTTGGTATTGCGGATGGGGAACATCACGCGCTCGCGGAACCGGTCGTAGCGCTTGCGGTGGTTGCCCTCCTCGTCGACGCGGTCGATCACCAGGCCGGCCTCGTTGAGGGCGGGCGCGTCGTAGTTGGGGAAGACGGAGCGCAGGTTGTCCCAGCCGTTGGGGGCGAAGCCGAGCGCGAAGCGGGCCGCGATCTCGCCGGTCAGGCCGCGGCTTTTCAGGTAGCCGATGGCGTTGGGTGCCGTGCGCAGCTGGGATTTATAGTATTCGCTGGCCAGGTTCATGGCCTCGGACAGGGCCATGCTCTGGGCCTGGATCTGGGCGCGCTGGGCGGGCGGGATCTTGTCGTCCTGCTCGGGCACCACCATGCCGCAGTTCTGCGCCAGCTCCTTGACGGCGTCGACGAAGCCCATGCCGGAGTATTCGATCATGAAACCGATCGAGGTGCCATGCGCGCCGCAGCCGAAGCAATGGTAGAACTGCTTGGTCGGGCTGACGGTGAAGCTGGGCGACTTTTCGTTGTGGAAGGGGCACAGCCCCATGAAATTGGCGCCGCCCTTTTTGAGCTGCACATAACGGCCCACCACGTCCACGATGTCGACGCGGTTCAGCAGATCGGAGATAAAAGATTGTGGTATCACGGCGATCAGTCTTGTTCTACATCAGAGGCTATACCGCCGCGCGCGGTTGGGATTTGATCCAGCGCAAACCCGGGCCGCACGCGGTACTGCTGCTGTCATCCCCGCGTACGGCTCGGCGCCCCGCGGAGATCCATAGACGGCGACTAAGGCAGGCGCCCTATGGACTCCCGCGTACGCGGGAGCGACAGATAACGCTTATGCCGGGGTCAGCGCTTTTTTGATCAAGCCGGACACCACGGCCATATCGGCCTTGCCCGCCAGCTTGGGCTTGAGGATGGCCATGACCTTGCCCATGTCCTGCGGACCGGCGGCGCCCGAGGCGGCCACGGCGGCGGCCACTTCGGCTGCCACCGCCTCGTCCGACAGGCCGGCCGGCTTGTAGGCCAGCAGCACCACCAGCTCGGCTTTTTCGATGTCGGCCAGGTCCTGGCGGCCACCGGCTTCGAACTGGGTGATGGAGTCCTTGCGCTGCTTGACCATCTTGTCGATGATGGCCGCCACCTGCTCGTCCGACACTTCGATCTGCTCGTCCACTTCCTTGCGCTTGATCTCGGCCAGCATCAGGCGGATCGTGCCCAGCTTGCCCGCTTCCTTGGCGCGCATGGCGGCTTTCATGTCATCGGAAATCTGTTGTTTCAAGCTCATGCTTGTTCTCACTTGGAAAAAGAGTGGCGTAAAAATGCGAAAACCCGCTGCGGCGAACCGGAGCGGGTATGCGACTGTGGACAGGACCACCCGCGGCGCGATGCCGTACTGCCGGGCTATCCTGAAATGACAGTCTTAGAACAGTTTCTTAGGCAGTTGCTGGCTGCGGATGCGCTTGTAGTGACGCTTCACTGCAGCTGCCAGCTTGCGCTTGCGCTCAGCGGTTGGCTTCTCGTAGAACTCGCGTGCGCGCAGTTCGGTCAGCAGGCCGGTTTTTTCGATGGTGCGTTTGAAGCGACGCATTGCAACTTCGAACGGCTCGTTTTCTTTAAGGCGGATAGTGGTCATGTAAAAATTCAAACCGTTAGATTTTAGGAAGATAAAGATATTAGCAGTATTCGGCCAAATTGGGAAGCCTTTGGACGCAAAACCGGCTCAACAGGGCCGATTTCGCGTGGAAACCGTCTGTTTTTGAGCAACCTTTTCGTCCTGCCAACATCTGACTACGGCGGCAAAAACACACGCCGGAATGCAATGATATCAGACTGCCAGCCCGGCCGCCACTCCCGATGCCCAGGCCCACTGGAAATTGTAGCCGCCCAGCCACCCGGTCACGTCGACCGCCTCGCCGATGAAGTACAGGCCGGGCACCTTGCCCACCATCATGGTCTGCTGCGACAGCTCGCGCGTGTCGACGCCGCCCCGGGTGACCTCGGCCTTGCGGTAGCCCTCCGAGCCGTTGGGCGTGATGGTCCACTGGTTGATGGCCGCGCCGAGCTTGCGCAGCGCGGCGTCCTGCATGTCGGCCAGGCGCGCGTCGGCGGCCAGGCCGTGCAGCTGCAGCAGGCCCTCGGCCAGGCGCGCCGGCAGCCACTGCGACAACACATTGCCGAGCTGCTTCTTGACGGTCTGCTTGCCCTCGATCAGTTCCTGCGCCACGTCCATCTCCGGCAGCAGGTTGATGACGATGGGCGCGCCCGGCTGCCAGAAGCTGGAGATCTGCAGGATGGCCGGGCCGGACAGGCCGCGGTGGGTGAACAGCAAGTCCTCGCGGAAGCGGGCGCCGTCCGGGTTGCGGCCCTTCAGCGTGCCGGTCTCGACGTTCACTTCCAGCGAAATGCCCGACAGCGGCGCGAACGGCGCCCAGGTGTCGGCATCGAAGGTCAGCGGCACCAGCGCCGGGCGCGGCTCCACCATGCGCAGGCCGAACTGCCCGGCGATCTGGTAGCCGAAATCGGTGGCGCCGATTTTCGGGATGGACAGGCCGCCGGTGGCGATGACGACGCTCTCGCACTCGATGTCGCCGGTGTCGGTGACGAGGAAGAAGGAGCCGTCGTCGAGCTGCTCGACGCTGCTCACCTTGGACGGCATGCGCCAGTGGACGTCGCCGGCGGCGCACTCGGCCTTGAGCATGTCGATGATGCGTTCGGCCGAGTCGTCGCAGAACAGCTGGCCGCGGTGCTTCTCGTGGTAGGCGATGCGGTACTTCTTGACCAGGGCCAGGAAGTCCGACGGCGTGTAGCGCGACAGCGCGCTCTTGCAGAAGTGCGGATTCTGCGACAGGAAGTTGTTCGGGCCGGTGTTGACGTTGGTGAAATTGCAGCGGCCGCCGCCCGAGATCCGGATTTTCTCAGCCAGCTTGGCCGCATGGTCGATCAGCACCACGCGACGCCCGCGTTTGGCGGCCTCGGCCGCGCACATCATTCCCGCCGCGCCAGCGCCGATCACTGCCACATCAAATTTCGCCATACCTGCTCCGATTCCGCTTCAAAACCGACCATTGTACCCCCGGCCAGCTGA
>NZ_CAXUPN020000003.1:0-180135 GCF_964252925.1 Pseudoduganella sp. LjRoot289
ACACCCTCCCCAGTTACACGCCCCAAACGATGTCGTGGCCTTCGTTCATCGAGGCGCGCAGCATTTCGAGCAGGGGGTAAACACGCGCCGCGAAGCCGACATGCTGTTTTTCGAGCAGGGCTGCGTGGTCTTCCAGCGCCTGCGTGGAGTGGGTCTTGTCCTGGTGGTGCTCGATGTCCTGGTCCGGGTGCAGCTTGCTCAGTTCGACCTCGTGCTCCAGCGCCGCCAGTGCGCCGGCTGCTTCCGCAGCCGTGATCACGCCGCGCGTGGGACTCTTGTTCAGCAATTCAAGGATACGTTCGGCGTGCTCCTTGTACATCATGACCGCTGGAGAGGATTTGGATTTGAAGGTAATCATGGCGCTTTCCCCACTCTTGTTGTACATGTTCAAACGATAACACGACTTCCACCCGCACACATCAGTTGAGCTTGAACGAACTCATGAAGGTATCGATTTCGTCTTTCAGCATATGCTTTTCACGGCCTATCACAACCACCTGGTAGACCCGCTTGTCCTTGGCGATGAAACGCCCCACCATGCGCGTCGGCTCACCGTTGCGCGAACCCTTGGCTTCGATCTCGATGGAATTCTGCTGCTGGCTGACGCCCCCGGACGAGGAGGCCGCGCTGGCTTGTTTTTCCGCCGTCACGGTGCCGCCGATATTGGCCACCATGGTCGTCTTCATGGCCGCGATGGCCGCCTGCGCCTTGGCCGCATCGGCCATTTCGGCCGCGCCCACGGCGAACATGGTGCCGTCGACCTCGGCCGCCGCCATCTGCATTTTCACCGTTTCGCCGCCCAGGCTGACGTTGCGCGTATGCGTAGCCGGCTTGGCCGGGAACAGCACGGCGTAGGGCGCCTCGGCGCTGCGGAAGTCGCGCCAGTCGAACTTGGGACTGCAGGCGCTGAACACGGTGGCGGCCAGCGCGGCGCCCAGGATGGTGGTGATTTTGGTATGCATGATGCGATGGTATCAGGCAGCAAGCTTGCGCGCTATCGCCGCTACAAATCGGGCAGGTCGCGGCGATACTGGATGGCCTCCGCCATGTGCTTGCGGACGATGGACCTGGCGTGGTCGAGGTCGGCCACGGTGCGCGCCACCCGCAGCACGCGGTGGTAGGCGCGGGCCGACCAGTTGAACTTGATCATGCTGTCGCGCAACAGGGCTTTGCTTTCCTTGTCCAGCTTGCAGTAGTGTTCGATTTCGCGCGTGCCCATCAATTGGTTGCTTTTGCCTTGGCGCTGTTGCTGGATGGCGGCGGCTTGCTGCACCCGCAGCGCGATGGCAGGGGAGGTTTCACCGTCGGGCGCGGCTTCCAGTTCGTCGGCCGTTAACGATGCGACCGAGATCAGCAGATCCAGCCGGTCCAGCAGCGGACCCGAAATCCGGCTCTGGTAGCGGGCGATGGTGTCTTGCGGGCAGCGGCATTTTCCGCTGGGATGGCCGTTGTAGCCGCAGGGGCAGCCGTTCATTGCGGCGATCAGCTGGAAACGCGCAGGGAAGTCCGCCCGCTGCGCCGCGCGCGAGATCGTGACCCGGCCCGATTCCATCGGCTCGCGCAGTACTTCCAGCACGCGGCGGTCGAATTCGGGCAGTTCGTCGAGGAAGAGCACGCCCCGGTGCGCCATCGAGATTTCACCGGGGTGCGGCACGCTGCCGCCGCCAACCAAGGCCACGCCTGACGAGGTGTGATGCGGCGCGCGGAACGGCCTGAGCTTCCAGTGACTCGCATTGAAGGGGCCGCTCAGCGATTGCACCGCTGCCGCCTCCAGCGCTTCTTCGTCCGTCATGGCCGGCAGCAGGCCGGGAAAGCGCAACGCCAGCATGCTTTTGCCGGTACCGGGCGGACCGACCAGCAGGACGCTGTGGCTGCCCGCCGCTGCCACCTCCAGCGCGCGTTTGACCACGGCCTGTCCCTTCACGTCCGAGAAATCGGGATAGTCCGGCGCGAGGCCCGGCGGCGCCGCGTGGTGGCGCTGCAGTTTGCTGGCATCGTCCCTGGCGGCGAAGTGTGCGCACACTTGCGTCAGCGACGTTGCGGGGTAGATGATGGCGTCCCGCACCAGCGCCGCCTCGTCGGCATTGGCCAGCGGCAGGATGAAGGCGCGCCGCGCGCTGCGGGCCGCGCGGTGCATGGCGTAGGTCATCGCCAGCGCGCCCCGTATCGGGCGCAGCTCGCCGGACAGCGACAGCTCGCCGGCGAATTCGTAGTCGCGCAGCGGCAAGGTGGGGATCTGGCCGGACGCGGCCAGGATGCCTAGCGCGATCGGCAAGTCGAAGCGGCCCGATTCCTTGGGCAGGTCGGCCGGCGCCAGGTTGACGGTGATGCGCTGCGCCGGCATTTCGTAGCCGCCGTTCTGAATCGCCGCGCGCACCCGGTCGCGCGCCTCCTTCACTTCGGTTTCAGGCAGGCCGACGATGGTGAAGGCGGGCAGGCCGTTGGCCAGGTGGACTTCCACGCTGACCTCCGGCGCATCCATCCCGGCCAGGGCGCGGCTTCTCAGTACGGCGAGGCTCATGCGAAATCCTCCTGCGAACTGTGCTCTTGGAATGCGAATTCTCCATCTTAACGCGCGGCCAAGCCGGCGTTTTGAGGCTGCGCAAGGCAATCGATGTTGTAAATGCGTCAAGGCCGGAAAGTTGATTGCACCCGGCTGCCGACCAGCATAGACTTGCTCTCAGGATGTAAGCGAATTCCTACGTTGGGCTTCTTCTCTGAGGGGTGGAATCATGTGGAACTTGTTGCGCTCGGGCCGCGCCGTGCTGGCCGCCTGCCTGATGTTGCTGGGTGGTGCCGGTCCGGCACTGGCCGCCGGACCGGACGACGTGGTCGGCATGGTGCTGGATGTGCAGGGGGCGGGCGAACTGCTGCGGGCGGGCCGGGCCAGCAAACTGCAGCTGCTCAGCTACGTGAAACCCGGCGCCCAGCTCAAGCTGGAAGCTGGCAGCAAGGCCTCCGTTTCGCACTACGGCGCCAAGCTGATCTATCAACTGGTGGGGCCGTCGCTGGCTGAAGTCGGCGGCGACTCGGTCAAGGTGCTCAGCGGCGCGCCCGCCACCACCAAGTCGCTGGCGGAAAAGGTGGTTGCGGCGGCCGTGCACCCCAATATGGGCGCGGCGGCCTTCAAAATGCGCGCGCTGGGGCAGGAAATCGCCATGCAGTCGCCCACCAACCGCAGCGTGCAACTGGGCGTACGTCCGCGCTTCCAGTGGAATGCGCCCGAGCCCGCCAGTTTCCAGCTGACACTGATTGAAGCGCCGGAGCGCGTGGTGGCCCGCGCCACTGTCGAGGGCTCGATCTGGGAACTGCCGGCCGCTACCCGGCTGGAGGCTGGCAAGGAATACCGCTGGACGGTGAGCTACACGCCGTCCGACGGCCAGTTGCGCAGCGCCGCCGCCGAATTCACCGTGGCCAGCCAGGCCGATGCGGAGGCCATCCAGGCGCTGAAGCCTGGCGCCAACGCGGCGGTGGACGAATGGGTATTGTACGCGGCCATCCTGCGCGACCGCCAGATGCTGGACGAGGCGCGCCAGGTGTGGCGCGAGATCGCCAGCCAGCGCCCGGATTTGACCACGGCCCATACGATGGCGCGCTAGCCCGGCTGTGGCCCTCCCCAAGTCCGCCAAGCTGGTCGCGGCCAGTGTCGCGGCCGCCGCGCTCGCACTGTGCGGCCTCCTTGCCCTGCTGGCGGCGCCGGCGCTGGACTTGCGCCTGCTGGACGCGCAGTTCGGTTGGAACCGCGCCTGGTTCCCGCAGCCGGTGCAAAACGACGTGGTGCTGGTGGGCATAGACGAGGCCTTCCTCGATACCGTCGAGGAGCCGCTGACCTTGAGCCACCGCTACCTGGCGGCCTTCCTGGACGCCAGCAGCGCCGCGGGCGCGCGCGTGATCGCGCTCGACCTGGTGCTGCCCGAAAAGCGCTTCGACACGCTGATCTCCGCGCATGAACCCGATTTCGATTTCCACCGCACGCTGCTGGCCGGCCTGATGCGCACCCTGCCGCGCAGCAAGCTGGTGCTGGCCAAGGTGTGGGACACCGAGCGCAGCCATTACCGCGACATCCAGCTAGACTATGCCGCCGTGCTCAACGGGCAGGAGGGCGGGGTGCAGGCGCTGGCCTCGGCACTCTTTTGCAGCGACGACGACACCCGCATCCGGCGCTACCCGGACAGCCGCTGGGATTGCCTGCCCGACCGCAGCCCCTACACCATGGCCAGCGAAATCGCGGCGGCCATGGGCGTGCGCAAGGAGTGGAGTGGACTCATCAATTATCAGATCGGCCAGCCCTACCGCTATCTGCCGCTGCAGGAGGTGCTGAGGCTGGCGCAGGACGGCAGCCCCGATGGCGGCCAAGCCAGGCTGCGCGCGCTGTTCGAAGGCAAGGCCGTGCTGCTGGGCACGGTGCAGGACGATACCGACCTGGTCAACCTGCCCGTCGCGCTGGCCGAGTGGCGACCGGGGCGCCGCCTGCCCGGCGTGCTGGCCCACGCGCAAGCCGTGCGCAGCATGCTGAACCAGGGTTTCATCCAGCCGCTGGGTGCGGCCTGGTCCTGGCTGATGGCCTTTGCCGGCGCCCTGTTCTGGTTCCATCCCGGCGTGCCGCGCAAGCTGCTGCTGGCGCTGCTGCTGACGGCGGCGCTGCTGGCGGCCAGCAATGTGCTGCTGCGGCAGGGCGTGTGGATCGCCCCCAGCGCCATGCTGGTCAGTGCCTGGCTGTCCGCGCTGTCGCGCTCGGCCTGGCAGGCGTGGCGCCACTTCAGCGAACGGCAGCGCTTGCGCCGTACTTTCTCGGGCTATGTCAGCCCGCAGGTGATGCAGCAAATCGTCGATGGCGGCGTGGACGCGCGCAAGCAGGGCGCGAAGGTGGAAGTGTGCGTCTTGTTCTCGGACATACGCAACTTCACCAGCATGAGCGAGCGCTTGCCGGCCGAGCAGGTGGTGGCGCTGTTGAACCGTTATTTTGGCCGCATCACCGCGATGGTGCATAAGCACGGCGGCACCGTGGATAAGTTCATCGGCGACGGCATGATGGCATTTTTTGGTGCACCCAACGAATTGCCGAGCCCGGAACAGGCCGCGCTGGGGGCGGCGCGCGACATGCTGTCCGAGCTGGCGCAGCTGAACGCGGAATTGCGCGCCGAGGGCAAGGCCGAACTCGCCATGGGTATAGGGCTGCACAGCGGGCCGGCCGTGATCGGTTATATCGGGTCGAGCGACCGCCACGAGTACACGGCCATCGGCGATACGGTGAATGTCGCGTCGCGCCTGGAGGGGCTATGCAAGCAGCTGGGCTATCCCATCATCTGCTCGGGCGCCGTGGCAGGCAAAGTGGACGACGCTTCCATGCTCGCGCCGCTGGGCGAGCATGGCTTGAAAGGGCATAGCGCGGTGCCGG
This sequence comes from Pseudoduganella sp. LjRoot289, assembly GCF_964252925.1. NCBI lineage: Bacteria > Pseudomonadati > Pseudomonadota > Betaproteobacteria > Burkholderiales > Oxalobacteraceae > Pseudoduganella > Pseudoduganella sp. LjRoot289. Next base: position 5,399 of record NZ_CAXUPN020000003.1, read on the forward strand.
TGTTCGGCTGGAACCCAGCCTTGTAGTGTTTACTTCGCCGAAATCTGCGCTTCCAGTTCCGCCAAGCGCGTTTCCAGCGCTTCCAGCTTGGCGCGCGTCTTGGCCAGCACCTGCGCCTGCACGTCGAACTCCTCGCGCGTGACCAGGTCCAGCTTGGCAAAGCCCTGCGTCATCATCGATTTCACGTTTTTTTCGATGTCCTTGGCGGGAGAATTTTCGATCGCCTGGTTGATCTTGCCCTGCAAGTCGTTGAAGAAGCTGTTCATGTCCATCGCCATTCCTTGGTTACTGTTGGCTTTGCACCGTTACGGTGCGGTTCGCGCGAATTAAGCATTAATATGGTGCACCGCTGTCACGCGGCGCTGCCGGCTAGCCCGCCGTCGTCTAGGGAAAGGCCGTGAACTATCCGGCAAACTTGCAAGTTGGACGCTGGCACGCATTCTGCTAATGATGTATTGAACGCTTAGGCTATGCCTGGATTTTAAACCGCAACCGCTCCAAAAGTTAAAACTAAAAGGAAATCGCCATGAAATACATGACCAAGCGCCTGACTCTTGCAGCAGCAATCACCTTCGCGATGGCTAGCCTGGGAGCCAGCCTGGCCCATGCGGAAGACGCGCCAGCGGCGAAACCGGATAACGAAGTATCGTTCAATGCGGCATTGACCACCGACTACCGCTATCGCGGCTATTCGCAGACCCGTCTGAAGCCGGCCGTGCAGGGCGGCGCCGACTACACGCACAATCCGAGCGGCTTCTATGCTGGCACCTGGCTGTCCACGATCAAATGGGTCAAAGACGCAGGCGGCGATGCCAGCGTCGAATGGGACATCTACGGCGGCAAGCGCGGCGACATCGGCGGCGGCTTCAGCTACGACGTCGGCGGCCTGTACTACTTCTACCCGTCGAACGACCTGCACCCGAGCGCCAACACCTTCGAACTGTACGGCGCGGTCGGCTACGGTCCTTTCAGCCTGAAGTACTCGCACTCGACCACCAATCTGTTCGGCTTCACCGACAGCAAGAACAGCGGCTACGTGGACGCTGCGATGAACCAGGAAATCCAGGACGGCTACATCCTGAACCTGCACCTGGGCCACCAGAAAGTGAACCACAACAGCGTGGCCAGCTACTACGACTGGAAAATCGGCGTCACCAAGGACTTCGGCGTGGCCACCGTGTCGCTGGCCGCCATCAAGGCCAATACCGACGCCTACTATTCGCGCGGCAAAAACCTGGCCAAGACGGGCGCCGTCCTGACCGTTACCAAAACCTTCTAATCGAGGCTACTCATGAAACTCATCACAGCCATTATCAAGCCCTTCAAGCTGGACGAGGTCCGCGAGGCCTTGTCGGCGATTAATGTGCAAGGCATCACCGTGACCGAGGTGAAGGGCTTCGGCCGCCAGAAGGGCCACACCGAGCTGTACCGTGGCGCCGAATACGTGGTCGACTTCCTGCCCAAGACCAAGATCGAAGCAGCGGTGGACGATGCGGTGGTCGAGCAGGCCATCGAGGCGATCGAAGGCGCGGCCCGCACCGGCAAGATCGGCGACGGCAAGATTTTCGTCTACAACCTGGAACAGGTAGTCCGCATCCGTACCGGCGAAACCGGCAACGACGCTCTCTAAGGGGATAATCCAATGAACAAAACTATAACAAAACTGCTGGCTGGGGCTGCCGTCCTGTTTGCCTTCAGCGCCGCCCTGCCGGGCCACGCGCAAGACGCCAAGCCGGCCGAACCGGCCGCCGTTGCCGCGGCCGCTGCTCCGGCACCGGCGGCAGCGGCTCCTGCCGCCGCTTCCGCTCCTGCCGCCGCGCCAGCCGCCGCCGCGCCGGCTGAAGCGCCGGCAGCGCCAGCGCCGGTTGCCAACAAGGGCGACACCGCCTGGATGATGGTCGCCACCTTGCTGGTGATCCTGATGACGATACCCGGCCTGGCTCTGTTCTACGGCGGCCTGGTACGCTCGAAAAACATGCTGTCTGTGCTGCTGCAGGTGTTCATGATCTTCGCGGTCATCATCGTGCTGTGGTGCACCTACGGCTATTCGCTGGCGTTCACCGAAGGCAGCGCCTTCTACGGCAAGTTCGACCGCCTGTTCCTGAACGGTATCTGGGACCCGGCCAAGGGCGCTTTCGCGGTCGCCGCCACTTTCAGCAAGGGCGTGGTGATTCCTGAATTCGTCTTTGTCGCCTTCCAGGGCACCTTCGCCGCCATCACTTGCGGCCTGATCGTCGGCGCTTTCGCCGAGCGCGCCAAGTTCACCGCCGTGCTGGCCTTCATGGTGCTGTGGTTCACCTTCTCCTATCTGCCTATCGCCCACATGGTCTGGTTCTGGACCGGCCCGGACGCGATCAAAGACGCCGCCACCGCCGCCACTGAAGGCGCGAAAGCCGGCTTCATCTTCCAAAAAGGCGCGCTGGACTTCGCCGGCGGCACCGTGGTGCACATCAACGCCGCCGTGGCCGGCCTGGTTGGCGCCATCATGATCGGCAAACGCGTCGGCTACGGCCGCGAATCCATGGCGCCGCACTCGCTGACCATGACCATGGTCGGCGCTTCGCTGCTGTGGGTGGGCTGGTTCGGCTTCAACGCCGGTTCGGCCCTGGAAGCGGGCGACATCGCCGCGCTGGCCTTCATCAACACCCTGTTGGCAACCGCCGCCGCCACCGTGTCGTGGGTCTTCGGCGAATGGATGGCCAAGGGCAAGCCTTCGATGCTGGGCGGCGCGTCCGGCGCGGTGGCCGGCCTGGTGGCCATCACCCCGGCGGCCGGCTTTGTCGGCCCGATGGGCGCACTGCTGATCGGCCTGCTGGCCGGCATCGTCTGCCTGTGGGGCGTGAACGGCCTGAAACGCCTGATCGGCGCCGACGACTCGCTGGACGTGTTCGGCGTGCACGGCGTGGGCGGTATCCTGGGTGCGGTGCTGACCGGCGTGTTCGCCGCTCCTTCGCTGGGTGGCCAGGGCATCTTCGACTACGTCGCCAACAAGGCTTCCGCCGATTACTCGATCAGCGGCCAGGTGATCACCCAGCTGACGGCTGTGGGCATCACCATCGCCTGGTCGGCCATCGTCTCGGTCATCGCCTACAAGCTGGTGGATATCGCCATCGGCCTGCGCGTGCCTGAGGAAGAAGAGCGCGAAGGCCTGGACATCACCAGCCACGGCGAATCGGCTTACCACTCCTGATTTTTTAAGGAAATGCTGCAAAAAGCGCCCTGCGGGGCGCTTTTTTGCGTTTTTGGCTAGTCCCCGGGCTTTAAATTGACGGTTTTGCCCCGATTTGGTGAACTTGCACGGTAAGATTAGACAGTTTCCCCAGTTGTTAAGGATGTAGCCATGGTTCCCCACCTCGTCACGGCCCTGACCGGACCGCTGCTCGACCTCGAAGAAAAAATCCTGGCCGCCACCCCGGCCATTGAGCGCTGGTTCCGCCTCGAATGGCAGGAGCATACGCCGCCGTTCTATTGCTCGGTCGACCTGCGCAACGCCGGCTACAAGCTGGCCCCGGTCGACACCAACCTGTTCCCCGGCGGTTTCAACCACCTGGCCAGCGAAATGCTGCCGCTGTCGGTACAGGCCGCCATGGCCGCGATCGACAAGTATTGCCCGGACGCGCGCAACCTGCTGCTGATCCCGGAAATACACGACCGCCATCCGACTTACCTGGACAACGTGGCGCGCCTGATGCAGATCTTCCGCCAGACCGGCCTGCACGTGCGCCTGGGCTCGCTGTCCCCCGAGATCACCCAGCCGACGCCGCTGGCGCTGCCTGACGGCAATATGCTGGTCATCGAACCGCTGGTGCGCTCGGCCAACGGGCGCCGCCTGGGTCTGAAGGATTTCGATCCCTGCACCATTTTGGTGAACAACGATTTGTCGGCCGGCATCCCGGACATCCTGCAAAACATCCACGAGCAGAGCCTGCTGCCGCCGCTGCACGCGGGCTGGGCGCTGCGCCGCAAGAGCAACCATTTCACCGCCTACGACGAGGTGGTCAAGAAGTTCGGCAAGCTGATCGGCGTCGACCCGTGGATGCTCAATCCCTTCCACGCCAAGTGCGGCGAAGTGGACTTCCACAGCGGCGAGGGGCTGGACTGCCTGGCGTCCAACGTGGACGCGGTGCTGGCCAAGATCCGCAAGAAGTACAAGGAATACGGCATCAAGGACCAGAAACCGTTCGTCATCATCAAGCCGGACGCCGGCACCTATGGCAAGGGCATCATCTCGATCCGCGACGCGGCCGAGCTGAAAGACCTGTCGGCGGCCCAGCGCGACAAGATGTCGGTGATCAAGGACGGGCGCGTGGTGTCGGCCCTGAACATCCAGGAGGGCGTGCCGACCTTCGAGAGCATCAAGGACGCGGTGGCCGAGCCGGTGGTCTACATGATAGACCGCTACGTGGTGGGCGGTTACTACCGCGTGCACGCCGAGCGCGGCGTCGACCAGAATCTGAACGCACCGGGCTCGCAGTATGTGCCGCTGGCGTTTGCGCAGCAGCACGCGGTGCCGGATTTGCGCGCCAAGCCGGGCACGGCGGCGCCGAACCGCTTCTATGTGTACGGCGTGGTGGCCAGGCTGGCGCTGCTGGCCGCATCGCTGGAGATGGAGCGCACCGATCCGAATCCCGAGGTGTATTGACGAGTTGGCCATGACGCTGCCGGTGCGACCAGCCAAACTCGGCTAAAATCAGGCATTACCTCGACTGGACGCGCCCATGAAAATTGCATTCCTCGCCGACCCGCTGGCAGGCTTTAAAACCTACAAGGATTCGACCTACGCCATGATGGTGGAGGCGGCGCGCCGCGGCCACACGGTGTACGCGTTCGAGCAGCATGACATGGCGCTGTCGGACGGCGTGGTCACGGCCCTGGCGGCCAGGATCACCCTGACCGGCGACGAGCACGACTGGTTCCGCGCCGCGCCGCGCGAGGAGGCGCGCCTGGACGCCTTCGACGCCGTGATCCAGCGCAAGGATCCGCCCTTCGACATGGAATACGTGTACGGCACTTATCTGCTGCAACTGGCCGAAAAGCAGGGCGCGCGCGTGTTCAACAAGCCGTCCGCGATCCGCGACCACAACGAAAAGCTGTCCATCGCCCAGTTCTCGCAGTTCACCGCGCCCACCCTGGTCACCTCCAGCGACGCGCGCCTGCGCGCCTTCCACAACGAGCATCAGGACATCATCCTCAAGCCGCTGGACGGCATGGGCGGCGCCGGCGTGTTCCGCATCCGGGCCGACGGCATGAACCTGGGCGCCATTATCGAAACGCTGACCGACAACGGCAAGCGCACCATCATGGCGCAGCGCTACATTCCCGAGATCGTCAAGGGCGACAAGCGCATCCTCGTCATCGACGGCAAGCCGGTGCCGTTTTCGCTGGCGCGCATCCCCCAGGCCGGCGAAGTGCGCGGCAACCTGGCCGCCGGCGGCACCGGGGTGGCCCAGCCTTTGACGGCGCGCGACCTGGAAATCGCCGAAACCCTCGGTCCGGTACTGGCGGCGCGTGGACTGTTGCTGGTAGGATTAGATGTCATTGGCGACAAGTTGACCGAAGTGAACGTCACCAGCCCGACCTGCTTCGCCGAGATCACGCAGCAGACCGGCTTCCAGGTGGCTGCCATGTTCATCGACGCGGTCGAGGCCCATAGCCAAGCGGCACAGGTATAAGAAGACGAATATGGTAGGCATACTGCTCATGACACACGCGCCGCTGGGCCAGGCCTTCATCGCCGCCTGCAACCACGTGTTTCGCGGCGCCACGGAACGGCTGGAGGCGATCGACGTGCTGGCCGACCAGGACCTGGAGGAAGTGCAGAACCTGGCCGCCGCCGCGATCAAGCGCCTGGACGAGGGCGACGGCGTGCTGGTCATTACCGACGTGAAAGGCGGTACGCCAGCCAATTGCTGCAACAAGCTGGCCGACGCGGGACGGGTCCAGGTGATAGCGGGCATCAGCCTGCCGATGCTGCTGCGCGCCATCACCTACCGCCGCGATACGCTGGACGTGGTAGTGGAAATGGCCCTGGCCGGCGCGCAGAGCGGCGCCGTGCGGGTCGACAATCGCATCAGGGTGGTTTAGTCCGCTTTTATTAACCTTGCGCAGTCCTGTTTGAGACGACTATAAAAATGATTCAGCAAGAACTCGAAATTATCAACAAACTCGGTCTGCACGCGCGCGCTTCCGCCAAATTCACCCAACTCGCAGCAAAGTTCAAAAGCGACGTCTGGCTCACCCGCAATGCCCGCCGCATCAACGCCAAATCCATCATGGGCGTGATGATGCTGGCCGCCGGCAAAGGCGCCAAGGTGACGCTGGAGGCCGACGGCGCCGACGAGGGCGATTGCATCGCCGCCCTGTCCGCCCTGGTCAATGACAAGTTCGGCGAAGGCGAGTAGATGCCGGACGACCGTAGCCCTATCCGCTTTCTGACAGGTCCGCCCATGGCATCGTTCACCCTACACGGAATTCCAGTTTCGCGCGGCATCGCCATCGGCCGCGCGCACCTGCTGGCGCCAGCGGCGCTGGACGTCAAGCATTACCTGGTGCCCGAGGAGCACCTGGAGGCGGAAGTGACGCGGCTGCGCGAGGCGCTGGCCGCCGTGCACCGCGAACTGCAAACGCTGTGGAACGAGCTGCCCAAGGACGCCCCGACCGAACTGGGCGCCTTCATCGACGTGCATGCGCTGATCCTGTCGGACCCGCTCATTTCCGAGGCGCCGCTCGACATCATCCGCAGCCGCCACTACAACGCGGAATGGGCGCTGCTGACCCAGATCGACGAGCTGTCGGCGCAGTTCGACGAAATCGAAGACTTGTACCTGCGCGAACGCAAGGCCGACATCCAGCAGGTCGCCGAACGGGTGCTCAAGGTGCTGCTCGGCAGCGAGCCGCTGCAGCCCAGGGCGGAGGCGGGCGCCGACGATTTCCAGGCCCAGATGGTGGTGGTCGCGCACGACATCTCGCCGGCCGACATGCTCAAGTTCCGCGACCGCTCCTTCATCGGTTTCGTCACCGACGTCGGCGGCCAGAACTCGCACACCGCCATCGTCGCGCGCAGCCTGGACATCCCGGCGGCGGTCGGCATGTCGCAGGCGTCCACCCTGATCGAGCAGGACGACTGGGTCATCATCGACGGCGACGCAGGCGTGGTGATCGCCAATCCGAGCGCGCTGGTGCTCGAGCAGTACCGCGAGCGCCAGATGGCGCAGACGCGCGCGCGCAAAAAGCTCAACAAGCTGAAGAAAACGGCGGCCGTCACCAGGGACGGCACCCCGATCACGCTGCTGGCCAACATCGAGTTGCCGGAGGACTGCGCCACCGCCATGGAGGCCGGCGCCAACGGCGTGGGCCTGTTCCGCTCCGAGTTCCTGTTCATGGGGCGCGACGCGCGCATCCCGAGCGAGGACGAGCAGTTCGAGCAGTACAAGAAAGCGGTGGTGGCCATGAAGGGCCGCCCGGTCACCATCCGCACGCTCGACATCGGCGCCGACAAGCCGCTGGACCAGACCGAGCACACCGCGCTCAATCCGGCGCTGGGCCTGCGCGCCATCCGCTACTGCCTGGCCGAGCCGCAGCTCTTCCTGAGCCAGCTGCGCGCCATCCTGCGCGCGTCGGCCTTCGGCAAGGTGCGCATCCTCATTCCCATGCTGGCGCACGCCTTCGAGATCGACCAGTCGCTGGCGATGATAGAGCAGGCCAAGCGCCAGTTGCGCGACGCCGGGCAGAAGTTCGACGCCAATGTCGACGTCGGCGCCATGATAGAAATCCCGGCCGCCGCGCTGGCCCTGCCCATGTTCGTCAAGCGCATGGACTTCCTGTCCATCGGCACCAATGACCTGATCCAATATACATTAGCGATCGACCGGGTTGATTATGAGGTGGCGCACCTTTACAATCCCCTGCATCCCGCAGTGCTGCAATTGATCGCCATGACCATTTCGGCCGGCCACAAGGCCGGCATCGACGTGGCCGTGTGCGGCGAGATGGCGGGCGACGTCAAGCTCACCCGCCTGCTGCTGGGCATGGGCTTGCGCGAGTTCTCCATGCATCCGGCGCAGCTGTTGTCGGTCAAGCAGGAGATCCTCAACAGCGACCTGGGGTTGATCGTGCCGCAAACCCGCAAGGTGATGCGCGCCATGGAACCGGGCGCCATCGCCGACGCCGTCGCGGCGCTCCAGGCCATGTAGGCGGCGCAAGCAACGCAAGCATTCGAGATCGCAAGCCTGCGGAACCCATCCTCGCGGTTCCGCATTGATTATTGGCCCGTGGGGCCACGCAGTATTTATTCTGACCACCCATGCCCTCCATAGGAATCGTATCGCCGAAAACCATGCATTTCGCCGAGCCGCTGCAGCTGCAAAGCGGCGCGCAGCTGCGCGACTATATGCTCATGTATGAAACCTACGGCACCCTGAACGCGGACAAATCGAACGCGGTCCTGGTGTGCCACGCTTTGAACGCCTCCCACCACGTGGCCGGCGTGTACGCCGACCAGCCCAAGAACGTGGGCTGGTGGGACAATATGGTCGGTCCCGGCAAGCCGCTCGACACCGACAAATTCTTCGTCATCGGCGTCAACAACCCGGGTTCGTGCTTCGGCTCGACCGGGCCGATGCACAACAATCCGGCCACCGGCAAGCCCTACGGCGCCGCCTTCCCGGTCGTCACCGTGGAGGACTGGGTGGCCGCGCAGGCGCGCCTGGCCGACCAGCTCGGCATTGCGCAGTTCGCCGCCATCATGGGCGGCTCGCTGGGCGGCATGCAGGCGCTGGCCTGGTCCATCATGTATCCGGACCGCCTGCGCCACTGCGTGGTGATCGCCTCCACGCCCAAGCTGTCGGCGCAGAACATCGCCTTCAACGACGTGGCGCGCACCGCCATCCTGACCGACCCGGACTACCGTGGCGGCGACTTCTACGAGCACGGCGTGGTGCCGAGGAACGGCCTGAAAGTGGCGCGCATGATAGGCCACATCACCTATCTGTCGGACGACGACATGGCCGCCAAATTCGGCCGCAAGCTGCGCGACGTGGCGGACTACAAGTTCGGCTTCGGCATCGACTTCGAGATCGAATCCTACCTGCGCTACCAGGGCGACAAGTTCTCCGAATATTTCGACGCCAACACTTATCTGCTGATCACCAAGGCGCTCGACTATTTCGACCCGGCGCGCCACCATGGCGGCGACCTGGCCAAGACGCTGGCCGGCACCAGGGCCAAGTTCTTCCTGGCTTCCTTCTCCACCGACTGGCGTTTCTCGCCGGAGCGCAGCCGTGAAATCGTGCAGGCCTTGATCAGCAACCGGCGCGAGGTCACCTACGCCGAGATCGACGCGCCGCACGGGCACGACGCCTTCCTGCTGGAAGACGAACGCTACATGAGCCTGGTGCGCGCCTATTACGAGCGCGTCTGGAACGAACTGGGCACGAAGGAACAAGCATGAATTTCACCGAATTGAGCGTCGCCCGGCCGGACCTGGCCTTTATCGCGCACTGGGTGCGGAAGGGCGCGCACGTGCTCGACGTGGGCTGCGGCGACGGCGTGATGATGGACTACCTGCAAAGCGACAAGCGCTGCAGCGGCTACGGCATCGAGATCGCCGACGACAAGGTACTCGAGAGCACCAGGCGCGGCGTGCAGGTGATCCAGCAGGACATGGAGAACGGCCTGGCGCTGTTCGGCGACAACTCCTTCGACACGGTGCTGTGCCTGAACTCGCTGCAGATGATGAAGCACGTCGAAGCGCTGCTGCGCGACATCGTGCGGGTGGGCAAAGAGGCCATCGTGTCCTTCCCCAATTTCGCCTACTGGCCGCACCGCGTCGCGTTGCTGAAAGGGCGCATGCCGGTGTCCGAATCGCTGCCTTACGACTGGTACGACACGCCCAACGTGCGCTGCGCCACCATCACCGATTTCCGCGACCTGGCGGAGGAGGTGGGACTGGACGTGATGGAGTGCGTGGCGCTGGCCGACGGCCGCATCGTCACCGTGCTGCCCAATCTGCGCGGTGAACTGGCCGTGTTCCGCCTGCGCAAGAAGGCGGGCAACTGATGCGTCGCCCTGTCATTCCCGCGAATGCGGGAATCCATGCAGCGCGTGCATGCGCGCAGCCTATGGGTTCCCGCCTGCGCGGGAACGACAGATGCTGCGGAGGCCTGCGATGAGCGCCGGCTGGAAGTCTTACTTTAATTTCCGGGTGCTGACGGTGCTGTTCATGGGCTTCAGCTCCGGCCTGCCGCTGTACACCTTGCTCTACCTGACCCAGGCCTGGCTGGCCAAGTCCGGCCTGGGGCTGAAGGAGCTGGGGCTGTTCTCGATCGTGATGTTCCCCTACACCTTCAAGTTCCTGTGGGCGCCCTTCATGGACCGCTACACCATGCCGCTGGGCCGCCGGCGCGGCTGGATGGCGCTCACGCAGGTGCTGCTGTTCCTGTGCCTGGGCGGCATGGGCATGCTGGACCCGGTGGCGCAGATTTCGCTGGTGGCGGTGTTCGTCGCCGCCGTCGCCTTCCTCTCTGCCAGCCAGGACGTGGTGATCGACGCTTACCGGCGCGAGATCCTGTCCGACCGCGAGCAGGGCCTGGGCGCCGCCGTCATCGTCAACGCCTACAAGGCCGCCGCGCTGGTGCCGAGCGCCATCGGCCTGGTGCTGGCCGACACGCTGCCGTGGCAAACCGTGTTCTGGATCGTGGCCGCCTTCATGCTGCCCGGCCTGCTTTGCACGCTGCTGGCCCAGGAGCCGCGGGTGTATGGCGAACCGCCGAAGAATCTGCAGCAGGCCATCGTGCTGCCCTTCCGCGAATTCATCCTGCGCGACGGCTGGCGCAAGGCGCTGATGATCGTCACCTTCATCCTGCTCTACAAGATCGGCGACAGCATGGCCACCGCGCTGTCGACCAAGTTCTTCCTCGACCTCGGCTTTTCCACCAAGCAGATCGGCCTGGCGGCCAATGCCACCGGCCTGTGGGCCAGCGTGGCCGGCGGCGTGGTCGGCGGCGTCTGGATGGTCAAGCTGGGCATCAACCGCGCGCTGTGGGTGTTCGGCGTGCTGCAGGCGCTCGCCATCCTGGGCTTCGCCTGGCTGGCGCGCACCGGGCCGGACACCGGCCTGCTGGCCGCCGTCTACGGCTTCGAATCGTTCGCCAGCGTGGGGCTGGGAACGGCCGCGCTGGTGGCCTTTATTTCGCGCTCCACCGACCCCAGATATACTGCGACCCAGTACGCCTTGTTCTCCAGCCTGGCCGCCGTGCCGCGCACCTTCATCAATGCGTCCGTTGGGTTTGTTGTCGCACAAACGGGCTGGTTCAATTTCTTTATAGTGTGCTTTGTACTGGCGTTTCCCGCGATGATGATGCTGCCGAAAATAGCCCCATGGAACAGTAAAGAAGATAGCAAAGAATGAAACTCCCGAATATCAACGCGGCCTTGCTGGCGCTGGCCATCAGCGCCGCCGGCCTGCCCGCCACCGCCGCCGCGCCTGCGCAGGACGGCATTCCCGTCACCAGCATGTCGAAGCTGCGCGGCCTGGCCAGCGCCGACGAGTTCGACCAGCAGTCGAAGCAGCAGTATCTCCAGTTGATGAGCGAGGCCCAGAAGAAGGGCGCGCTGCTGCCGGACGACCATCCGCAGGTGCAGCGTCTGCGCGCCATCGCGCGCCGCATCGTGCCCTTCGCCACGCGCTGGAACCCGGATGCGGCCAACTGGAAGTGGCAGGTCAACCTGCTCGACGCGCCTACCGTCAACGCCTTCTGCATGCCGGGCGGCCGGATCGCCTTCTACAGCGGCATCCTGACCAAGCTCAATCTGACCGACGACGAAGTGGCCATGGTGATGGGGCACGAGATCGCGCACGCGCTGCGCGAGCACGCACGCGCACAGGCCGGCAAGACCAGCATCACCTCGATCGGTTCGCGCATCGTCGGCGCCGGCTTGTCGGCCTATTTCGGTGTCGATCCGCGTATCGGCGAGGTGGGCAGCAGCGTGCTTACGCAGGGCCTGGCGCTGAAGTATTCGCGTGACGACGAACGCGAGGCCGACCTGGTCGGCATGGACCTGGCCGCCCGCGCCGGCTTCGATCCGCGCTCCGGCACGGTGCTGTGGCAGAAGATGGGCGCGCAGAGTTCGGGCGCGCCGCCGGTCTTCATGTCCACCCACCCGGCAGGCAAGGAGCGCATCCAGCGCATGCAGGATGCGCTGCCGCTGGTGCTGCCGGTGTACGCCAGGGCGAAAGGCCTGGAGCAGTCCCGGCTGCCGCCCTACCGCAGCACGCCGGCGCCGGGCTGACATGGTGGCGCCTCTGCCGCTGCGCGACGGTGTCGCGCCCAGCTATCTGTGGCTGCCGGAAGGGCAGTGGCCGGACATGCTGTCCTTCCTGGTGGCGCGCTACCCGGCCGTGAGCGAGGCCGCCTGGCGCGAGCGCATGGCGCGCGGCGATGTGGTGGACGGCGACGGCCGCCGCCTGCTGCCTTCCAGCCGCTACCAGCGCGGCTTGCGCATTTTCTACTACCGCGAACTGGAACAGGCTGAAACGCCTATTCCCTTCCAGGAGGAGATCCTGTTCCAGGACGAGCACCTGCTGGTGGTGGACAAGCCGCACTTCCTGCCGATGATACCCACCGGCCGCTTCCTGCACGAGACGCTGCTGGTGCGCCTGAAGAAAACCACCGGCCTGCAGGACCTCACGCCCATCCACCGGCTGGACCGCGAGACGGCCGGCGTGGTGGTGTTCTCGTCCAATATCGCCAGCCGCGGCGCCTTCCAGTCGCTGTTCCAGAAGCGCGAAGTGCAGAAGGAATACGAGGCGCTGGCGCCGCGCCTGGACGGGCGCGAGTTCCCCTTCACGTACCGCAGCCGCATGGTCGATGGCGAGAAGTTTTTCGTGATGAAGGAAGCCGAGGGTGAAGCGAATTCGGAAACGGTGATCGATGTGATCGAGCACGGTTACGCGGGCGGGGACGCCACCTTATACCGCCTGTGGCCGCACACCGGGCGCAAGCACCAGTTGCGCTTGCACCTGGCCTCGCTCGGCATCCCCATCGTCAACGACGCCTTCTATCCGGTGGCGCTGCCGTGCAAGCAGGACGACGTGTCGCAGCCATTGAAACTGCTGGCGCGCGCGATTACCTTCCCCGATCCGGTCTATGGCGGCATCCGCCATTACGAGAGCCGCCGCAGCCTTTAGTCGCTGCCCCTTCAGCCGCTGGCCCTTTAGCCGCTGACCCCTTAGCCGCAGCCGTCAGGCGACGCCCGGCATCTGGACCGTGGAGCTGCCCACCAGCAGGATCAGGTGGGCGGAGGTGTTCACATAGACCTCGTGGCCGGTCAGTAGTTCGGCCACGGCCAACAGGCTCAGCCCTTCCGCGTTCAGCAAGGTCACTTCCTGCCATGCGTTCGAGCCCGACAGGTTGATGCGGCTGCTGCTGCCGCCCTCGACCGTCAAGGTCGTGTAGCCGGAAACGATGGACGACGGCAGGTTCAGGCGTTCCAGATTGCTGAAGTCGCCGATGGTCAGCGTCGTGTCATCGGCCAGGACCAGTTCTTCGACACTTTCGAACAGGCCTGCGCTGGTGGTCAGGTTCAGCGATGCGTTGAGCGTCAGCGTGTCATAGCCGTCGCCGCCGTCGATATAGCCAGTGGCGCCGCCGGACAGCGTGACCTCGTCGTCGCCGGCGCCCGCCAGCAGTACGGTGCCGTCGCCGGCCGTGAACTGGCCGTTGCCGCTGCCGCCGAAGTAGCTCGGGCCGGTGCTGCCGGGGAAGAAGCCGTTGTCGGCGACGTTGCCGGCGCTGTCCGCCACGCGCACCGCCAGCGTGTCGCTGGCCGACGCCAGCGCAAGGCCAGAGGCGGTCCAGATGCCGTCGCCGGTGCTGGCCTGCTGCCAATCGCCGCCGTTCACCGAGTATTCAATATGGTCGTCGCTCAGCAGCGTGCCGGTGTACGTGCCGGCGATGCTGGTGTCGGTGTGGCTGAAGCCGCCGGCCGAGGCGATGGCGGCCTCGGGCGCGGTGGTGTCCAGCGTCAGCGCTGAACCGACTTGTCCGGCTTCGCTTTTCTGCTCGGCCGTGTCGTACTGCACCACCCGGATCTTGCCAGCCTCGTACACGCCGTCGCTCGGCAGGGTGAAGCTGGCGCTGTCGCCGTCGCTGTCCTGTTCCAGCGAATAGCTCTCGCCGCCGTCCACCGAATAGATCCAGTGGCTGGCGCTCAAGCCCGTCACCAGGACGGTGGCGGCATTGGTGATGCCGTCCGCCGCACCGCTGTCGGTGACCGTCACCGTGGGCGCGCCCGGCAGCGTCACGCCGTTGTCGGCAATGCGGAAATTGAGCAGCGTGGCGCTGCCGGCGTAGTCATTGCCGGCCACGTCGAAGATCGCCTGGCCGTTGTTGAGCACCCGGTAGCTGGCGCCTGCGGGCAGCGTGTCCTTCAGGTGTATGGTCAGCACGCGCGTGTCGTCGTCGTACGTCAGATAGCTGTGGCTCGGGTTTTCCGGGTCGCTCGGGATCGAAGTCTCGAAAGTCAGGTTCAACAGCTCCTGCTCCGCGCTGTCGATGATGATGCCGTTGCCGCTCGCCCAAGCGATGTCTTCGTCGAAGGTGATGGTGATGGTTTTCAGGCTGCTTTCAACCGCGCCTTCGCCGCTCGGGCTGGTGCTGGCGACGCCTGGCGCGTCGGTGTCGATGGTGACGGCCAGCGCCGTCGATGACGCCGTGCCCACGCTGCCGGCGGCGTCGGTGGCGCGCGCCACCAGATTGTGCACGCCGTCGTCCAGGCCGCTCACGGTGACGCTGACGCGGCCGCCGTAGGCGCCGAAGTCGCTGTCGGTGAGCGTGTAGCTGCCCAGCAGCGCGTTGCCGGCCTGCTCGTAGATCCCGATCCGGTCGCCCGTCACCAGGCCGGACACGCCGTCGATGTCGAGGTAGACGGTGGGCGTGGTGGTGTTGGTGAGATGGTCGTCCTGGTACTGGCCGGTGTCGTTGTCGCTGTCGCTGTCCAGGCCGACCGTCAGGCCGGCCAGCGAGACGGCGCCGCGCGTGTAAGCCTCGGTCACCGAGCCTGTGCCGTAATTGCCTGCGACGTCTTTCACGGAGGAGGCATTGATGGTCACGTCGCCGCCAGGCAGGCCCTCCGTGCCCATGGTCACGGTGGCGGTCCAGCTGAGGCCGTCGGTCGACGATTCCAGGCCGCTCAGTGTGCTGTTGTGCATGCCGAACGATTCCAGCGTCAGGCCGCTGACCTTTTCCGTGAACACCACCGTCAGCGTGGCCGATTCGCCCACGCCCAGCGCCGCCTTGCTCAGTGTCATGCTGGAGACCGACGGACCCGCGATGTCGTAGGTGTAGGCTTGGCTCTTGACTTCCGAACTGAGGCCGGTGCTGCCGGTCACGCGCGCGCGCAAGGTGCCGCTGGCGGAAATGGTGCTGTCGTAGCCCCAGCCGCTGCCGTCCACGGTGGCGTCATGCCAGGTGGCGCCGTCGATCGACACTTGCACCTTGTCGCCGCTGCCGAGCTGGCCCGTGAAGGTGCCGCTGAAGTGCTGGTTGGCGATATTGGTGATGAAAGGTGTCTCGCTGCTGTAACTGTACATGGACAGGAAATCGACCACGGCAGTGGGCGCCACCGGCGTTGCCGAAGCGCTGCTGACCGAGAAGTTCAGCTTGGTGGCGTCCAGCAGGCCAGCGTAGCTCAGGCCGCTCTCCCCCAGCAGTGCGCCGGAGCCCATCTGCACGCTGTAGCTGAGCCCGGCCTTCAGGTCGGCCGCCAGGTTGATGGTCACCTGGCCGCCGCTGATGCTCACCTGGCTGGTGTCCGACATGCTGATGGTGCGGGTGTCCGTTGCACCCACCATGCGGGTGTGCAGCAAGCCATCGCGTCCCATATAGGTCTGCATGGCGCCGTCGCTGATGGTGATATAGCCGCTCCCCGCGTGCACCGCGGCGCTGAAGTTCAGCACGATGTCCGCGCTGGCGCTGACGGCGCCCGTGTTATCGGCCGGCGTAGCGGAAGTCAGGACCGGCGCGGACGCCACGGGAATGATCTGGGACATGGGGGAGGTGAAAGGCGGAGGCAGGATCGCCACAATATAGTATCAAAAAAGTGACTGCACTGCATCTAAATTTTCACTATGGCAATATCATCAGGGATGGTAGTCGATGATCAGCGGCGCATGGTCGGAGAAGCGTTCATCCTTGTAGATCGCCACCTGGTGCGCCTTGCCGGCGATGCCCTTGGTGGCGACATGGTAATCGATGCGCCAGCCCACGTTCTTCGCGTAAGCCTGGCCCCGGTTGCTCCACCATGTGTACTGTTCTTCGCGCTTGTCCAGGCCGCGATGGACGTCGACAAAGCCCACTTCGTCGAACACGCGGGTCAGCCAGGCGCGCTCCTCGGGCAGGAAGCCGGAATTCTTCTTGTTGCCTTTCCAGTTCTTCAGGTCGATCTCGTGGTGGGCGATGTTCCAGTCGCCGCAGATCACCACCTCGCGGCCTTCCGCGTGCAATTGCTGCAGATGGGCGATGAACAGGTCCATGAAGCGGAATTTCGCTTCCTGGCGCTCCGGGCCGGAGGAGCCGGACGGGCAATATACGGAAATGACCGTCAGCGGACCGAAATCGCAGCGCACATAGCGGCCTTCCGCGTCGAACTCGGGGCTGCCGAAGCCGATCAGCACCGCATCCGGCGCGATTTTGCTGTAGATGCCGGTGCCGGAATAGCCTTTCTTCTCGGCGTAGTGGAAGTGGCCGTGGTAGCCGCCCGGGTTCAGGAATTCGGGCGTCATGTCGGTGGCGACGGCTTTTAGCTCCTGTACGCAGACGAAGTCGGCATCTTGCGCCGCCATCCAGGTGAAGAAGCCTTTGGTGGAGGCGGAGCGGATACCGTTCAGGTTTGCTGAAATGATTTTTGGCATAGGGGCACAGGGATTAAAATACAGGCACTTACTACTTACGAGGCAATATGAAAAATTTACGGCAAGAGTTTATCGCGTTTTCCGTGGCAACGGGAGTTTTGCGCTTTGGCGATTTCACCACGAAAGCGGGGCGCCAGTCGCCGTATTTCTTCAACGCCGGCCTGTTCCACGAAGGCGCGACCTTGGCCCAGCTGGCGCAGTTCTACGCGCAGACCCTGCTGGACTCCGGCGTCGAGTTCGACATGCTGTTCGGCCCGGCCTACAAAGGCATCACCCTGGCGTCCGCCACAGCGGTCGCGCTGGCCGGCAAGGGCCGCAACACCTCCTTCGCCTTCAACCGCAAGGAAGCCAAGGACCATGGCGAAGGCGGCACCATCGTCGGCGCCAAGCTGCAGGGCAAGGTCGTCATCATCGACGACGTCATCTCGGCCGGCACCTCGGTGCGCGAATCGGTGGCCATGATACGGGCCGCCGGCGCCGAACCGGCCGCCGTGCTGATCGCGCTGGACCGCATGGAGCGCGGCGCCAAGGACGGCGTCATGTCCGAACTCTCCGCAGTGCAGGAAGTCAGCCAGCTCTACGGCATTCCGGTGATCTCGATCGGCAACCTGGACGATTTGTTCGCCTATTTGTCCGGCGCGACGGCCGATCCGGCCTTGCAGCAATATAAGGATGCGGTGGCGGCCTACCGCGCCCAGTACGGTGTTGCATAAATGATACCGGTGCGGCGCCAAAGCGCGCCGCGCTTTACTCCCTGCCGCCGTATGCTAGACTGTGTTTTCTTTGCTGTAACGTTGACGCTGGAGCAAGAATGAACATTGCAACACTGAAGGTGTACGGTGACGACGAGGCGCTGGCCGACGTGCGCGACGGCCTGCCCGCCGAGCCGGACAGCGATTGGAAGAAGGGCGATGTGCGGCCGGACGGCCGGGTGCGCATCGACTCCGGCTTTTACGTCAACCTGGCCACGGACGAGAATCCCGCCGTGCTGTTGAAGCAGGTGCATGGCTTCCTGATGGAATGCCAGGCGCGCGGCATCTCGTTCGACGCGCCCAATATCGAAGCCGAACTGCGCATTTCCTACGTCTGCGACCCGGCCCCCGGCGCGCCGACGCTGGATTTCTCTTTGGCGGAATTGACGCTGCTGATAGAAATGGGCATTACCCTCAGTATTACTTCCTGATGCGATTCTCCGAAGACAGGCTGACCCGTTTTAAAGGACGGAATGGGGCAGAGCGCACCGTGCATATATGGGAACCGTCACAGCCGCGCGCTGTGATCATGGCGCTGCACGGCGCCCTGGCTCACGCCGGCGATTACGTCACCCCCGCGCTTTATTTCCGCAATCACGATATCGCGACCGCCAGCTTCGACATGTGCGGCCACGACGGCAAACGCCGCGCCGATATTCCGGACTTTGAAATCTTCCTGGATGAGGCCGAATTATTCCTGCAATGGATAAGAAAGAATTATCCCGGCCTGCCGATATTTATCATGGGCCATTCCATGGGCGGATTGATCGCCACCAAATTCGGCCTGGAGCGTTTACGGCGGAGCGAGGATGTGAAAGGTTTTGTGCTGTCTTCGCCGTATTATGTGAACGCGGTAAAGGTTCCGGTGGTGCTGCAGAAGATGTCGGGATTATTGGCCAGGCTGGTGCCGGGAATGAAAGTGCCGGTGGCGTCGTTTACCGATGTATTGACGCATGACGCGGCGATCACCGCGCGCCACCATGTCGACGAAAATGACGGCGTGCGCGCGACGGAATTAACCGTGCGCTTCGGCCATGCTTTGGGCGAGGCGCAAAAGGGCCTGGCCGAGAAAATGCCGGCCTGGCGTTTTCCGCTTTATGCGGTGGTTGCAGGCGACGACAAGCTGGCGGACGCCAAAGCCGCCGAAGCAATGCTGACGACGATAGACGGCAAACTGCTGCGTTATAGTTTCCAGCTGAAGAATTACCACGAGAATTTCAACGAGTCCAATCGCGAAGAAATCTTCGCCGATATCCTGAGCTGGATGCAGCCCCGCATCGGCGCGTAAGCGCCACAGCTCCTCAATTCCATCACTACTTTGTCATTCCCTCGCAGGCGGGAATCCATACATCGCGTCCATTGAGGCTCGGCATGGATTCCCGCTTACACGGGAATGACATGTCTGGGGCTATTTAAGCCAACAGTTGGCGTGATTGAGCCAATTATTGATGTGACAGGCGCAAAAAAAGGCGCCCGCAGGCGCCTTCCGTTTTAGACCGCCGAGTATCAGCCGGCCAGTTTTTGCTTCAGCAGTTCCGTCAGCTGGGCCGGATTGGCCTTGCCCTTGGATGCTTTCATTGCCTGCCCGATCAGCGCGTTGATTGCCGCCTCTTTACCGGCGCGATATTGCTCCACCGATTTCTCGTTGGCGGCCAATACCTCGTTCACGATCGCTTCCAGCGCGCCGGTGTCCGAAATCTGCTTCAGTCCCTTGGCATCGATAATGACATCGACCAGATTCTCGTCGTCCGAATTGGCTTCCCACATCGCACTGAAGATCTCTTTCGCTATCTTGTTGGAGATGGTGCCGTCGGCAATACGCTTCAGCATGGCAGCCAATTGCGCAGGCTTGACCGGTGCGGTGGCGATATCGGCATTCTCGCGGTTCAGCGTGGAGGAGACGTCGCCCATCAGCCAGTTGGCTGCTGCCTTGGCATTTTCCTTGCCGGCTTTATTCACCACGGACTCGAAATAAACCGCCATCGCCTTGGACGAGGTCAATACCAGCGCGTCATATTCAGACAGCGCGTACTCTTCGATAAAACGCTTGCGCATCACGCCAGGCAATTCAGGCATGGCTGCTTTGACGCGGGAAATCCATTCTTCCGAAATGGCCAGCGGCGGCAGGTCCGGATCCGGGAAGTAGCGGTAATCCTGCGCGTCTTCCTTGCTGCGCATCTGGCGGGTTTCTTTTTTATCCGGATCGTAAAGGCGGGTGGCTTGCACCACGGTGCCGCCATCTTCGATCAATTCAATCTGGCGGCGCACTTCAACGTGAACGGCTTCTTCGATAAAGCGGAAGGAGTTCAGGTTTTTAATCTCGCAGCGGGTGCCGAATTCGGTGGCGCCTTTGCGACGGACCGATACGTTAATATCGCAGCGGAAAGAACCTTCCTGCATATTGCCGTCGCAAACGCCCAGCCACATCACCAGGCCGTGCAGCGCTTTGCAATAAGCCACCGCTTCCGTCGCGCTGCGGATTTCCGGTTCGGACACGATCTCCAGCAGCGGCGTGCCGGCACGGTTCAGGTCGATGCCCGACATGCCGTGGTAGTCCTCGTGCAGTGATTTGCCGGCATCTTCTTCCAGGTGCGCACGCGTCAGGTTGACGGTCTTGGTGACGAACTTGCCGTCCTTTTCGTAGCCGAAGGTCAGCGAGCCGCCCTGGACCACCGGATCTTCGAATTGGCTGATCTGGTAGCCTTTCGGCAAGTCCGGGTAGAAGTAGTTCTTGCGCGCGAAGATGGACTGCGGGGCGATTTTGCCGTCCACGGCCAGGCCGAAGCGGATCGCGCGCTCGACGGCGGCCTTGTTCATGACGGGCAGCACGCCCGGCAGCGCCAGGTCGACCGGGCTGGCTTGCGTGTTGGCTTCGGCGCCGAATTTGATCGGCGAGCCGCTGAAGATTTTCGATTCGGTAGTGAGCTGCACGTGGTTCTCAATACCGATGACGACTTCCCATTCCATATTTCTGTTCTCGCTAGTAGGGAGGATTAAATGCCGCTCGGGGCTTGCTTGTGCCACTCGGTTGCTTGCTGGAACTGGTGTGCCACGTTCAGCAGCTTGGCTTCAGCGAAATAGTTGCCGATGATTTGCAGGCCGACCGGGCGCTTGCCGTTCTTGTCGCCCTGGCCGAAGCCGCAGGGGATGGACATGCCGGGCAGGCCGGCCAGGCTGGTCGACAGGGTGTAGATGTCGGCCAGGTAGTTGGCCACCGGGTCGGACTTGGAGCCGAGGTCCCAGGCCACGGTCGGGGCCACCGGCCCCATGATGACGTCGCACACGGCGTTCGGACCGTTCAGCACGGCTTCGAAGTCTTGCGCGATCAGGCGGCGGATGCGCTGCGCCTTCAGGTAGTAGGCGTCGTAATAGCCGTGGCACAGCACGTAGGTGCCGACCATGATGCGGCGCTGCACTTCGGGGCCGAAGCCTTCGGCGCGGGTCTTCTTGTACATGTCCTGCAGGTCTTTGTAGCCGTCGGCGCGGTGGCCGAAGCGCACGCCGTCGAAACGCGACAGGTTGGACGAGGCTTCGGCCGGGGCGATCATGTAGTAGGCCGGGATGGACAGCGCCGTGTTCGGCAGCGAGACGTCCACCAGCGTGGCCCCCAGTTCGACGTACTTCGCCAGGGCGGCGCGCACGGCGCCCTCCACGTCGGCCGCCAGGCCGGCGCCGAAGTACTCCTTCGGCACACCGATGCGCAGGCCGGCCAGCGGCTGCGCCAGGTCGCGGCTGAAGTCTTCCTGCACGCCGCCTTGCTCGGGCGTCAGGCTGGTCGAATCGCGCTCGTCGAAGCCGGCCATGGCGTTCAGCAGCAGGGCGCAGTCCTCGGCGGTCTGGGCCATCGGGCCGCCCTGGTCCAGCGAAGAGGCGAAGGCGATCATGCCGAAGCGCGACACGCGGCCGTAGGTGGGCTTGATGCCGGTGATGCCGCAGAACGCGGCCGGCTGGCGGATCGAACCGCCGGTGTCGGTGCCGGTCGCGCCCGGCGCCAGGCGCGCGGCCACGGCGGCGGCCGAACCGCCCGAGGAGCCGCCAGGCACGGCGCCGTGGTCCCAAGGGTTTTTCACCGGGCCGAAGGCCGAGTTTTCATTGGCCGAGCCCATCGCGAATTCGTCGCAGTTCAGCTTGCCCAAGGTGACCATGCCGGCCGCGTTGAACTTTTGCACCACGGTGGCGTCGAAGGGGCTGACGTAGTTGGCCAGCATTTTCGAGCCGGCGGTCGAGCGCCAGCCCTGGGTGACGAAGATGTCCTTGTGCGCGATCGGTACGCCGGTCAGGGGCGTGGCGGTGCCGGCGGCGATGCGGGCGTCCGCTTCGGCCGCCTGCGCCAGGGTCAGGGCGCGGTCCACGTGCAGGAAGGCGTTCAGCTCGCTTTTCTCTATGCGGTCCAGGAAATGCGTCGCCAGCGCGGTGGCGGAAATTTCTTTGTTCTGCAGGAGCGCGGACAGCTCTTTAATGGTTTTGGTATGCATGGGCTTTAAGAACTTAATCGATTACTTTAGGTACCAGGTACAGGCCGTCTTCGGTCTTCGGCGCCACTTTTTGGTAGTCTTCGCGGCGGTTGGGCTCGGTGGCCACGTCGTCGCGCAGGCGCAGCGCGATGTTGTTCATGTGGGCCGCCAGCGGGTGGCTCAGAGGCGCAACGCCGGTGGTCTCGACTGCCTGCATCTGCTCGGCCAGCGCGAATATGCCGTTCAGCTGTTCCAGGGCGGTACCGGCCTGGGTTTCGCTCATTTCCAGTTGCGCCAGGTTGGCGATGCGTTTTACGTCGGATAGTGTCAGGGACATGGCGAGAAGCGCGGTGGAGCGCGCGGTTGTGATATTGATAAAGAACTTGTAATTCCTGCTATTTAGCCGTGAACATCCCGCGATTGCCGCGCAATTAACGCGTTGCAGAGTCGCACTTTAGAGCGGATTAATGGTAAATAACATTCAAATTATAAGGTAGAATGGCGGGTTGATGCGTAGCTGGCGCCGAATAGGCAGCCGCCGCCTCCCGGATACTCCCTATAACTGCCCGCGCGTGCGGGCAAAGCGCCACAGGATACTCATGTTTGGTTTTTTACGCAGGTATATTTCCACCGATCTGGCCATTGACTTGGGCACGGCCAACACCCTGATTTATGTACGCGGACTCGGCATCGTGCTGGACGAGCCTTCTGTCGTCGCGATCCGCCAGGAAGGCGGCCCGAACGGCAAGAAGACGATACAGGCGGTCGGCAAGGAAGCGAAGCAGATGCTGGGCAAAGTGCCCGGCAACATCGAGGCGATCCGCCCGATGAAAGACGGCGTGATCGCCGACTTCACCGTCACCGAACAGATGCTCAAGCAGTTCATCCGCATGGTGCACGATTCCAAATTCTTCCGCCCGTCGCCGCGCATCATCATTTGCGTGCCATGCGGCTCGACCCAGGTCGAGCGCCGCGCGATCCGCGAATCGGCGCTGGGCGCCGGCGCTTCGCAGGTCTACCTGATCGAAGAGCCGATGGCGGCGGCGATCGGCGCCGGCCTGCCGGTGTCGGACGCGACCGGTTCGATGGTGGTCGACATCGGCGGCGGCACCACCGAGGTGGGCATCATCTCGCTGGGCGGCATGGTCTATAAAGGTTCGGTGCGCGTGGGCGGCGACAAGTTCGACGAAGCCATCGTCAACTACATCCGCCGCAACTACGGCATGCTGATCGGCGAACAGACCGCCGAGGCGATCAAGAAGGCCATCGGTTCGGCCTTCCCGGGCTCCGAAGTGAAAGAGATGGAAGTCAAGGGCCGCAACCTGTCCGAAGGCATCCCGCGCTCGTTCACGATCTCGTCGAACGAGATCCTGGAAGCGCTGACCGACCCGCTGAACAACATTGTTTCGGCCGTCAAGAACGCGCTGGAGCAGACCCCGCCGGAACTGGGCGCGGACATCGCGGAAAAGGGCATGATGCTGACCGGCGGCGGCGCGCTGCTGCGCGACCTGGATCGCCTGCTGATGGAGGAGACCGGCCTGCCGGTGCTGGTGGCGGAAGATCCGCTGACCTGCGTGGTGCGCGGCTCCGGCATGGCGCTGGAGCGGATGGACCAGCTGGGCTCGATCTTCTCGTACGAATGATCTGAGTAAGCGGGGCGGCCTAGAAGCCGCCCCGCTGCTTTTAGGTGATGGTCTAAGGCCGTTCGATGGCGCGCGAGCGCTGGATTATTGGAAGTCATGGAATACAGTCCTCCGCCACTCTTCAAGCAAGGCGCGCCCGCTCGCGTCAAGATGACTCTGTTCGCCTGCATTTCGATTGCCCTGCTATTGGCCGATGCGCGCATGCACGCGCTGACGACGGTGCGCCAGGTGGTCGGCACGGTGCTCTACCCGCTGCAAATGGCGGCCCTGCTGCCGCGCGACGCGGTGCAGGGCGTCGGCGATTACTTCTCCTCGTTGTCGCTGCTGGAAAAGCAGGTGCGCGACCTGCGCCAGCAGCAGATCACCACCGCCCAGGCTTTGCAGCAGGCGCAACTCTACAACGCTGAAAACGCGCAGCTGCGCAAGCTGCTGGAGGCGCGCGAGCACGTGCCGGGCAAGTCCATGCTGGCCGAGATCCTGTACGACGCGCGCGACAGCGCCAGCCGCAAGGTGGTGCTGGACCGCGGCGCCCAAAGCGGCGTGCAGCTTGGCCTGCCGGTGATCGACAACCAGGGCGTGGTGGGGCAGGTGACGCGGGTGTTCCCATTCACCTCCGAAGTCACGCTGCTGACCGACAAGGAGCAGGCGATTCCGGTGCAGCTGCTGCGCAACGGCTTGCGCAGCGTGGCGTACGGGCGCGGCCAGTCCGGCCAGCTCGACCTGCGCTTCATGGCGCCCAACGCCGACGTGCAGGTGGGCGATATCCTGATCACCTCCGGCATCGACGGCGTCTACCCGGCCGGTCTGGCCGTGGCGCGCGTGACGCAGGTGGAGAACAACGGTAACGGCGCCTTTGGCCGCGTGGCCTGCCAGCCGCTGGCCGGCATCCAGAACCACCGCCAGTTGCTGATCCTGATGTCGCCGCCGGACCTGCCGCCACGGCCGCCGGAAGAAGAGCCGCTCAAGCCGGGCAAGAAGGGCAAGGCTGCCAAGGAGGCCGCCGCCGCTGCCGCCGCCGCGCCGGCCCCTGCACCTGCGGCACCCGCACCAGCTGCCGCTGGCGCCGCCGCGCCGGTGGCCAGGCCGCCCGCTGCGGCGGCGGCCGTCCCCGCCGCCGAACCGAAGAAAGACGCGCGATGAATCGTCCACACTACATCCTGCTGCCGGTCAGCCGGCTGTTCATCACTTTCAGCCTTTTCTGCGCTTTCCTGCTTAACCTGCTGCCTTGGGGCCACTTCGTCGGCGCGCCCGATTTCGTCGCGTTGACGCTGGTGTTCTGGGGCGTGCATCAGCCGCGCAAAGTCGGCATCGGCACCGCCTTCTTCCTCGGCTTGATGATGGACGTGCACGACGCGACGCTGCTCGGCGAGAACGCGCTGGCCTACACGCTGCTGTCCTATTGCGCCATCATGATGCACCGCCGCATGCTGTGGTTCCCGATGATGACGCAGGCCATGCACGTGTTTCCGCTGCTGCTGATGGCACAGTCGGTACAGCTGACGGTGCGCTTCATCGTGTCCGGCAAATTCCCGGGTTTCTGGTACTTCATCGAGAGCGCGGTGGCGGTGGTGTTGTGGCCGGTGATCTCCATGCTGCTGCTGGCGCCGCAGCGCCGCGCGGTGGACAAAGACCATACGCGTCCGATTTAAGGGTAGGAATGCAAGCCCGCAATGACTGAACTTAAGAATACCGAACGCGAACTGCACCTGTTCCGCCTGCGCCTGTCGGTGCTGGGCCTGCTGGTGTTCGTCTGCTTTGCGCTGCTGCTGGCGCGCTTTGTCTGGCTGCAGGTGGTGCACCACGACCACTACATGACCCAGGCCGAGGAAAACCGCATCGCTTTCGTGCCGGTGGTGCCCAACCGCGGCCTGATCGTGGACCGCAACGGCGTGGTCCTGGCCAGCAATTACTCGGCCTACACGCTGGAGATCACGCCGTCCAAGCTGCGCGTGCCGCTGGAGACCGTGATCGACGACTTGGCCAAGCTGGTGTCGGTGGAGGCCAAGGACCGCAAGCGCTTCAAGCGCCTGCTGGAGGAAAGCAAGAGCTTCGAAGGCGTGCCGCTGCGCACCCGCCTGACCGACGAGGAAGTGGCGCGCTTTTCCGCGCAGCGCTTCCGCTTCCCCGGCGTGGAAATCCAGGCCCGGCTGTTCCGCCAGTACCCGCTGGGCGAGACGGCCTCGCACGTGATCGGCTTCATCGGCCGCATCAGCCAGAGCGAGGCGAAAGTGATCGAGGCCGGCGACGACTCGCGCAACTACAAGGGCACCGAACATATCGGCAAGGAAGGCCTGGAGAAGAGCTACGAGAAGCATCTGCACGGCGTCACCGGCTACGAGGAGGTGGAGGTCTCGGCCGGCGGCCGCGCGGTGCGCACGCTGTCGCGCACGCCCGCCACGCCGGGCAACAACCTGATCCTGTCGATCGACATCAAGCTGCAGCAGGTGGTGGAGGAAGCCTTCGGCGAGTGGCGCGGCGCGCTGGTGGCCATCGAACCGTCGACCGGCGACATCCTGGCCTACGTGTCGCGGCCCGGCTACGACCCCAACCTGTTCGTGGACGGCATCGACCAGCAGAGCTGGAACGAGCTCAATACCTCGCTCGACAAGCCGATGGTGAACCGTCCGCTGTCCGGCACTTATGCGCCGGGTTCCACCTTCAAGCCCTTCATGGCGCTGGCGGCGCTGGAAACCGGCAAACGCACGCCGAGCCAGGCCATCGGCGACCCGGGCTTCTTCTACCTCGGCGCGCACAAGTTCCGCGACGACGTGGTGGGCGGGCACGGCACGGTGGACCTGCGCAAATCCATCGTCGTCTCCTGCAACACCTATTACTACATCCTTGGCCGCGACATGGGTATCGACGCCATCCACGACTTCATGAAGCCGTTCGGTTTCGGCCAGCCGACCGGTATCGACCTGGAAAACGAAAAGGTCGGCGTGCTGCCGTCGCAGGAATGGAAGCGCAACCGCTTCAAGAAAAATCCGCAGGCCGGGCGCTGGGTCGGCGGCGATACCATCTCCATCGCCAACGGCTCCGGTTATAACGCCTACACGCCGCTGCAGATCGCGCAGGCAGTGTCCATCCTGGCCAACAACGGCGTGGTGATGAAGCCCCACCTGGTGAAAATCGTCGAGGACGGCGCCACCCGCGCGCGCACGCTCACGGTGCCGAAGGAAAGCTACCGCATCCCGTTGAAGCAGGCGAACGTGGACATCGTCAAGGACGCCATGGTCGGCGTGACCAGCGAGCCTGGCGGCACCGCCTACCGCGCCTTCACCAACGCTGCCTACACGGTGGGCGGCAAGACCGGTACCGCGCAGGTGGTGGCGATCAAGGCCAATGAAAAGTACAACGCCAACACCATGGCCGAACGGCTGCGCGACAACGCCCTGTTCACAGCTTTCGCACCGGCTGACAAGCCGCGCATCGCCATCGCCATGGTGGTGGAGAACGCCGGCTTCGGCGGTGCGGTGGCCGCGCCCATCGCGCGCAAGGTGCTGGACTACTACCTGCTGGGCAAGCTGCCGGCCAAGGACACCACCAAGGTGCCCAAGGAAGACGCCGAGGCTTTCGAACCCGTGCTCGACCCGGTGGACGAGGAAGCGGCTGCCATCATCAGCGAGCAGCGCCGCGTGGCCGAAGGCGGCGCTGCCGCTCCTGCCGCCGGTGCCGGACAAGCCGCCACGGCAGCCAAGCCCGGCACGGTGCAGAAGCCGCAGCCGCCGCAGAATCCGCCGCTGATACAAACGCCGCCGCCGCAACCGCCGGCTGCCCCGCGCAGGCACGCCGCCGTGGTGCCGCCGGCCGTGCCGCCGCACGCGCAACCGCCTGCGGCGCTGCCGCCAGTGCCGCCTGCGCAGCCGCGCAAGAAAGAATAAGGAAAGCCGTATGCGCATCAACGAAAGGCGCTCGCTGTGGCGGCGCATGAAACCCTATCTGACCGTGTTCGACATTCCGCTGACGCTGGTCATCGTGCTGTTGCTGTCCACCAGCCTGGTCACGCTGGTGTCGGCCAGCATCGGCATACCGGGCAAGATCGAAGACCAGGTGCGCAATATCTGCATGTCCTTCCTGGTGATGTGGATGGTGGCCAACGTGTCGCCGCAACTGATGATGCGGGTGGCGCTGCCTGCCTACGTGGTGACGGTGGCGCTGCTGGTGGCGGTGGCGGTGGCCGGCACGATCAAGCTTGGTGCGCGGCGCTGGCTGCACATCGGCGTGATCGACATCCAGCCTTCCGAACTCGCCAAGATCGCCGTGCCCTTGATGCTGGCCTGGTTCTTCCAGCAGCGCCAGGGCACATTGCGCTGGCATTCCTATGCCATCGCGGCGGTGCTGCTGGTGGTGCCGGTGTTCCTGATCGCGCGCCAGCCCGACCTGGGCACGGCGCTGCTGGTGGTGATGGCGGGCTTCTGCGTGATCTTCCTGGCCGGCCTGTCGTGGAAAGCGATCCTGGCGCTGGGCGTGGCGGCCGGCGCCAGCCTGCCGGTGGCCTGGTCCATGATGCACGACTACCAGCGCGAACGCATCATGACCTTGATCGACCCCACCACCGACCCGCTGGGCAAGGGCTTCCACATCATCCAGTCCACCATCGCCGTCGGCTCCGGCGGCATGATGGGCAAGGGCTGGAAAGAGGGCACCCAGGCCCACCTGGAATTCATCCCCGAGCGCACCACCGACTTCATTTTCGCCGTCTACTCCGAGGAGTTCGGACTGGTCGGCAACCTGTTCCTGATGCTGCTGTATCTGCTGCTGATCGGGCGCGGCCTGATGATCGCGGCAAACGCGCCCAACTTCTTCACGCGCCTGCTGGCGGGCGCCGTGACGATGATTTTCTTCACCTACGCCTTCGTCAACATGGGCATGGTCAGCGGCATCCTGCCGGTGGTCGGCGTGCCGCTGCCGTTCATGAGCTACGGCGGCACCGCACTGCTGACGCTGGGCTTGGCATCGGGCATCCTGATGAGCATACAGCGCCACCGAAAGCTGGTGCAGACATGATGCGCGGCCCGAACCACAGCACGGTTTCCGGTTTCGGCCGCGCGGCCCGCCAGCGTGTGTTATCGAGCCCCCTGCCGGCGGCATGCCTGGCGGCGCTGCTGGCGCTGGCCGGCTGCGGCAGTGCACCGCAGCAGCCGTCCCCGGCTGCCGAGCATCCCGCCCCGGCGGGCAAGCCGGCCGCCAGGCAGAAGCCCGAGCCCGGCGTGCCGGTGCTGCCGCCGGCCAATTCCGGCCGTGGCGGCTATTACCAGGACGATGGCCCGGGTGAAAATCCGCCGCCCAACCTGCTGCAAACGCCGGACGCCGAAGTGCGCAACGAGCCGCCCAACCCGCGCTCGAACAAGCCTTACGTCGTCTTCGGCAAGACCTACACCCCGATCACGGATGCGAACCAGCCCTTCGTCCAGCGTGGCCTGGGCACCTGGTACGGCAAGAAATTCCATGGCCAGCGCACCTCGTCCGGCGAGCTTTACGACATGTACAAGATGACGGCGGCCCATCCTACGCTGCCGATCCCGTCGTATGCCAAGGTCACCAACCTGGACAACGGCAAGCAGGTGGTGGTGCGCATCAACGACCGTGGGCCTTTCCATTCCACGCGCGTGATCGACGTTTCCTACACGGCCGCGCTGAAGCTGGACTTGCTGAGCAAAGGCAGCCACCAACTGGAAGTCGAGCGGATTTTGCCGGCGGACGCGGAGCGCTATAACGCCGCGCGCGGGCAGCAAGCGTCCGCGCCGGTGCGGCAGACGCTGGCGCCGGTCCAGCCGGCCGTACGCGCGGCGCTGGGGCCTGCGACCCGCCGCGCGCCCGACGAGATGGCCGCAATGTTATATCCCGCGCCGCCGTCCGGTTCCGGCGCCGCCGCTGTCAGTTCCGCCAGCGCCGCCGCCGCGCCCCCGGCGGCGATGCTGGACGCGATGGCGCCGCCTGGCCCAGCCGCCGCGCAGTCCGGCCCCGCCGCCGTACAGCTTGCCATGCAGCCGGCCGCGCAGCCGGCGCTGTACCCCGCCGCCATGCAAGCCATGCCGCGCGCCGCGCCCTTGATCCTGACGCCGCAAACCGCCGCGGTGGCAGCGCCGGCGGCCATGGCCGTGCCGGCATCAGCGACGAAGAGTGGTTACTATCTGCAATTGGGCGCGTATGGCCGCGCCGAGAATGCGGAGGCCGTGCGCGCCAGGCTGGCGATGGACGGCGCACTGAGCGGCCTTGAAATTGTCCCTGCCGGCGATGTGCACCGCCTGTACGCCGGCCCCTACGCCACCCGGCAAGACGCCGCGCAAGCCATCCCCGGCCTGCCGCAGTCCATGGGTCTGAAGCCGCTGATCATCCAGCGTTGATCGCCTGCGCCGATAGCGCCCGGGGAGCATGCCTTGCCGTTCGAACGCGATCGCAGTGAATATGCTGGCCTTGTCTGCTGTTACTTGCAGCTGCGGCTTTCCTGGTTCGGGAAGGCTTTGAGCTTGTCGTCCAGTTGCGCCTTGATGGCGCCGCTGATGTCGCGGAACTGGAAGGCCAGCAGCTTGCTGGCGCTCATGCGCGGCGCGACGCGGGCGCTATGCACACCCTGTTTCTGCAATTGTGCCAGCAGGGTTTGCGCCGCCGCTTCCGTCTTGAACACCCCCAGCGAAATGGCCCAGCGCATGGCGGGGGTGTCGGACATGATGAAGTAGTCCGAAATGCCCAGCGCGCGCAGTTCGGCCGCTTTCTTGTCGGCGCCTTCCTTGCTTCCCTGCGGGGGGATATGCACGAGGTAGCTGGAAATTTCGGTGCCCGGCAGATTGCGGCGGGCTTGGCGGTCGCCCAGTCCGAGCGGCGCCACGGCCGCCTCGAAGCGGCGTGCGTCGGCCAGTGCGAAGTTGCCCACTTCGTAGCAGGCGACGGTTTCAGCCTTCTTTTCTGGCGCCGGCGCGGCCGTGCTTTCGGCCACGGCCGGCTTGAGCGCGGCGACTGCCGCTTCCGCCTTGGCGGCCGGGATCAGCACCAGCTTGTCGCTGTTCTGCTGGTTCTTCAGGCGTGCCGGTTCGCGCTCGTTGCCGCTGAAATGGCCGAGGTAGCCTTGCCCGTAGGCGTAAAGGGCGCCGTTCACTGCGAATAGCAACCAGAAGATGAGTTTCAGCACGGCGTTTCCAAATCAAGGGCTGCCGGCGGCAGCATGTAAACCGATCAGCACGATATTGTCCACCAGGCGATGCGGGATGCCGGTCGGCAGGGCTTGGGCGATATAGCCCGCCGCGCCGCCGGAAACCAGGCATTCCTGCGCCCGGTGCAGCGCGCAAGCGTGTTCGATGGCGCCCGCTTGCGCGGCCAGCAGGCCGCTCAGGATGGCGTCGTCCGTGTTGTCGGCGAATCCTGACGGCAGCTTACCGCCTTGCGCAACCTGCGGCAACTGCGCCGTGTTGCGCGCCAGCGAAGTGGCCATCAGGCCAAGGCCCGGCAGTATCATCCCGCCCAGGAAGACGCCGTCGGCAGTCACCGCGTCGATGGTAGTGGCGGTGCCGCAGTTGGCCACGATGATGGCCTTGCCAGGCGCCAGCGCATGCGCGCCGATGGCGGCGGCAAAGCGGTCGCAGCCCAGCTGCGCGGGATTGCGGTAGCCGTTTTTGACGCCGGCGCGTTCGGCCACGGAGGCGAACCATTCGATGCCGTCCGCCGCGACCAGCAGCGCACCCGGCGGACGCGCGGAAGCGAGCGCTGCGGCGCCTGCGTCTCCGCCGGCCGTCAGCATGTGCGTCAGCCGGTCGCGCAGTGCTGTACCGGCCACGTTGGCGGCCAGGACGCGGCTAACCGGGCTGCGGCCTTGGGCCACGCGCGCGGCGTGCGCGGCGTGCCAGGCGGCGGGCAGTTGGGCAGCGTCGGCGTGCATCACGGCGCCGTAGTCCAGCCAGTCGCCGGGCGCGGCGTCCGGTTCGGCCAGCGCCCATTTGATGCGGGTATTGCCCGCGTCGATCAGCAGCATCATGGCGCCAGCCTCAGCGAGACGTCGCCGGACAGCACGGCCACGCGGCCTTGCGCGGTGTCGAGCAGCAGACGGCCCGCGCCGTCCACGCCGGCGGTGCGGCCTTCGTGCAGCGGCTCGCCGTGATCGAGGATGCGCACGGTCTGGCCGTGCCACGCCTGCAGGCGGTTCCAGCGTTCCGTGAAGGCGGCGAAGCCGGTGTCGTCGAACTCGGCCAGCACGGCGGCCAAACGGTTCAGCAGCGCGGCCATCAGTTCGTTGCGGTCCATCTGCGCCAGCCAAGGCGCGGAGGCGACCTCGCGGCCGATGTCCGCTTCCAGCTGGTCCGGCATCAGCAGGTTGATGCCCGCGCCGATCACGGCCCAGATGGCGCCGTCCTGCGCAGCCTGCGTTTCAACCAGGATGCCGGCCAGCTTGGCGCCATCCTTGAGCAAATCGTTCGGCCACTTCAGCTGCACCGGCACGCCCAGCGCCACGATGGCCTCGGCCAGCGCCACGCCCACCGCCAGCGGCAGCCCGGCCAGGTGTTGCAGCGGGCCCTTGAAGCGCCACGCCAGAGAAAACGTCATGGTGGCGCCGGGCGCGGACAGCCACGCGCGGCCGGCGCGGCCACGGCCGGCGGTCTGGCGTTCGGCGATCAGCAGCACCGGGCCGCGCATGGCGCCGCCGTCACCGCCGCCAGCGCCGCCACCATTTACGCGTTGGAGCAGGTCCACATTGGTGGAGCCGGTTTCAGCCACCACTTCGATGGCCACATGGGATGCGCATTCGGCGCAATGGCGCGCAATCGCGCCGGGGGACATGCGCTGGTTCATTGCGGGTCTGCCTTGGCAACTTTGCGCGCCTTGTGCGGCGCGTTGATGAAGGCGAAGTCGTAGACGGCGTTCGGCAGCAGGCGCAGCACCTTGGCCACCACGCCCATCTGCCACGGGATGACGGCGTAGCTGCTGCCGCGCTCGATGGTGCGCATGGCGGCGGCCGCGAACCTGTCGGGCGCCATCAGGAAGGGCATGGGATAAGCGTTGTGGCGCGTCATCGGCGTGTCGATATAGCCGGGTGAAATGGTCACGACATCGATGCCGTGGGGCCTCATTTCCAGCCGCAGCGATTCGCAATAGCTGATCACCGCCGCCTTCGACGCGCTGTAGGCGGCCGCGCCGGGCAGGCCGCGTATGCCCGCCACGCTGCCGATGCCGACCAGGCGCGCGGGCGTGCGTTGCATCTTCATGGCGGCGATGAAGGGCGCGAAGGTGGCCACGGTGGCGTTCAGGTTGGTGGCGATGATGGCCTCGAACACCGGCAAATCCTCCGCGTGTTCGGTCAGCGTGCCGTGCGAGATGCCGGCGTTGGCGATGACGATGTCGGCGCCGCCGGTGTACTCGATGAAGTCCATGGCCGCCGCGCGGATGGCGGCGTGGTCGCGCACGTCGACCGCGTAGGCGCGGTGCTTGTCAGGGAAGGGCAGGGTGGCGATCAGCGCCTGCAGATTGTCGCCGCGCCGGGCCAGCAGGCCCAGGGTGGCACCGTGCTGTGCGTAGCGCAGCGCCAGGGCCGCGCCTATGCCGCTGGACGCGCCTGTGATGAATACGCGTTTCAACGGCAGCCCATGCTTATTTCTTTTCCGCTTTCGCCTTGGCGACGAGGAAGTCCATCACTTGCAGCGCGGCCGCCTGCAGTTCCGCTTCGGACGGGTTGCCCTGCATGCCTGCGCTGGCCAGGTGCGGCGACGCCTGGAAGCGGCCATCGATGACGATGGTCGGCCAGGATTCGATCTTGTAGCTGTCCATCATGCCGTCGGCACGCTTGACCTTGGCCTGCACGCCGAAGGAGCGGTAGGTGTCGATGAACTTTTGGCGGTCGATGCCTTGCGCGGCAACCCAGTCGAACACCTGTTCGTCGCGGTTGAGGCGGTTGCGTTCGACGTGCATCGCGTGGAACACCTTCTTGTGGTACTGGTTCAGCAGGCCCATGGCTTCCAGCGTGAAGAAGAGGCGCTGCTGCGGCAGCACGCTTTCGTCGCGCGGCACATGGACGCGCTTGAAGACGATGTTGTCGCCCTGTTTCTTGACCCAGGCTTCAAGCTGCGCTTCCAGCGCGTTGCAGTGCGGGCAGTAATAGGCGAAAAATTCGATGACTTCGATTTTCTTGCCGGTGTCGGTCGGCTGCGGCGAGGCCAGCGTCTGGTACTCCACGCCGCTGACCGGCGCGGCCGGGGACGCGGTGGCCGCGAAGGCCACGCTGCACAGCGCCAACGCGCCCAGGATCTGCTTCAGGATACGCATGCTTGCTTCCTCATTTCTGGTTGCGCACTACCGCCACGTCAATGCCGTTTTCGGACAGTTTGCTGCGCACCTTGTTCATCGTCTCCACCTGGTTGTACGGCCCCACGCGCACGCGGTGCAGCACGCCGGTATCGGTGGTGCGGTCGGTCACGGTCGCTTCGAAGCCCAGCAGGGCCAGTTTGGCGCGTGTGTTTTCGGCGTCCGCCACTTCGCGGAAAGCGCCCGCCTGCAGATAATATACAAACTTGTCGTCGCCTGCCGCGGCTGCTGCCGGAGCCGGAGCCGCCGCCGCGGCAGCAGGCCCCGTCGGAGTGGGCACCACGTTGGTCGCGCCGGGTTTGGTCTTGCTGGCCGCCTCGATCTTGTCCACCACCTGCTGCAACTCGTCCACCGGCTTGGCGGCCGGCGTGGCCGGCGCCGGACGCGCGGTGACCGGCGTTGCGGGCGTGGCCGCGTTCTGGTCGCGCGAGAAGTCCCGAGCCGCTTCACGCGCAGCTTCCTTGCTTCCGTACATGGGCTTGTTCGGATCGGAGATCTGTCCCGCCGTCGGTTCCGCCGCCTTGCCCACTTTGCCGGACTTGTCGGTGAAAGGCGTCGAGCCCTTGCTGATCACCAGCGCCACGATGACAGCGATAACCAGGCCGATGACCAGGCCGATGATGATGCCGAGCAGCGTGTTGCCTTGCTGCGTATGCAAAGAAGTAGGGCGGGAGCGGAAACTCATTGTGCGGGATGTCCTTCGCAATTACATTTTGTTCGGAGCGGAGACGCCGATCAGCGTCAGGCCGTTGCGCAGCACCTGGCGGGTCGCCACCATCAGCGCCAGGCGCGCCAGCTTGGTCGCCTCGTCGTCGACCAGCACGCGTTCGGCGAAGTAGAAGCTGTGCAGCGAAGCGGCCAGCTCGCGCAGGTAGAACGCCACCTGGTGCGGGCCCAGCTCGGCTTGCGCGCGGGCCAGCGCCTCGGGATAGGCGGCCAGCGCGGCCAGCAGCGTCGCTTCCGACGGCGCGGTCAGCGGCGACAGGTCGACGCTGGCCAGCGTGGCCTCGTCGCCGTTCCACTGCTCGAGCATGCGGCAGATGCGCGCATGGGCGTACTGCACGTAATACACCGGATTTTCGTCCGACGTCTTCAGCGCGACGTCGACGTCGAACACGAACTCGGTGTCGGCCTTGCGCGAGATGAGGAAGAAGCGTACCGCGTCGCGGCCCTTGGTGATGTCGCCGCCGCCCGACCATTCGATCAGGTCGCGCACGGTCACATAGGAACCGGCGCGCTTGGAGATCTTCACCTCGGCGCCGTCCTTCATGACGGTGACCATCTTGTGCAGCACGTAGTCCGGGTAGCCCTGCGGGATGCCCAGGCCGACAGCCTGCAGGCCGGCGCGCACGCGGGCGATGGTGCCGTGGTGGTCGGAACCCTGGATGTTGATGGCCTGGTCGTAACCGCGCTGGAACTTGACGATGTGGTAAGCCACGTCCGGCACGAAGTAGGTGTAGGTGCCGTCGGACTTGCGCATCACGCGGTCCTTGTCGTCGCCGTAGTCGGTGGTCTTGAGCCACAGCGCGCCTTCCTGCTCGTAGGTCACGCCGGCCTTGACCAGCGCTTCCACGGCGGCGTTCACCTTGCCGTCCTTGTACAGCGACGATTCCAGGTAGTAGTTGTCGAACTTCACGCCGAAGGCCTGCAGGTCGATGTCCTGCTCGTTGCGCAGATAGGTCACAGCGAAGGCGCGGATCGATTCGACGTCGTCCACGTCGCCGGAGGCGGTGGCCGGGGCGCCGTCGGAGGCGGACACGGTTTTTTGGGCCAGGAAGTCGTCGGCGATGTCCTGGATGTAGTCGCCGTTGTAGGCCGATTCAGGCCATGCGGCGTCGCCCGGCTTGAAGCCGCGCGCGCGCGCCTGGACCGAGGTCGCCAGGGTCTGGATCTGGACGCCTGCGTCGTTGTAATAGAACTCGCGGGTGACTTTATAGCCCTGGGAGCCGAACAGCGACGACAGCGCGTCGCCCAGCGCCGCCTGGCGGCCGTGGCCCACGTGCAGCGGGCCGGTCGGGTTGGCGGACACGAATTCGATGATCACTTGCTTGCCGGTGCCCGCGTCGCTGTTGCCGAACTGCGCGCCCTGCGCCAGCACGGCCTTGACCACGGCCTGCTTGGCCGCGTCGGTCACGCGCAGGTTGATGAAGCCGGGGCCGGCGATTTCGGCGGCGGCGACGATGTGCTTGCCTGCCGGGTTCTCCAGCAGCGCGGCGACCAGCTTGGTGGCCAGTTCGCGGGGATTCATCTTCAGCTGCTTGGCCAGCTGCATGGCGATATTGCAGGCGACGTCGCCGTGCGACGCGTCGCGCGGGCGCTCCAGCACGACGTTGGCGCTGACGCCGGAGCCGTCGAGGATGGGCGCCAGGGCGGCGTTGAACAGGGCGGTGATCTCTTGTTTCTGTTGGGCGAGCATGTGCGTAGGTGGCGGCGGGGCCGCGCTAAGTAATCTTCTGAAAGCGAAACGGCCGGCGGCTTCAGCCCCGGCCAAACAGCGGTAATTATACTGGTTTGCAAGAGGGAATAAACGTTTGCCCAGGGGGCAGCCGTGACGGACTTTGATCTGGCTTTAGATGTACACTGGATCTCTCACTAAAATGGATCGATGGCACAGCCAACGATCAGCCGGATACGCGACTGCATACGCTCAGGGAGCTATGTCTTGACCGCTCACGCCGAGCAAGGAGTGGAAGATGACGACCTTACGATCCCCGACCTTGAAAACGTGCTCCTCACAGGACGACTTGTCGAGCGACAGCGAGACCGGCGGACGCGAGAGTGCAAGTATGTCGTTCAAGGAAGCACGCTCGACGGGGGCGATGCCGAGGTCGTCGTCAAGTTCGAATCCTGCACCGGCAGACTCTACGTCATCACCGCCTACCTCGATTGACGCCATTTGCGCTTCGTGCGGCAAGCCGGGTGTGCAAATACAGCGCGTCACCCGCAGTTATGGCCGGGGCGATGAGCTGATGGTCATTGAAGATATTCCTATGTGCCGGTGCCCACATTGCCATGAACGCTACTTTACGGCGCAGATCTTGCATGAAATCGAACGCATCAAGTCGCATCGGCAGACATTGGCCGAAGCCCGGATGGTACCGGTTGCGAATTTTCCTGTTGAATTTCCACTAATAGATTAGCCGGCCGGGACCTGATGCTCAGCATGGGTCCCCGCGTCCGCGAGGACGACAGGGTAATGGGGCGCGCGATTGGCCTGAGTTGTCCACAACCCGGTTACAATCTCACCTTTATAGAATTCCCGCGAATATTGCGGCCCGGCGGGCCGCTCCCGTCCCTCCGTGGGCGGGCGCGAGCCATTACGGAAATAACAAGATGACCAAAGAGCGCCCAGTCCTGAAACTGAAAACCCCTGCCGCACCGGCCAAGACCGCTGCCGGCAAGGCTCCGTACAAGGGCGCTCCAGGCAAGGCTGCTGCCGGCAAACCGGCGTACGCCAAGCCGGGTGCGCCATCCGGCGCCAAGACGTGGCCGGCCAAGCCGGCTGGCGCCGGCGGCCAATCCGGCGCGGCTGGCGCTGGCAGCAGTGCAGGCGCGGCCGGCGCGCGCGGACCGGCACGCCCGGCCGGCACGCAGCCCCGTCCTCAGTTCAACCCGCAAGCGCGTCCCGCATATGACCGCGCGGTATCGGACGAACCCGCCGAAACCGCCGCCTCGGTCTGGGCCAAGGCCGCGCCCAAGCAGCGCAAGACGGCGCCGGCGCCCAAATTCGCGGCGCCGCGCCCGAAGCCGGAATTCCGCGAGAGCCACCACCGCGACCTGAAACCGGTGCTGCAAACCGGCTTCCAGACCGACCTGCGCCCCGATTCGCTGTCCTTTTCCCTGCTGGGCGCGGCCCTGGCCGTGGCGCAGGTGCGCACCGGCATGGCGCTGCCGCAGGCCCTGGCCGGCGTGTTCGCCAGCACCAGCGCGCTGCCGCAGGCGCGCGGCGCGATGCAGGACATCGCCTACCGCGCCATGCGCAGCCTGGGCCAGAGCGACGCCCTGATCGCCCTGATGGCGCCGAAAGCCCCCGAGCCGCTGGTGTCGGCCCTGCTGGCCTGCGCGCTGCCGCTGATGCAGCCGGACGCCGACGGCAGCTCCGCCTATGAACAGTTCACCGTGGTCGACCAGGCCGTGACGGCCACTTATGCCCACCCGGACTCCGAACGCGCCAAGCCCATGGTCAACGCCGTGCTGCGCCGTTTCCAGCGCGAGAACAAGGAATTGCTGGCGGCGGCCGCGCTGCAGCCGGTGGCCAAATGGAATTATCCACAGTGGTGGATCGACGCCGTGCGCGCCGCCTATCCTGACCAGTGGCAAGCGGTGCTGATCACCGGTAACCAGCCGCCGCCGCTGACCTTGCGCGTCAACCTGCGCCGCACCTCGGTTGCCGAGTATCTGACCACGCTGGAAGCGGCCGGCATCGCCGCCGCCCGGATCGGCCCGCAGGCGGTGCGCCTGGCCAAGCCGGTCGGCGTGCACCTGATCCCCGGTTTCGACGACGGCCTGGTGTCGGTGCAGGACGCGGCGGCCCAGCTGGCTGCGCAGCTGCTCGATGTCCAGGACGGCATGAAGGTGCTGGACGCCTGCGCCGCGCCCGGCGGCAAGACCTGCAACATCCTGGAGCTGGCCGCCGCCGACGTGACCGCGCTGGACGCGGACGCCAAGCGCCTGCAGCGCGTGCAGGAGAACCTGGACCGCCTGGGCCTGCAAGCCGCGCTGAAGGCGGCCGACGCGCAGCAGACCGACTGGTGGGACGGCGAGGCCTACGACCGCATCCTGGCCGACGTGCCGTGCACCGCGTCCGGCATCGTGCGCCGCCACCCCGACATCCGCTGGCTGCGCCGCAAGGGCGACGCGCTCCAACTTGCAACACTTTCGGCCAAAATTCTCGACAACCTTTGGCAGATGCTTGCCCCGAATGGTAAATTGCTGTTCGTGACATGTTCGTTGTGGCCGCAGGAATCCGAGGCGCAGGCGGCCGCTTTCGCGGTGCGCCACGGCGCTACCCGTCTTCAAGCGCCCGGCCAGTTGCTGCCCACCGGCGGCGCCGAACAGGATCACGATGGTTTGTTCTACGCACTGTTCCAGAAAAATGCGTAAACGATGCGTGAACATTTTGCCGCTCAATTTCCAACGGATTTATTAGGTACCGGCCCACTCGTGACGCGACGTTTTTTTCGACTCCTAGCCTGGCAGTTGCTGCTGCTGTTCGCGTGCGCGCTGCCGCCCGCGCGCGCGGCGGACGATACGGTCGAAATCACCCGCGCCACCATCGAGGCGGCCGAAGAGGGCTACCGCCTGTCGGCCGCCTATTCGTTCGAACTGAACCACGGCCTGGAGGATGCGCTGCAGTTCGGCGTCACGCTCTATTTCACCACCGAAGTCGAATTCACCCGCCCGCGCTGGTACTGGATGGACGAGAAGGCCGTCAAGGTCAAGCGCACCTTCAGCATCGCCTACAACGTGCTCACGCGCCAGTACCACGTCGGCCCGGTCGGCAGCGTGCGCCAGAGTTTCTCGACGCTGGAGGACGCGCTGTTCCTGCTGCGCCGGCCCAGCCGCTGGGTGGTGGCGCCGCGCGGCGCGCTCAAGGTCGGCGAGGTCTACAACGTGACGCTGCGCATGGGCATGGACCGCGACTACCTGCCCAAGCCGATCCAGGTCAACGCCTTCAACAACAGCGAATGGCGCCTGGCGTCGAACAAGAAAACCTTCCTGTACAGGGCTGAATAAGTGACCCCGGCCTTGCGGTATCTGTTCGTCGTCGCGGGCGCCGCGGTCAGCATCCTGCTGTTCCTGCTGGCCTCGGCGTCGGACAACTCCGGCCTGTTCGACCGCTATTACGGCTGGCTGCTGGGCCTGAACGCGGCGGTCGCCGTGGCGCTGCTGATCCTCGTCGGCGTGTCCCTGTTCCGCCTGTATTCGCGCTACCGCGCCGGCAAGTTCGGCTCCAAGCTGATGACGCGCCTGGTGCTGCTGTTCGCCGCCATCGGCGTGCTGCCCGGCCTGGTGATCTTCCTGGTGTCGGTGCAGTTCGTCTCCCATTCCATCGATTCCTGGTTCAATGTGCGCATCGAAGAGGCGCTCGATGCCGGCCTGAACCTGGGCCGCGACGCGCTCGACAAGGCGGTGGCCGACCTCAACGCGCAGGCGCGCAAAACCTCCACCTTGCTGGCCGAGGAGCAGTTCTACGCCGCCCCGGCCATCCTGTCGCGCTACGTCAAGACCCATCCCGGCACGCAAAGCGCCATCATCGTCGACGCCGAAGGCGGACTGATCGTCTCGGCCACCGGGCCGCAGCGCATCAACCTGTCGGCCGACCTGCCCAACCCGCCCATGCTGGCGGTGGCCAAGGCCGAGGATTCCTACGCCCAGGCCGAGGGCGGCAGCGAACTGCGCGACGACCGCGTGGGCGCGCCGCCGCCGCCGCCGCCGGACGCGGCCAATGTGCTGCGCGTGC
The DNA here is from genome assembly GCF_964252925.1 of Pseudoduganella sp. LjRoot289. Lineage (NCBI taxonomy): Bacteria > Pseudomonadati > Pseudomonadota > Betaproteobacteria > Burkholderiales > Oxalobacteraceae > Pseudoduganella > Pseudoduganella sp. LjRoot289. The sequence continues at coordinate 45,907 of NZ_CAXUPN020000003.1, forward strand.
GCGTGCTGATGGCCATCCCGGACCCGGTGCAGCCCAACGGCACGCATCTGGCGCCGCGCTTCCTGCAGATCATCCAGGCCGTGCCGCCGCAGCTGGCGGCCAACGGCGAAATGCTGCGCACCGCCTACAGCGAATACAAGGAGCGCTTCGTGGCCCGCATCGGCCTGCGCAAGATGTACATCGAAACGCTGACGCTGACCCTGCTGCTGGCCGTGTTCGGCGCCATCGCGGCCGCCTTCCTGATCGCCAACGACCTGGCCCAGCCGCTGCTGCTGCTGGCCGAGGGCACGCGCGCGGTGGCCGGCGGCGACCTGTCGCCGCGCCCCATCGTCGCCAGTTCGGACGAGCTGGGCACCTTGACGCAATCGTTCAACACCATGACGCGCCAGCTGTCGGACGCGCGCATCGCGGTCGACAAGAACCGCGCCGCGCTGCAGAACGCCAAGGCCCACCTGGAATCGGTGCTGGCCAATATGTCGGCCGGCGTGATGGTGCTGGACGGCGAGTTCCGCCTGGTCAGCTGCAACGATTCGGTCGAGCGCATCCTGCAGCGCGCGGGCGCGGCGCTGATCGGCCAGCAACTGACGGAAATCGAAGGCTTGCAGGAATTCGCCAACGCCATCGTGGCCGCGTTCTCGGCGCAAAGCGCGCACTCGGCGGCCGGGCGCAACGCGCAGCGCCTGCACTGGCAGCGCCAGATCGAGATTCCGCGCCCGGCCTACAGCACCAGCCCGGAGGAGCACGACCTGACCCTGCTGACGCGCGGCTCGCGCCTGCCGGTCGAGAGCGGCAGCGGCTATATCGTGGTGTTCGATGACATCACCGACGTGATCTCGGCCCAGCGCTCGATCGCCTGGGGCGAGGTGGCGCGCCGCCTGGCGCACGAAATCAAGAACCCGCTGACGCCGATCCAGCTGTCGGCCGAGCGCCTGCAGATGAAGCTGGAGAACAAGCTCGAGGTCCAGGCCGACGTCGACCTGCTGAACAAGGCCACCACCACCATCGTCAACCAGGTCTCGGCCATGAAGCGCATGGTGGACGACTTCCGCGACTACGCGAAGACGCCGCCGGCCGTGCTCGAGCCGCTGGACGTGAACGCGCTGGTGGAGGAGATCCTGAACCTCTACCTGAGCGGCGAGGGCAGCGACATCATCCACCTGGCGCTGGCGCCGCAGCTGCCGCTGGTGATGGGCGACGCCACCCAGCTGCGCCAGGTGATCCACAATTTATTGCAGAACGCACAAGATGCGCTGCTCGACCAGCCGCCGGCCGGCGCCGAGCCGCGCATCGATGTGGTCACCGAGGCCATCCATTATCAGAGCGCGGACGGCGGCACCCGCGTCGCCGTGCGGCTGGCGATATCGGACAACGGCCCCGGCTTCGCGCCCAAAATCCTGGCGCGCGCCTTTGAACCGTACGTGACGTCGAAGGCGCGCGGCACCGGTTTGGGGCTGGCGATGGTGAAAAAGATTATCGACGAACATGGGGGCAGGATAGACATCCAGAACCATGTCGATAGAAGTGGCGCTTCGGTACTGATTTTACTGTTAAAGTTGGCACCGGTGCAGTTGGCATAATGTTGAAAGACCAATAAAATCATTGCTAGCCATGCAGGCATACAATGCCGCATGTCCGGCGAAGTGAAAAAAGGCAGGGATAGATGGCAAACATTCTGGTAGTGGATGACGAAATGGGTATCCGCGAGTTGCTCTCGGAGATATTGAGCGACGAGGGACACGCAATACAGCTTGCCGAAAACGCGCAGCAGGCGCGCGAGGCGCGTGCGCAGGGCGCGCCGGATCTGGTCCTGCTCGACATTTGGATGCCGGACACGGACGGCGTCACGTTGCTGAAGGAATGGCAGCGCGACGGCTTGCTGACCATGCCCGTGATCATGATGTCCGGTCACGCCACCATCGACACGGCGGTGGAGGCCACGCGCATCGGCGCCTTGAATTTCCTGGAAAAGCCGATCGCCATGCAAAAGCTGCTCAAAGCGGTGCAAGCAGGCCTGACGCGCGCCCAGGAAACGGTGCGCTCGCCTTCGCTGGCGCCGCGGCCGGCGGTGGCGCCGCCGCCCGAGGACGGCGCGATCGCGGCCGGGGCGCCGTTCAGTTCGGCCATGCCGCAGGTGCACGCGGCCATCCGGGGCGGCGGCGCCACGGCGGGCGAGGGCCATATGTTCAACCTGTCGTTCGATCTGCCGCTGCGCGAGGCGCGCGACGCGTTCGAGCGCATGTACTTTGAACACCACCTGGGCCGCGAAGGCGGCAGCATGACGCGGGTGGCGGAAAAGACGGGCCTGGAACGCACCCACTTGTACCGCAAGCTCAAGCAGCTGGGCGTGGAGCCTGGCAAGCTGGCCAAGAAGAACCAATGACGGCAGCCGCCGGCGGAAGCGCTGCGGGAGCAAGCGCCGGCGCTGCCGCTGGCGGCGCCTCCTCCAGGGCGGTGCCGCCAACGCTGACCACGCTGGTCACGGGCCCGCGCGCAGCCGTGCGCGAGTCCGCCATTGCCGCTGCGATCGAGGCTGCGGGCGCTGCCGCCGCGCAGCCGCACGTCCCCACCGCCGTCATTCTCGAAGGCCTGGCCGACGCCAATTCCCCCCTCGTTTCCGCGCCCGAACAAGGGCTGCAGGTGCTCCGTATCGCTCCCGGCTGCCTTTGTTGCGCTGGCAATCTCGTTTTGCGAGTAACATTGAACCGTCTGCTGCGCCGTCCGCCTGCGCAGTTGTACATCAGCCTGGCAAATGCGGAGCATGTGGACCAGTTGCGCACCATGCTGCTGGAGGCTCCGTATGGCGAATTGCTGGCACTGGCTCCGGATATGCAAGTTACGACTTGAAAACCGGTTCCAGGGCCCCACTTCAATATGGACCGGCGGAACAATCCTGCTTCCGCCCCTAGCGTGAAGGAAGCAAAATGAACCTGATCTACAACAGCGAGCAATACAGCGTGGTTGAATTCGGCGCGGACCGCGACCTCGAAGCGCTGCGCTTTGGCGGCTATGAGATCGTGGACAAGGGCTGCAAGCGTGAAATCTTCATCGCGGGGGTGCTGGCGCAAAGCTTCCGGCGCGACGTCAACCAGCTGATCGCCAGCGAGCCGACCATGGAGGAAATCGACGAATTCCTGGGCAGCTACGAATCGGTGATGAGCCAACCCGTCCTTCTGCATTGATAGCGCATTGATATTCACAACGGCCGAGGCGTGGTAAGGTGAGGTCTTGTCGCAACAACCTCACCATGCCATCCCATGTGCCAACTTTTAGGCATGAACTGCAATGTCCCGACCGACATCGTGTTCAGCTTCACCGGCTTCGCCATGCGCGGCGGCGCCACCGACACCCACCATGACGGCTGGGGCATCGCCTTCTTCGAGGGCGCCGGCGTGCGCCTGTTCGTCGACCACCAGGCCGCCGTGGCCTCGCCGATCGCCGAACTGATCAAGCGCTACCCGATCAAATCGCGCAACGTCATCGCCCACATCCGCAAGGCCACGCAGGGCCAGGTGGCGCTGGAGAACTGCCATCCCTTCGTGCGCGAACTGTGGGGCCGCTACTGGGTGTTCGCCCACAACGGCGACCTGAAGGAATTCGAGCCCGTGCTGGACGGCGCCTACCGCCCGGTCGGCACCACGGACAGCGAACGCGCTTTCTGCCTGATCCTGCAAAGCCTGCGCGCGCGTTTCGGGGACCGCCACCCCGAGCGGGCCGAGCTGAACGCCGCGCTGGAGGAACTGGTGCGGCAAATCGCCGCCCACGGCACCTTCAACATGATGCTCTCCAGCGGCAGCGAGCTGTACGCCCACTGTTCCACCAGCTTGTACTACCTGGTGCGGCAGTACCCCTTCGTCACCGCCGAGCTGTCCGACGAGGACGTCAGCGTCGACTTCTCGGAAGTCACCACGCCCGACGACAGGGTCGCCATCATCGTCACCCAGCCGCTCACGACCAACGAACAATGGACCGCTTTTGAACCCGGCGAGTTGAAATTGTTCCTGGAAGGCATGCCTGTTGCCAAATTGTCCGAGACAATACCGGCGAATGATGCCAAAATATCAGTAAAAAACGGGATGAAACTGCCATGATCGACCTTTCCATGAACGATATGACCTCCAAGAGCTTGCGCGTGCGCGAGTTTTACCTTGGGCGTCAGCCGATACTGGATCGCAACCAGGCGCTGTTCGGCTATGAGTTGCTGTTTCGCAACGCTCCTGTCGGTCCAGCCAATATCACCACCGACCTGGGGGCGACCGCCTCCGTGATCGCCCACGCCTCGCAGCTGGGCATGGAAAAAGTGATCGGCGATGCGCTCGGTTTCGTCAACGTCGATGCCGACGTCATCATGAGCGACATCTTCGGTTTCCTGCCGCGCGAGAAAGTGGTGCTGGAAATCGTCGAAACCATGGAAGTGACGCCGCCGGTGCTGTCGCGCATGGCCGACCTGGTCAGCCACGGCTTCAGCTTCGCGCTGGACGACGTCACCGTCGAAACCGGCCACGTGCAGAGCCTGCTGCCCATGATCGAATACGTCAAGATGAGCATGCGCAGCACGCCGCTGCCGGCCTTGATGAAGCTGGCGCCGCGCTTCAAGCAGGACGGCAAGCTGCTGGTGGCCGAGAAGGTCGAGACCCGCGACGAATTCAAGAACTGCCTGGACCTGGGCTTCGACTACTTCCAGGGCTATTACTTCGCCAAGCCCGTCATCATGAGCGGCAAGAAACTGTCGCCGTCGCAGCTGGCGGTGATGGAACTGATGACCCTGGTGACCTCGGACGCCGACAACCTCGAAATCGAGCGCGCCATCAAGCGCGACGTGTCGCTGGCGCTGAACCTGCTGCGCCTGGTGAATACGCCGGCCGTGGGCGCACGCCAGCGCATCGACTCGCTGAGCCAGGCCGTCACCATCCTGGGCCGCCGCCAGTTGCAGCGCTGGCTGCAGATCATGCTGTACGCCGAACCGAGCAAGCGCGGCCACAGCATGACGCCGCTGCTGATGCTGGCCACCACCCGCGGCCGCCTGCTCGAACTGCTGGCGCACAAGCTGCGCCCCAGCCAGCGCCACGCCGCCGACATCGCCTTCACGGTCGGCATCATGTCGCTGATGGACACGCTGTTCGGCATCCCGATGTCCGAAATCCTGGGCCAGATCCCGGTGATCGACGAAGTGGCGGACGCGCTGATGTTCCGCGGCGGTTTCTTCGGCGACCTGCTCAAGCTGGCCGAATGCATCGAGCAGATCGAAGACAAGGAAGGCGAAATCGTGCCGACCCTGCGCGACCTCGCCATGTCCACCGACGAACTGGTGGAGCTGGAAATGGCCGCGTTCGAGTGGAGCGACAACGTGGTGCGCTACGCCCTGTAGCCTTGGGCAGTGTCAGCCTGTCAAGTTGACAGCTGTGGCATCTTTTACTTGCCAAACGGACATGAGTGGCGATAAGCTTGCGATCTTATTAACGATCGCGGTGCGCCATGGCTTCCGTCCTGCTCAGCGTAAACAAACTCGGTAAATCCTACGGCGGCCGCCTCGCGGTCGACGGCGTCTCCTTCCAGGTCAGGCACGGCCAGACCGTCGGCCTGATCGGTCCGAACGGCGCTGGCAAATCCAGTACCGTCAGCATGATCTGCGGCTTGCTGCGCAGCGACAGCGGCAGCGTCGAGCTGGACGGCGTGGCCATGGCCCAGGGCAGCACGGGCGCCAAGCTCAAGATCGGGCTGGTGCCGCAAGACCTGGCGCTGTACGAGGACTTGCCGGCGCTGGAGAACCTGAAGCTGTTCGGCGCGCTGTACGGCCTCAAGGGGGCGCTGCTGAAGGAGCGCTGCGCGCAGGCGCTGGACATGGTGCGCCTGGCCGACCGCGCGGCCGACAAGCCCGCCGCCTTCTCGGGCGGCATGAAGCGCCGCCTCAACATCGCCGCAGCGCTGCTGCACCAACCCAAGCTGCTGATCCTGGACGAGCCCACCGTCGGCGTCGACCCGCAAAGCCGCAACGCCATCTTCGACACGCTGGAAGCCCTCAAGGCGAAAGGCATGGCGCTGATCTACACCAGCCACTACATGGAGGAAGTGGAGCGGCTGGCCGACCACATCGTCGTCATCGACCACGGCAAGGTACTGGCCGACGAGAGCCCGGCCGAGCTGTACCGCCGCCTGCCGGCGCAGGCGGCGCTGCGCGCCGAGCTGGCGCAGCCGCCGTCGCCCGGGCGCCTGGCCGACCTGGCGGCGGGGCTGCAAGGACTGGCCGGCGTCAGTTCCGTCAAGGCGGATGGCGCCGTGCTGGAGATCGGCCTGGGCGCGACCGCGCAAGCGGCGTCCGTGCTGGCCTGGCTGGACGCGCAAGGCTGCGCGCTGCAGCATTTCGCCACCGCCAGGACCAATCTCGAGGATATCTTCCTCACGCTCACCGGGCGCAGCCTGCGAGACTGAAAGGGAATATGATGACCGCATTTTTCGCACTGGTCCGCAAAGACCTGATCCTTTACCTCGGCGACAAGCGCGCTCTGCTGATCAACCTGATGCTGCCCATCGTGCTGGCCGCCTTCTTCGGCTCGTTGTTCGGCGGCAGCGGCGGCGAAGCGAGCACCGGCAAGATCGACGTCGGCCTGGTGCAGCTGGACACGAGCGCGGTCGGCGGTAAGGTTGCCGACGGGCTGAAGGCGGATCCCGCGCTGCGCATCAAGGAACTGGCGCTGGCCGACGCGCAGGCCCAGGTACGCGCCGGCAAGCTCACGGTGGCCGTCGTGATCCCGCCAGGCTTCGGCGACGCGGCCGGCAAGGCCCTCTTCGGTGCCGGCTCCAAGCCGGAGATCCCGGTGTTCTACGATCCCTCGCAAGCGACCACGCTGGCCATGGTCAAAGGCATGCTGACGCAGCAGGTGATGCAAATCGTCAGCGCCGAGATGTTCGGCGGCGACAGCGGCAGCAAGTTCATGGACGTCAGCCTGAAAGAGCTCGAGCAGAGCGCCGCTGCCGGCAGGGACAATCCCGCGCTGCGCGACATGCTGGGCAGCGTGCGCAGGTATCAACAGGTCGAACAAGGCAAGCCCGTCAAGGATGGCGCTGCAGGCGGAGCGGCCAAGGCCGGCCTCAGCATGCCCTTTGCCACCAAGGACGAAGCGCTCAGCTCCGGCCCCAGGTACAACGGCTACGCGCACTCGTTCGCGGGCATGAGCGTGCAATTCATCCTGTTCATGGGTGTGGACATGGGCATAGGGATATTGCTGGCGCGCCGCATGGGCATCTGGAACCGGCTGCTGGCCGCGCCGGTGTCGCTGACGTCGGTGTTGCTGGCGCGCGCGGTCTCGGCCGCGCTGATCGCCAGCGGCCTGCTGGCGGCCATTTTCCTGTGCGCCATGCTGATCTTCAAAGTCGACATCAGCAACCCGCTGGGCTTTGCCGGCGTCGGCGTCTGTTTCGCGCTGATGACGGCCGGTTTCGGCCTGCTGATTGCCGCTTTCGGCAAGACGCCCGAAGCGGCGCGCGGCATCGCCGTGTTCGCCACGCTGATCATGGTGATGCTGGGCGGCGCCTGGGTGCCGTCCTTCGTATTCCCTGCGTGGATGCAGACGCTGACCATCGCCATCCCCACGCGCTGGGCGGTCGACGGCTTCGACGCCATGACCTGGCGCGGCCTCGGCCTGGACGCCGCCCTCGCGCCGATGGCCGTGCAATTGGCGTTCGCCGCCGTCTTCGCCGGCCTCGCGATCTGGAAATTCCGCCGCGACCAGCAATAGCGGAGAAAAGGGGCCAGAGAATAGGGGCCAGGGTCAAATCGTAAAAGGGGTCAGGGTTATTTAATAAATAACCCTGACCCCTTTTACGTTTTTTGAAGGTGTTCGCCGCGGCGCTTATTTGTAGACGCCGCAGACGACGATCACGTCCTCGACTTTCTCGAGGTAGGAGGACTTGCTGTCGACCGTCTTGTTGATCGGGTTCGGCCATTTGTAGTCGACCCAGCCCTTGCCCTTGCTTGCGGCCAGCTCCAGCATGCTCTTGACCATGGGCTTGCCTTCCGCGTCCTTCAGGTCCATCACGTTCTTGCCGACGATTTTCTGGTTGGCGCCGTTGGCCCATTCCATGCCGCCGGTGTCGATGACGAAGATGTAGAGGTCGCGGTCCTTGAACTGGCCGTTGGGATTGTTGAATTCGGCGTAGGCTTTTTCCTTGCCGTTGGCCTTCAGGAAGGCCACCGCTTTTTGCACCAGCGCGGTCGCCTCGGCTGGTGTGCCGCGCTCGGCGGCGCGCGCCGCCGGGGCAAAGTTCAAACACATCAGGAACATCAGTGCGGCGTTCAGCAAAGCTTTCATCCGGCTCTCCTTAAGTGATGCTTCGGAGAGCCTACTTTAGGCTTGGCCATGCCTGCTGTAAAGAAATTGCACCGGGGGTGTGGCGTTTTTGGCGCCACCCCTTGGCCTTACAGGTTGGGCGCCAGGTAGCGTTCCAGCTCGGCCTTGTCGATCTTGCGGCGCGCGGCCATGTCGTCGAACTGGTCGTTGCCTATTTTGCCGACGGTGAAATATTTCGACTGGGGATGGGCGAAGTAGAAGCCCGACACGGCGGCGCCGGGGAACATGGCGAACGACTCGGTCAGCTCCATGCCGATCTCTTCGGCCTGCAGCACCTTGAACATGTCCGCCTTCACCGTGTGCTCCGGGCAGGCCGGGTAGCCTGGCGCGGGACGGATGCCGGCGTACTCCTCGGCGATCATCGCCTCGTTGCTCAGCGTCTCGGCGGCGGCGTAGCCCCACAGGTCTTTGCGCACGCGCTCGTGCATGTATTCGGCGAAGGCTTCGGCCAGGCGGTCGGCCAGCGCCTTGAGCATGATGGACGAGTAGTCGTCGTGCGCGTCTTCGAAGCGCTGCTCGTATTTCTCGATGCCCAGGCCCGAGGTCACGGCGAACATGCCGATGTAGTCCTTGATGCCCGAGGGTTTGCCATCAATGAGTTTGGGCGCGATGAAGTCGGCCAGGCACTGGTTGGGGCGCTGCACGCCGTCGATGATGGGCTTCACGCCCTGCTGGCGCAAGCCGTAGTAGGTGAAGGCCACGGTGTCGCGCTCGTCGTCGGTGTAGATTTCGATGTCGTCGTCGTTCACGCTGTTGGCGGGCAGCAGGGAGACCACGCCGTTGGCGGTGAGCCAGCGGCCGTCGATCAGTTTCTTCAGCAGCGCCTGGCCTTCCTCGAACACCTTGCTGGCCGCTTCGCCCACCACGTCATCCTTCAGGATGGCGGGGAAGGGGCCGGCCAGGTCCCAGGTCTGGAAGAACGGACCCCAGTCGATGTATTGCGCCAGCGTGGCCAGGTCGACGTTCTTGAACACGCGGCGGCCGATGAACTTGGGCTTCACCGGAGAGAACTCGAGCTTCATCTTGTTGGCGCGCGCGGCGGCCAGCGAGACGATGGGCAGGGCCTTCTTGTTGGCGTGCTGCTCGCGGATGCGCACGTAGTCCTGCTCGATCTCGGCGATGTACTGGTCGCGGCTCTCCGGCGTCAGCAGCGACTGCGCCACCGACACGGAACGCGAGGCGTCCGGCACGTAGACCACCGGGCCTTCATAGTTGTGCGAAATCTTCACGGCCGTGTGGGCGCGGCTGGTGGTGGCGCCGCCGATCAGCAGCGGGATCTTCAGCATGCGGAAGTGCTCGTCGCGCTGCATTTCCTTGGCCACGTGGGCCATCTCTTCGAGCGACGGCGTGATCAGGCCGGACAGGCCGATGATGTCGGCGTTCTCCAGCTTGGCGCGCGCCAGGATCTCGGAGCACGGCACCATCACGCCCATGTTCACCACTTCGAAGTTGTTGCACTGCAGGACCACGGAGACGATGTTCTTGCCGATGTCGTGCACGTCGCCCTTGACGGTGGCGATGACGATCTTGCCCTTGGGCTTGGCGACGATGCCGGTGCGCGCTTCCTCGGCCTTTTTCTCTTCCTCGATGTAGGGGATCAGATGGGCCACGGCCTGCTTCATCACACGCGCCGATTTCACCACCTGCGGCAGGAACATCTTGCCCTGTCCGAACAGGTCGCCGACGATGTTCATGCCGTCCATCAGCGGACCTTCGATCACGTGGATGGGGCGGCCGCCGGAGTTCAGCACCTGCAGGCGCATCTCTTCGGTGTCGTCGGTGATGAACTGGGTGATGCCGTGCACCAGCGCGTGCGCCAGGCGCTTCTCGACGATGGCGTTGCGCCATTCCAGGTTCTGCTCCTGGGCCTTGCCGCCGGCTTTCAAGGTGCCGGCGATTTCGATCATGCGCTCGGTGGCGTCGTCGCGTCGGTTCAGCACCACGTCCTCCACGCGTTCGCGCAGCTCGGCCGGCAGGTCGTCGTAGACGCCCACCATGCCGGCGTTGACGATGCCCATGGTCATGCCGGCCTTGATGGCGTGGTACAGGAACACGGTGTGGATGGCCTCGCGCGCCGGGTCGTTGCCGCGGAAGGAGAACGACACGTTGGACACGCCGCCCGAGATCTTCGCGTGCGGCAGGTTGTCCTTGATCCAGCGCGTGGCGTTGATGAAGTCCACCGCGTAGTTGTTGTGCTCTTCGATGCCGGTGGCGATGGCGAAGATGTTCGGGTCGAAGATGATGTCTTCCGGCGGGAAGCCGACCTGCTCGGTCAGCACCTTGTAGGCGCGCGCGCAGATTTCGATCTTGCGCTCGAAGGTGTCGGCCTGGCCTTTTTCATCGAAGGCCATGACGATCACGGCGGCGCCGTAGCTGCGGCACAACTTGGCCTGGCGGATGAACTCTTCCAGGCCTTCCTTCATCGAAATGGAGTTGACGATGGCCTTGCCCTGCACGCACTTCAGGCCCGCTTCGATCACGCTCCACTTGGAGGAGTCGATCATGATGGGCACGCGCGAGATGTCCGGCTCGGAAGCGATCAGGTTCAGGAAGCGCGTCATGGCCGCCTGCGAGTCCAGCATCGCCTCGTCCATGTTGATGTCGATCACCTGGGCGCCGTTCTCCACCTGCTGGCGCGCCACCGACAGCGCCTCGTCGTACTGCTCGTTCAGGATCATGCGCGCGAACGCTTTCGAGCCGGTGACGTTGGTGCGCTCGCCGACGTTGACGAACAGCGAGTCGTCGTCGATGGTGAAGGGCTCCAGGCCGGACAGGCGCTGCGCCACCCTGATCTCCGGGACCGCGCGCGGCGGGGTCGTCTCCAGCAGCGTGGCGATGGCCGCGATGTGGTCGGGCGTGGTGCCGCAGCAGCCGCCGGCCATGTTGATGAAGCCGGCGTCGGCGAATTCGCGCAGCAGGGCCGAGGTGTCGGCCGGCAGCTCGTCGAAGCCGGTGTCGCTCATCGGGTTGGGCAGGCCGGCGTTCGGGTAGATGCAGACGAAGGCGTCGGCGATCTGCGACAGCTCTTCGGCGTAGGGACGCATCAGGGCCGCGCCCAGCGCGCAGTTCAAGCCTATGGTGAGCGGGCGCGCGTGGCGCACCGAGTTCCAGAAGGCCGGCACGGTCTGGCCGGACAGGATGCGGCCGGAGGCGTCGGTCACGGTGCCGGAGATCATCAGCGGCAGGCGTTCCTGTTCCGGGTGCTCTTCATAGTACAGGTCGATGGCGAACAGGGCGGCTTTGCAGTTCAGCGTGTCGAAGATGGTTTCGACCAGCAGCACGTCGGAGCCGCCGTCGACCAGGCCGCGCACCTGTTCATGGTAGGCCGCGACCAGCTGGTCGAAGGTCACGTTGCGCGCGGCGGGATCGTTCACGTCCGGCGAGATCGACGCGGTTTTCGGCGTCGGGCCGAGGGCGCCGGCCACGAAGCGCGGCTTGTCGGCGCTGCTGTACTTGGCCGTGGCCGCCTTGGCCAGCTTGGCCGCCGCCACGTTCATCTCGTAGGCCAGGTGGCCCATGTGGTAGTCGTCCTGCGCGATCGAGGTGGCGCCGAAGGTGTTGGTTTCGATCAGGTCGGCGCCGGCCGCCAGGTAGCGCTCGTGGATCTCCTGGATCACCTGCGGCTGCGTCAGCGTCAGCAGCTCGTTGTTCCCCTTGACGAACAGCTCGCGCGCGCCGCTATCGGCGGGTGCTGCGAAGTCGGCGAAGCGGCCCGTGGGGCCGCCGCGGTAAGCCATTTCATCCAGTTTGTACTGCTGGATGATGGTGCCCATCGCGCCGTCCAGGAACATGATGCGGCGCGACAGCATCTCGCGCAGTTGCGCTTCGGTCTTGGAATAGCGTGGTTGGCTGGCTTTGTTATTCATTTCGCACTTTCGGGGATGGCTGATGGAATCCGATACCGGGTCTAAAATTATACGGCATTGCGGCAATCGGGGCCGAGGGAGGTCCGCCGCGGCCAAGGCGGCCGAAGATGGCTGCCGGTGGCAGCATACGGTCCCCGGTTCCGGTAACATGGCGTGCATGAAGATAACCGTTATCATCTCCGCGCACAAAAAACGCCGCGAAATGGAGTTCGTCCTGACCGGCTACGCCGCCCAGACCCGCATGGCGGACGAGATCATCGTCTCGCAGGACGGCGAGTTCCCGGAGATTGCCGAGGCGGTGGCCGGCTGCCGCCATCTGGACCTGCCGCTGCTGCATCTGACGCAGGAGCACCGGGGCTTCGGCAAATGCCGCGCGCTGAACAAGGCGGTGCTGCAGGCGTCCGGCGACCTGTTGCTGTTTACCGACGGCGACTGCGTGCCGCGCGACGACTTCGTCGAGACCTATCTGCGCTTGAGCCGTCCGGGTGCCTTCCTGGCGGGCGGCAGCCATATCAGCGTGCCGGAACAATATCATTTGCTCCATGACCTGCGTCCTGCGATCCTGGACCAGAGCCTGTTCGACTACGATTTCCTGAACGCGATACCGGGCTTTGACAAGAACCGCAACCGCCTGCTGCGCAGTCCGCGCCTGCAGCGCTTTTACGATTTTCTGTCGCCGCGCAATGCCTTCAGCGGCGCCAATAGCTGCGCCTTCCGGCGCGACGTGCTGGAAGTGGGCGGCTTCGACGAAAGCATGGCCTACGGCGGCGAAGACCTGAACATGGGCCTGCGGCTGAACAACATCGGCGTGCGCGGCATGCGCGCCCGCCACTCCATCGTCAGCCTGCACCTGGACCACGGGCGCGGCTACTACGACGCCGAACTGCACCGGGCGAACCAGGACTGGAACAGGGAAGTGCGCAGCCAGCGCCACGTGCTGCCGCGCGTCTCCCCGATCCGCCAGCTGAAACCGTAGGCCGGGTTAGCCGGCACGGCGTAACCCGGCAGGGTCGACCGTTGGCGGAACGGCCCCAGGGCCAGCCTGCCGCCCTACGCCCGGTACTGCATCCGGTACGCCGACGGCGACATGCCCAGCTGCTTGCCAAACTGCTTGCGCAGCGCGCCCGACGAGCCGAATCCCGTCAGTCCGGCGATCACCTCCACCGTGTGCCCGGTCTGTTCGAGCTGGCGCTGCACGGTCAGCAGGCGCTGATCCAGCAGCCACTGGTGCACCGACGCCCCGGTCTCCTGCCGGAAGCGGCGCGTGAAGGTGCGCTGGCTCATGCAGGCGCGCGCGGCCAGTTGCTCCACCGTGTGCGGCTCGCGCAAGTTGGCCAGCACCCAGTCCAGCGTATTGCGGAACAGGTCCGCCGCCGCCGAACTGGCCAGTTCGTGCTTCAGGCGCTGCGCCTGACCGCCGTGGCGGTAGGACGGCATCACCATGTAGCCGGCGGTGGCGCTGGCCACGCTGGCGCCGCAGCGCTGGCGCAGCACGTGCAGGCAGCAGTCGATGCCGGCCGCCGTGCCGGCCGAAGTGATCACGTCGCCGTCGTCGATGTACAGCACATGGGAATTGACCGCCACGCCGGGATAGCGCTCGGCCAGCTTGCGTGCCCACTGGTGGTGCACGGAAGCGGGACGGCCGTCCAGCAGGCCGGCGGCCGCCAGCACGAAGGCGCCCAGGCACAGGCCGACCACTTGCGCGCCATTGGCCTTGGCTTGGCGCAGCGCCTCCAGCAGGGCTTGTGGCGGCGCCTCGTCCGGGCTGCTCCAGCTGGGCATGATGACGATGTCGGCCCGTGCCACGTCGGCCAGGCCGTGCGAGGTCTGGATGGAAAAGCCGGCGCTGGTGCGCAGGCTGCCGGGCGTAGCGCCGCACACTTTGACCTCGAACAGGCGCGGGCGCGTGTCGCCGTCGTCCGTGCCGAATACCATGCAGGGGACGGACAGGTGGAACGGGCCTATGCCGTCATAGGCGATCACTGCGACAGTCTTCATTGAGATTCTGATCCGTAAGAAGGTGGCTGATTTTGCCATAGGGATGAGCTGGCCGTGGCCAGGCTGCGGAGTTGGCTGCGGAGTTGGCTGCGGAGTTGGCTGTTTTGGAGCGCAATTTGGCCCGGCCGCCACTGTCGCGCCGGTGGTGGCCGGGCCATACTGGACGCCTCATCCAACCTTCGGAGTACAGCATGGAAAACGCAAACGCGCGGCGCGCCCTCGTCGTGATCGACGTGCAAAACGAATACATCGACGGCAAATTCCTGATCGAATACCCGCCGGTGAGCAGCTCCCTGCCCAACATCGCCAAAGCCATGGACGCCGCGCACCAGCGCCGCATACCCATCGTCATGGTGCAGCACATCTCGCCGGAATCGGCGCCGATCTTCGCGCGCGGTTCGCGCGGCGCGCAGGTGCACGAATCGATAGCGTCCAAGCCTGTCCAGCATCGCATCGAAAAGACTATGCCGAGCTGCTTCGCGGGCACCGACTTCGGCGCCTGGCTGAAGGCCAACGACATCGACACCATCGCCGTGGTGGGCTACATGACGCACAACTGCAACGATTCGACCATGCGCCAGGCCATGCACGAGGGCTACAAGGTCGAGTTCCTGGCCGACGCGGCGGGCTCGCTGCCGTATGAGAACAAGGCGGGCCGCGTGTCGGCCAAGGAGATCCACAACGTGGTCAGCGTGGTGATGCAGTCGGCCTTCGCGGCGGTGGTGGGTACCGACGAATGGATCGCGGGGCTGGACGGCGGCGCCGGGTTCGAGCGGGACAATGTGCTTGTGTCGAACCAGCGCTACCTGGCGACCCGGGCCGGAAAATAAGGAAGGGCGCACGGCGACTGGTGAGCCGATTTGTGCGGTTCACGCACAAATCATGTGTGGCGCGGCGTCTGGTGCGGGCGGGGCGGGCGGCCTACCATGGACTCACTCAAGCACACCCAAGGAGTTCCAAATGCCCATCCTGAACCTCACCCTGTCGACCGCCCCGAGCGCCGAACAATCGCAGCGCGCCGCGGCCATCCTGCTGCGCCTGACCAACGACATCCTGCACAAGGCGCAGCCGCTCACCTCCATTGCCATTTCGCACGTGCCGGCGCAGCACTGGTACATCGGATCGGCATCGCTGGCGCAGCAGGAAAAGGCCAGCTTCTTCCTCGACATCAAAATCACCGACGAGACCAACACCGCAATTGAAAAAGCGGCCTATATCAAGGCGGTGTTCGAGGAAATGGCAGGCCTGCTCGGCCCCTTGCACGAGGTCAGCTATGTCCACATCGACGACGCCCGGCCTGCCGCCTGGGGCTACGGCGGCCTGACCCAGCAGTACCGCGCCGTGAAGAAATCGATGGAGCAGCCTGCGGCGGCTTGATCCGCCTCAACCGTTCATCCCACCCTGACGCGCATAGTTGAACCATGCGCGCCGTTGCGCGTCCTATACTGAGTGGGTGTGTGATGCGATTCAGCTGGGATGACAAGAAAAATTTGGCTAACATCAACAAGCACGGGATCGCTTTCATGGAAGCTGGCAAGGTTTTCAATGGACCTGTCTATACTTATCCCGACGAGAAGCAAGACTACGCGGAGCCACGTCGTATCGCGATAGGGTTAATGGATACGCGGCTTGTAACGGTTGTGTTTGTGGAGCGTGGCGACGAACTGGTGCGCATTATCTCAGCAAGAAGAGCGAATACCTTGGAGAGGCGTCCGTATGAACAAAATGTCGGATGTGGCTAGCGGCGGCGATGAGGATAAGATCGACGACGATGGCGATATACCTGAGCCCACTGAAGCAATGCTGCGCAATGCGGAAGTGCGCTGGTACAAGGTTCAGGCCGAGACCGTCATTGTCGATAGCGCCGTTTTGAATTGGTTCAAGGCGCAAGGCGCGGATTATCAGGATCGCATGAATTTAGTACTTCGCGACTACATGCTTGCAGTTCAGTCAAGCAAATAGCCTTCAGCTTCAGCCGCGTTGCCGGTACCAGTCGCTGGCGAAGTCGATGAAGGCGCGGACTTTGGGCGACAGGTGGCGGCTCTGCGGGTAGAGCGCGTGCAACTCGCGCGGGCGCTGGGTGTAGTCGGGCAGCAGCCTGACCAGTGCGCCGCGCTCGAGGTCGCCCTGTACGATGAAGGCGGCGGCATTGACGATGCCCAGCCCGCCAACGGCGGCCGCGCGCAGGGCGACACTGGTGTTCGATTGCAGATTGCCGCGGATGGTCACCGTTTGCTGCACGCCGTCCGGGCCGGTGAAGGTCCAGTCGTGCGGGCGCGGCGCCTGGGTGTAGGCCAGGCAGTTGTGCCGGGCCAGTTCGGCGGGCGTGCGCGGCGTGCCGTGCCGCTGCAGATAGTCCGGGCTGGCTGCCAGCCTCAGCTCGCTGGTGGCGAGGCGGCGCGCGATCAGGGACGAATCGGGCAGCTCGCGGGTCAGGCGCAGCGCGACGTCGAAGCTGTCCTCGATCAGGTCGACGATGCGGTCGTTGCAGACCAGGTCCACTTGCAGCTCGGGATAGTGCGCGATGAAGTCGGGCAGCCATACGGCCAGCTCCAGCGTGCCGAAGGCCATCGGCGCGTTGATGCGCAGGCTGCCGGACGGGCGCGCCTGGTGCTGGCCGACGGCGCGGTCGGCATCATCGAGGGCGTCGAGGATCTCGCGGCTCGCTTCGTAGTATTGCTTGCCGGCCGCCGTCAGGGCGAAACGGCGCGTGGTGCGGTTCAGCAACTGGGCGCCAAGGTAGGCTTCCAGCTGCTTGATCTGGCGCGAGACGGCGGTGTGCGAAATGCCGAGCGCCTCGGCCGCGGCAGTGAAGCTGCCCAGCTCGACCACGCGGCGCAGCGCGCGCAGCGCAGCCAGCTGGTCGATGCGGGCCGGGTCGTTCAAGCGCGCCGCTCGCCGCGGACGCCCGGCCTTGCCACTGCGGTGGCCAAGGCGGATGTTGGCGGCACAGGCTGCACGGACCGCTGCGTCCGCTTATGCAAAGCGCAGGCCGTCGAGCGGGAAGCCTTTGATGAACTCGGCTGCGGGCAGGCGTTTGCCGCCCGGTTTCTGCAGCTCGGTCAGGCGCAGGGAACCGCCGCCGCCGCAGGCGACCACGATGCCGTGCTGCGCGTCGGCAGCCAGCACCTGGCCGGCCGGCGCCGGACTGTCGGCGTCGAGCACCTCGGCGCCCCACAGCTTGATGGTGACGCCGTTGACGTCGCCGTGGGCGCCGGGGAAGGGGTTGAAGGCGCGGATCTTGCGGCCGATGTCGCGCGCGGACTGCTGAAAGTCCAGCGCCGCCTCTTCCTTGCTGATCTTGGCGGCGTAGGTGACGCCCGCTTCCGGCTGCGGCACCGCCTCCAGTATGCCTTTTTCCAATTTCTGCATCACCTTGACGATCATGCGCGCGCCCATGACGGCCAGCTTGTCGTGCAGCACGCCGGTGCTGTCCTGCGGACCGATGGCCAGGCGCTCGATCAGCAGCATGGGGCCGGTGTCCAGGCCTTCTTCCATCTGCATGATGGTGACGCCGGTTTCCGCGTCGCCCGATTCGATGGCGCGGTGGATGGGCGCGGCGCCGCGCCAGCGCGGCAGCAGCGAACCGTGGATGTTGATGCAGGGCTTGATGTCCAGCGTGCTGCGCGGCAGGATCAGGCCGTAGGCGGCCACCACCATCGCGTCGTAGCCGGTCGCCGTCAGCAGCGCGTGGGCTTGCGCGGCTTCGGCCGCGCGCTGCGGGTCTTTGCTGTCCATGCGCAAGGACAAGGGCTGCGCGACGGCAATGTTGTGGGCGAGGGCGTATTGCTTGACGGCTGACGGCTGCAGATGCATGCCGCGCCCGGCCGGCCGGTCCGGCTGGGTCAGGACCAGGGGGATCTCGAAACCCGCCTCGTGCAGGCTCTGGAGCGCTACCGCCGCGAATTCCGGCGTGCCGGCGAAGATGATTTTCATATTGTTGTCCTCTTGGTATGGCACTGGACCGGCACGCAGCCGGCGCCGTGCCGGCCTTGCTCAAGCTTAGAAGCGGCGGCCTTGCGCGCGCAGCGCTTTTTCGCGCGCGATACCGCGTTCTTCCTTGACCATTCTGGTCTTGATGCGGTTGCGTTTCAAGGGCGACAAGTATTCGACGAACACCTTACCCACCAGGTGGTCCATTTCGTGCTGGATGCACACGGCCAGCAGGCCGTCGGCTTCCTGTTCGAACTGTTCACCTTTGATGTCGAAGGCGCGCACCTTGATCCTGGTCGCGCGCTCCACGCCGTCGTACACGCCGGGCACCGACAGGCAACCCTCGTCGTAGACCTGGCGCTCGTCGCTGGCCCAGATGATCTCGGGATTGATGTAGGCGGTCAGCGCGTTCTTTTCCTCGGTGATGTCGATGACGACGACGCGCTCGTGCACGTCGACCTGGCTGGCGGCAAGGCCGATGCCGGGCGCGTCGTACATGGTTTCGGCCATGTCGGCGACCAGTTTGGCCAGGCGGGCGTCGAACGCGGTAACAGGCTGCGCGATCTTGTGCAGGCGTGGGTCGGGATAGCGGAGGATATTCAGTATGGACATGCGGATAGTCGTGTGACTTAAAAATGCAACAGGCGCACCCTGCTGCGCAGCGTGGTTTCTCTTGCTAGTTCAGGGTATTATGGGCAGAATTTGATTCAGTTCGGCAAGCCTTCAGGTCGCGTTCAGGCCTCCGTCCATGCCCGCCTTTAACGGACATATTAATGAAAAATTTTAGCACAGTCGGCGCACGCCTGTTGATTGCGACGCTTATTTCGGGTGTATCGGCCGTTTCGGCACAGTCGATGAACTGCGAATTCCGGCCCAACGCGCCGGACCAGCATGTCGTGGTGAAGGGCGACACGCTGTGGGATATCTCCGGCAAATTCCTGGAACGGCCATGGTGCTGGCCCCAGGTGTGGGGCATGAACCGCGAGGAAATCCGCAACCCGCACTGGATCTATCCTGGCCAGATCGTCTACCTGGACCGCGCCTCGGGCCGGCTGCGCCTGGGCAACCGGGTCGGCGACGGCAGCGGCGGCGCGGGCAACCCGTCCGCGCTGCGCCTGTCGCCCCAGGTGCGCATGGAGGGCCTGGGCAAGGACGCCGTCGAATCGATACCGACCGGCGACATCGAGCCTTTCCTGACCCAGCCTTTGATCATCGAAGATGACGAGCTGAAGAATGCGCCGCGCATCATTGCGGCGCAGGAAGGCCACGTTTTCCTCGGCAAGGATGAAAAAGCCTATGTGCGCGGCGACCTGAAGGGCGGCACGTCCTTCCAGGTGTTCCGCCCCGGCAAGCCGCTGAAAGACCCGGTCACCAAGGCCGTGATCGGCCAGGAAGCGTTCTATCTGGGCACGCTGAAGCTGACCGCGGCCGCCAAGGACGGCTCCGAAGTGCACAGCTTCGTGGTTGCCACGGCCAAGGAGGAAATGGGCAAGGGCGACCTGCTGATGCAGGCGGCGCCTACACCGATGCGCAACTATGTGCCGCATCCGCCGGATATCAAGGTCGACGCGGCCGTGGTGGCGATCTACGGCGGCGTCACGCACGCCGGCCAGAACCAGGTTGTCAGCGTTAATCGCGGAAAGCTTGACGGACTCGATATCGGCTCCGTGCTGCAGCTGTACCATAAGGGGAAGACGGTGACCGATCCAGGCGCCAGCAAAGGCTGGCACAACCTGGGGAATCCGCAGGTCAAGCTGCCGGATGAAGAAGTGGGCAGCTTGTTTATCTTCCGCGTGTTCAAGCATATTTCGTACGGCCTGATCATGCAGGTAACGGCGCCGGTGGAAGTGGGCGACGTCGCCAAATCGCCGGAGTAAACCGCACCGTGCAAGCCACGGAAACCCTCGCCCCCGCCCACCAGGCCGAGCCGCAGCAGTTGGACGCCGGGCGCCTGGCCGCCTGGTTGCGCCTGCAGCTGACGGCGGGCGTGGGCGCGGCCAGCGGCGCCGCGCTGATATCCGCCTTGCACGATCCCGCCAGCGTTTTCGAGGCCGAGCCCGCCGTCCTGCATGCGGTGTTGACGGACGTGCTGCCCGCCAGCCTGGTCGGCGCGGCGGTGCAGGCCTTGCGCGCGCCGCCGCAGTCCCTGCTGGACCAGGCCGCGCGGCTGGCGGACGCCACGCTGGCATGGCTGGCGCAACCCGGCCACGCCCTGATGACGCTGGCCGATCCCTGTTTCCCGCCGCAGCTGGCCAACATCCCCGCCGCGCCGCTGCTACTGTATACAAGGGGGCGGCGCGCATTGCTGTACCAGCCGTCGGCGGCCATCGTCGGCAGCCGCAACGCCAGCGCGCAGGGCGTGGCCAATGCGCTGCGCTTCGCCGAGGCCCTGTCGGCGGCCGGGCTGGCCATCGTGTCCGGACTGGCGCGGGGCATCGACGCGGCTGCGCACGAGGGCGGACTGGCCGGCGGCGCTTCCACCGTGGCCGTGATGGGGACCGGCATCGACCGCCTCTACCCGGCCGCCAACCGCGAGCTGGCGCTGCGCATCGCGTCCGAAGGCTGCATCGCCAGCGAATACCCGCTGGGCACGGCGCCGGCCCCGGAGAACTTTCCGCGCCGCAACCGCATCATCAGCGGCCTGGCGCGCGGCGTACTGGTGGTGGAGGCGGCGGCGCGCTCCGGTTCGCTGATCACCGCGCATTACGCCGCCAACCAGGGCCGCGAGGTGTTCGCCGTGCCGGGCTCCATCCACGCTACGCTGAGCAAAGGTTGCCACCATTTGATACGCGAGGGCGCCAAGCTGGCCGAATCGGCCGCCGACGTGCTCGAGGACCTGTTGCCGGACGCCCCGCGCGGGGAAGGCGCGGCGCGCAAAGTGGCCATCGTCCAGTTGCGCGGCGAGCTGGAGGCGGTGCTGCTGGCGCTGGGCCACGACCCGTGCAGCGCCGACGCCCTGGCCCTGCGCGCCGGCCTGTCCGCCGGCGACACCCAGGGCCATTTGCTGGCGCTGGAACTGGCCGGCCTGGTGGAGAGATTGCCTGGAGGCATGTTTCAGCGCTTGCAGGGCTGAGCCCGGGGTCCCCCGGCGCCGTTGCGGTGCGGGGCTTGTGTTTCGCCGTTCTTAACTGTTAGAGTAGCGCCATGTTCGACATCCTTGTTTATCTCTACGAGACTTATTACCGCCCCGATGCGTGCCCGGAACCGGCCGCGTTGGCGAGGAAACTGTCGGCTGTCGGTTTCGACGACGAAGAGATATCCGAAGCGCTGGTCTGGCTGACGGACCTGAACGAAATGGCCGGCGTCGAGCAAACGCTGACCGCCTCCTCCACCGGCACCCGCTACTATGTGGAAGAGGAGCAGGACGCGCTGGGCACGCCCGCCATCGGCTTCATCCAGTTCCTGGAAAGTGCCCAGGTGCTGTCGCCGCTGCAGCGCGAAATCGTCATCGAGCGCGCGCTGGCGCTGGAGGAATCGCCGGTTTCGCTGGGCAAGCTGAAGGTGATCGTCCTGATGCTGCTGTGGAGCCAGGGCAAGGAACCCGACGCGCTGATGTTCGACGACCTGTTCGGTTCCGATGAAGATCAGATGCCGCGCCTGCTGCATTGAACCCGCGTTTCGCCATTTTCCCGGCTTTCCTGCGCCATGCCGCAAGACCATCCCATGCTTTAATCAATGTCGGCAGTTGACAATGTCTGTATGATGCGCATGCTGCACCGAATCCAGAGTTAAAAAAACAAGAGAATAGAAAATATGAGCAAAACCCTCATCATCGCCGAGAAGCCATCTGTCGCGAACGACATCGCGAAGTCGCTGGGCGGCTTTACCAAGCACGATGAGTACTTTGAGTCGGACGAATACGTGCTGTCCTCGGCCGTGGGCCACCTGCTGGAAATCGCGGTGCCGGAGGAGCACGACGTCAAGCGCGGCAAATGGAGCTTCGCGCACTTGCCGATGATCCCGCCGTACTTCGCGCTCAATCCGATCGCCAAGACCGAATCGCGCCTGAAAGTGCTTAACCGCCTGATCAAGCGCAAGGATGTCACCGGCCTGATCAACGCATGCGACGCGGGCCGCGAAGGAGAACTGATCTTCCGCCTGATCGCCCAGAACGCCAAGGCCAAGCAGCCGGTGCAGCGCCTGTGGCTGCAGTCGATGACGCCCAACGCGATCCGCGAAGGCTTCACCCACCTGCGCTCCGACGAGGAAATGCTGCCGCTGGCCGACGCGGCGCGCTGCCGCTCGGAAGCGGACTGGCTGATCGGCATCAACGGCACCCGGGCCATGACCGCGTTCAACTCGAAAGAGGGCGGCTTCTACCTGACCACCGTGGGCCGCGTGCAGACGCCGACCCTGTCCATCGTGGTCGAGCGCGAAGAGAAGATCAAGAAATTCGTGTCGCGCGACTTCTGGGAAGTGCGCGCCGAGTTCGTCTGCGCGGCCGGCATCTACGAGGGCCGCTGGCTGGACAGCAGCTTCAAGAAGGACGAGAACGATCCCGAGAAGCGCGCCGAGCGCCTGTGGTCCAAGGCCGCCGCCGACAGCATCGCGCTGGCCTGCAGGGGCCGCCAGGGCAATGTCACCGAGGAATCGAAGCCGACCACCTCGATGGCGCCCGGCCTGTTCGACCTGACCAGCTTGCAGCGCGAGGCCAACGGCCGCTTCGGCTTCTCGGCCAAGAACACGCTGGGCCTGGCCCAGGCGCTGTACGAAAAGCACAAGGTGCTGACCTACCCGCGTACCGATTCGCGCCATCTGCCGGAAGACTACCTGGACACCGTCAAGGAAGTGCTGGGCGTGCTGGGCGAGAACAACAACTACCACACCTTTGCCAAGCAGATCCTGAGCAAGGGCTGGGTCAAGCCGAACAAGCGCATCTTCGACAACACCAAGATCTCGGATCACTTTGCCATCATTCCGACCGGCATCGCCCCGAAGAATCTGTCCGAGCCTGAACAGAAACTGTACGACCTGGTGACGCGCCGCTTCATGGCCGTGTTCTTCCCGGCCGCCGAGTTCCAGGTGACCACCCGCTACACCGAAGTGTCCGGCCACCAGTTCAAGACCGAGGGCAAGGTCATGACCAACGCCGGCTGGATGGCGATCTACGGCAAGGACGTGGCCGGCGAGGACGACAAGGAGGGCAGCGGCATGCTGGTGCCGGTCGCCAAGGGCGAGAAGGTGCAGACCGAGAAGGTCAGCGCCAACGGCCTGGTCACCAAGCCGCCCGCGCGCTACACCGAGGCGACCCTGCTGTCGGCCATGGAAGGGGCGGGCAAGCTGATCGATTCCGACGAGCTGCGCGACGCCATGTCCGGCAAGGGCCTGGGCACGCCGGCGACGCGCGCGGCCATCATCGAGGGCCTGCTGGGCGAGAAATACCTGCTGCGCGAAGGGCGCGAGCTGATGCCGACCGCGAAAGCGTCGCAGCTGATGACCTTGCTGCGCGGCCTGGGCGTGAACGAACTGACCGCGCCGGAACTGACCGGCGAGTGGGAATACAAGCTGTCGCAGATGGAAAAGGGCCGCATCTCGCGCGAGGAATTCATGCGCGAAATCGCCCAGATGACGCAAATCATCGTCAAGCGCGCCAAGGAATACGACAACGACACGATACCGGGCGACTACGCGACCCTGACCACGCCTTGCCCGAACTGCAACAGCGTGGTGAAAGAGAATTACCGCCGTTTTGCCTGCACCAAGTGCGAATTCTCGATGAGCAAGACGCCGGGCAGCCGCCAGTTCGAGATCTCGGAAGTGGAGCAGTTGCTGAAGGACCGCACCATCGGCCCGCTGCAAGGTTTCCGTTCCAAGATGGGCCGTCCGTTCGCCGCCATCCTGCGCATCGTGCGTGACGAGGACATCAAGAACTTCAAGCTCGAGTTCGACTTCGGCCAGAACGACGGCGAAGGCGAGGACGGCGAAGGCGTCGACTTCACCGGCCAGACCGCGCTTGGCCCGTGCCCGAAATGCGCCGGCCAGGTGTACGAAATGGGCCTGGCCTATGTGTGCGAGAACAGCGTCGCCAAGCCCAAGACCTGCGACTTCCGCAGCGGCCGCATCATTCTGCAGCAGGAGATCCTGCCCGAGCAGATGGTCAAGCTGCTCAACGACGGCAAGACCGATTTGATGCCGGGCTTCGTGTCGCAGCGCACGCGCCGGCCGTTCAAGGCTTTCCTCGTGAAGGGCAAGGACGGCAAGATCAGCTTCGAGTTCGAAGAGCGCAAAGCCAAGCCGGGCGCCAAGCCTAAGGCCGCGAAAGCGGACGCGGAAGAGGGCGGCGAGGGCGAGGGCGGCGAAGCGGCAGCGGCAGCGGCGCCGGCCAAGAAAGCGGTGGCCAAGAAAGCAGC
Organism: Pseudoduganella sp. LjRoot289; assembly: GCF_964252925.1. Taxonomy (NCBI): domain Bacteria; kingdom Pseudomonadati; phylum Pseudomonadota; class Betaproteobacteria; order Burkholderiales; family Oxalobacteraceae; genus Pseudoduganella; species Pseudoduganella sp. LjRoot289. The sequence continues at coordinate 70,399 of NZ_CAXUPN020000003.1, forward strand.
CGCGAAACCGGCGGCGAAACCGGCGGCGAAAAAAGCCGCCGCCAAGCCGGCAGCGAAGAAGCCGGCGGCGAAGAAATCGCCAGCCAAAAAAGCCGCTGAAACGGTGGAATAAGCAAACGGGACCGAAAGGTCCCGTTTTTACGTCCGCCCCGCAGGCGGGAATGAGAAGCTTGCGGCGGCTTGTGATTACTCGACTGCCGTGACGCGCCAGTTGCCGGGCGCGAAGGGCAGGGCGGTGATGTCGCCGGGAATCCATTGCTGGCTTTCCAGGGCGCTGGCGCCGAGGACTTCCTCGCCCTCCAGCCAGGGCAGTGTCGACGCCACGATGCGCCAGCCGCCGCCGGTGCGCAGCACCGTGAATTCGCTCCAGACGCCGGCGCCCGGCGCCTGCGCATCATAGGCGTCGCCCGGGCGGCCGCAAGCCCAGGCCATCCAGCGTTCGCCGCTGAGCAGGTAGGCGAGCGCGCCCGAGTCCACGCTTTCCAGCCGCGCGCCGCGCATCGGGCCGGCGGCCACGCGCACCCAGTCTTCCTGGTAGCTGTTGTCGATGCCGGTTTCATGCAAGGCGTCGTCGCTGTCGAAACGCATATAGCCCGCGTCGATTTCGGCGCCCAGCGCGGGGAAAGCGATTTCGGGATGCCAGTCGCAGCGGTCGCCGGACACCACCGTCTTGCCCGCGAAGCCAGTCTGCGCGCTGAAGCGGGCCCGCTGGGCCGGCGGCAAATGCGCCAGCTGGGCGCGGCTGTTCAGCGACGGACGGTCGATCGGGATGCGCAAATCGATGTGGAAACTGGCCGATTGGAACCACCAGACTTGCGTGCTCAGGTCGCTGGCGCCATTGCTGCGCCAGATGCCGGTACGTCGCCACAAGCCTTGGTAGTTCGCCGGAACAGTCATCAGCGCAAGTCGTCTGTAGAGAAATAGACCGTGCCGCGGATGGCGGACGGAACAGCCTGCAGCGCGGCGGCCAGCGCCTGGGCGTCCGGTTGCGTCATGCCCTTCCTGGCGATGATGACCGGTGCGTAAGGCGCGTGCGATGCTGCACGGTAAGAAACAATATGATCGAAATCCGGCCGGCTGTCGATCTCCTTGATCAGGAAACGCTCATTTCCGTTGCCCACTTGCACATAAGTTGCCGTGGCGCTTGTTTTTTCTGCAGCAGACAGCGGGCGGAACAGCAGCACCTGGTCCACCACCAGCGTGGCGCCGCTGTATTGCGTCTTGCCGCCTTGCTCGAAATGCCCCAGCACGATATCGGCCTTGAAGCGCCGCAGCGGCTCGGCCGCAGCCGGCGCCAAGCGGTCCAGCTCGAACTTTTCCGGCGCGACCGTCCACAGTGCCGTTTTCCCGTCCAGCCGTCCTTTCAGCGCCGCATCCAGCCTGGCGTCGGTGAGGTGGACGCGCAGCACCACCTGGTAGTCGTGCGGGGCGTGGAACATCGGCAGGTGGGAGGCGTACAAGCCGTCCTTGCCGCCGAACAGGGCCATGCCGTGCTCGCCGAAGCTGGGGCCAGCCGCGCTGGCGGGCGGGATGGCGACCCACGGGGCGGCCGCCATCACGGCGGCGCAAAGCCATTGTTGCCGGGTAAATGTATGCATGGCGCCATGGTATGCTGGTCCACGTGTCGCGTACAGCAACTTAAATGGTCTGGAATCCGGCCCGCTCCTGTGCGTGGCAGCGGCATCTGGCAGACGCGCTCGCTGCGGCAGGTCAGGCGGCCTGGCCTTATCCTCCCGACTACGTAGTTTCCACGAGGCACTAGTTTTCGCCGCGTGATACGCTTCGCCTCCTCCAAAGTAAGCTTAGCAAGAGCAAGTGTTTATTTTTCGATACTTGCCGCCTTAGCCCCAGCCGGGGCGCGGTTGCCGCCTGTGCCCCCTCGCGTTAAAGAGAAAAAATGAAAAACCTGAAAATAGGAACCCGCCTTGCCGGCGGTTTCGGTCTCGTCTTGATGTTGGCAATGCTGATGGCCTGGGTCGGCCTGAGCCACATGCGTTCGGTTGCCGAAGCCAGCCACGACATGATGCAGCAGCCGCTGGCCAAGGAGCGCATGATCAGCGACTGGTACCGCTTGATCCACACCAGCGTGCGCCGCACCACCGCCATTTCCAAGAGCACCGACCCCAGCCTCGGCTCCTTCTTCGCCGCCGACGCCGCCGCGTCCAGCAACGAAGTCAACGCGCTGCAGAAGAAGGTTGAACCCTTGCTCGAGAGCGAGGCGGAAAAGGCGCTGTTCGCCACGATGATCGCCGCCCGCAAGCGCTACGTGGCTGCGCGCGACGGCATAGTCGCGCTGAAGAAGGAAGGCAAGTTCGACGAGGCGGCCGCGCTGCTGGAAAAGGATTTCATCCCCGACGGCAAGGCCTACCTGGACGCGCTGAGCGGCTTGCTGGCCATGCAGCGCCACAGCATCGACAGCCAGGCTGCGCGCATCGACGGCATCCACCAGGAAAGCCGGCGCTTCATGCTGGGCTTTGCCGTCGCCGTGCTGGCCCTGGGCGGCGTCTGCGCCTGGCGCCTGACGCGCGGCATCACCGAGCCCCTGGAACGCGCGGTGCAAGTGGCCTGCGCCGTGGCTTCGAACGACCTGCGCAGCGATATCGTGGTCGACAGCCGGGATGAAACCGGTACGCTGCTGCGGGCGCTGAAAACCATGAATGGCGGACTGGCGCGCATCGTCGGCGAGGTCCGTTCGGGCACCGGGCAGATCGCCACCGCCTCGCGCCAGATCGCCGCCGGCAACCAGGACTTGTCGAGCCGCACCGAACAGCAGGCGGGCAACCTGGAGGAGACCGCGTCGTCGATGGAGGAGCTGACTGCGACCGTGAAACAGAACGCCGACAACGCGCGCCAGGCCAACCAGCTGGCCGTGGCCGCCTCGCGTGTCGCCGAGCGCGGCGGGGAGGTGGTGGGGCAGGTGGTGGAGACGATGGAGTCGATCAACGCATCGGCGCGCAAGATCGTGGACATCATCAGCGTCATCGACGGCATCGCTTTCCAGACCAACATCCTGGCCCTGAACGCCGCCGTCGAGGCCGCCCGGGCGGGCGAGCAGGGGCGCGGTTTCGCGGTCGTGGCCACCGAGGTGCGCAACCTGGCGCACCGCAGCGCCGCCGCCGCCAAGGAAATCAAGGCGCTGATCGATGACTCGGTCGGCAAGGTGGACGCCGGCAGCAGGCTGGTCGGACAGGCCGGCGTGACGATGAGCGAGGTGGTCGACAGCATCCAGCGCGTGACCGGCATCATGGGCGAGATCAGCACCGCCAGCGTGGAGCAGAGTGCCGGCATCGAGCAGGTCAACGCTGCGATGACGCAGATGGACCGGGTGACGCAGCAGAACGCCGCGCTGGTGGAGGAGGCCGCCGCCGCCGCCGAGGCGCTGGAGGCGCAGGCCGCAGCGTTGGCCGGTGTGGTGAGCGTGTTCAAGTTGCCGGAAGGCTCACGTTTCGGCCCGGAATACGCCGTGCACGCTTCCCGGGCGGTATCGCCGCTGCCTGGCCGCGCCGCCGGCGAGGCCGTGCGCCTGCGCGCCTGAGCGCTGCCCTGCGGCGCAAGCGGCAGCTCTGCGGCGTGCGCCGCAAAAATCCCGAAGTAGGTACCCTGTGGGAATAACAACATACTTCGGGAGCAACTCTATGCGTAATACCTGTATGAAACTGAGCGCCTTATGCGCCGCGCTGCTGCTGGCCGCCTGCCAGACCACGCAGACCACCGGCAGCATGGCGCAGGAAGAAGCACCGTCGCCCAAGAATCCGGCGTTCACCTCGGAAATGGCGAAATTCAACGCCCAGTTCCCGAACGCCAAGGTCAGCAAGTACGAGGACGAGTCGATCGCCTTCAACAATGCGCAGAAGCTCGACGAGCGCGGCAACTGCCACGGCAAGTCGAAATATCCGGTCACCATCATGCTGCTGCTTGACGCCAGCGGCAAGGTCACCAACGCCGTGACCGACGTGGAAAACGGCAAGGCCGCGTGCTTCCGCCAGACTTACGCCTCGGTACAGTTCCCCAAGCCGCCCATCGCGCCTTACCGCAAAGCCATCCTGCTGAAATAACTTACTGTTCGACGGCGGTCATGTTGTCGTCGGGCTTGCGGTCGATCAGTTTGTTGTCCGGATCGATGCCGGCCTTGGCCGGACGGCCACTGACCACCAAGGTGTAGACGGTCTCCTTCTGCGTCACCAGCTTGCGTTCGCGCAGCAGGCTGTTGCCGTCCTTGTCGTCGACGCCCACGTCGATCAGGTCGCGGATCGGCACTTCCTTTTCCGCGCCCAGCTCGTCGGCGCGCAGCTTGCTCGCATGCACCTTCAACGTCAGCTCGTACTTGCCGTCCGCGCGCTTGCGGGCCGTCGCGCTCAGCGCGCGGTTGTCGTGCAGCACGATGGCGTTGAACAGGTCGTCGATCAGGTAGGCCTGCTCCGGCGGCGCGATCTTGCGCAGCGCGTCCACCAGCACCGTCACGCTCGGGTAGGGCGAGGTGCGGAAGGCATGCTGCGCCAGCAGGCCCTTCAGCACGGCGTTGACCTTGTCCTCGCCCAGGATGTCCTGCAGCTGGTACATGGCCAGGCTGCCCTTGCGGTAGTGGATGTAGGCCTGGTCTTCATTGTCGGCCAGCGGCAGCTCCTTCTTGTTCTCCAGTGCGCGCCCCAGCAGGTAGGCGTTCAGGTCGTAGCGCAGGAAGCGGCGCATCTTGTCGGCGCCGTACTGCTTCTTCATCACCATCAGCGCCGAATACTCGGACAGCGTTTCGCTCAGCACGGTCGCGCCGCGCGTGTCGCCGCCCACCAGCTGGTGCGCCCACCACTGGTGCGCCACTTCGTGCGCGGTGATGTAGAAGGGGTAATCGATGTCCTTGGGGTTCTTGTCGTCGACCTTGGCGATGAAGCCCACGCTTTCCGAGTACGGTATGGTGTTCGGGAACGACTGCGCGAACGCGGCGTAGCGCGGGAATTCGACAATACGCACCACCTTGTGCTGGTAGGGGCTGTAGTTCTTCGCGTAGTACTCCAGCGCGTCCTTGACGCCCTTGGCCATGCGGTCCAGGTTGTATTCGTGGCCGGGCTGGTAGTAGATTTCGATGCCCACGTCCTGCCACCAGTCGTGCTTGACCGCATAGCGGGCCGACTGGAAGGCGTAGAAGTTCAGAATGGGCTTGTCCATCTTGTAGTGGAAGTAGCGCCGGCCCTTGGCCTTCCATTCGCTCTCCAGCGATCCCGGGGCCACTGCCGTCTGGTCGGCGCTGGTGCTGACGGTGGCGTCGAAGGTGACCCAGTCGGCGTCGCTGCCGATGTAGTTGTTGGCCAGGCCCTTGGGATCGTCGCGCGGCAGCGCCCGTTCCTGCGCGGGCAGGCCGTGGCGCTTGCGGTCGCGCGGGTCGGTCAGCTCGGCCTGGCGCTGGTAGCCGATGTGGGGCAGCACGGTGTTGTTGAAGAAGGTGCCGTTCTGCACCACCGGCGTGTCCTGGCCGAGGCCGAGGATGCCCTTGGGCGCGTACTCCAGCTCGAACTCCAGCGGCATGCGCGCGCCCGGCGGCAGCGGCGTGGCCAGTGTGTAGATGTAGACGCCCAGGTAGTCATCCTTGGCTTTCAGGCGCGCCACCTGGCCGAAGCGCAGCGGTTTCAGGTCGGCGCGCGTGTCCTGCGTGATATAGATGTCGGTGATGGGCTGCACGCTCTTGTTTTCCAGCATGTAGCGGCCCTTGACCTGCAGGCGGCGCTGTTCCGGCTCGATCGCGACGCCCAGCTGCACGTCGGTGATGCGCGGCTGCGCCAGGCCGGCCAGCGCCTTGTATTTGCGCTCGTAGTCGGCGCGGTCGGCCAGCTGGCGGTAGGGCGATTTGTAGCAGTTGGCGATGTGCAGGTTGTAGAACAGCACGCTGCCGGCGCCGAGGAAGATGCTCAGGCCTATGCCCAGCGTGGCCAGCACCGGCGTGGTCAGCGCGTGGCGCGCCAGGGACAGGCGCTGGCGCCATTCGTCGTTGTTGCCGCGCGCCCAGAACAGCAGCGACAGCACCACCAGCATCAGCGCGGCGCCGCCCCAGTACAGCTCGAACCAGCGTTCGCGCACCAGGAAGTGGCCGTAGCCGTTCATGGCGGAGTAGACGAAGCTCGGCGAGGTGCCGAACACCAGCATCGGATGATCCAGGCCCAGCGAGGGCAGGGTGATGGTGGCCACGTAGTACAGGATCATGGCGAAGTAGGCCAGGTATTTGTGGTTGATCAGCACCTGCGCGGTGATCGCCAGCACCGCCACCAGCGCGTAGCCGGGCAGCTGGATGGTGAACAGGTGCTGGAAGTACAATCCGGGCTCGAGCAGGAAATAGCCTTTGCAGATCTGGATCGTCATGCCGCACAGCATGACCACCAGCATCAGCAGCGCTTGCAGGCCGATCAGCGCGAACAGCTTGGACAGCAGCGGCAGCCAGCTCGGCACCGGCAGCGCGTCCAGCATCTGCGCCATGCGGTTCTCGCGCTCGCGCCAGACCAGCTCGCCCGCGTAAAAGGTGGTGATGGCCAGCATGAACAGCGCGAAAGTCTCCGTCACCAGCTCCAGCACCTTGTAGGTCACCGGATAGGTCTTGGTGCCGTACATGGAGCCCATGTCCAGCGCGCCGGCGAACATGGTCAGCACGCCGGCCAGCACGATGACCAGGAAGTAGACGTTCTTGACCGTTTCGCGCAGGTTCAGCCAGGTGTTCTTGAGCAGCAGCAGGCCCAGCCTGCGCGACTGGAAATCGGGCGCCTCGTGCGTGTTGCTGGCGCTGTGGCTGATGTGCAGCGGCGGCTCGCCGTCGCCGCGCGCATCGGCCTTGCCGCCGTCAATGGCGCTGACGAAGCGGAAGCGCCAGTAGCCCAGCAGCAGCACCACCACCGAGAACGAGGTCCACAGCACGCGGTTCAGCAGGTACACGCCTTCGGGCAGCACCAGGCGCGTGTTGCGCTCGGCGATGGGCCAGTATTCGGTCAGGTGGATGGCGGCGGCGGTGCCGAAGGGGTCGATCAGCGAGGCCAGGGTCTTGTAGTCCAGGTCGCGCGCCAGGCCGGGCGCGACAATGTAGCCGATCAGCATCACCACGCTGCTGATGTAGACCGGCAGCATGCGCCGCGTCAGCGCGGCCAGCACGAAGAAGATGGCGCCGAAGATGAACAGGTTGGGCAACAGCGTGGTGAAGTACGGGATCAGGTAGGCGGCCAGCGGGGGGCTGCCCAGGCGCTCGGGGTCGATGCCCGGTATCCAGGTGCCCAGCCAGGCGCCCAGCAGGATGGACGAGAACACCACCGCCAGGGTCAGGTAGGCGCCCAGGAAGCGGCCCAGCATGTACTGGTGCTTGCGGATGGGCGCGCTGAAGAAGAAGTGGTGCATATCGTACTCGAAGTCCTGCTGCACCGAGCGGCCCATCATGGCTGCCACCACGATCACGCCCAGACAGCCGAGGAAGCTGGCCGTGAACATGATGGAGCGCGGCGCGTTGATGAACACGCGGCCGCCGAAGGTGACCACGGCGTCCTTGAACACGCCGCCGGCGGCGGCTATCCACAGCATGGCCAGCAGCAAAAACATGCCGAAGTAGACCCAGGTGGACAGCAGCTTCAGGCGCTGGCGCGCCTCGAACAGGGCGATGGCGAACATGGTGGCCGCCTCAGTCGCAGTGGTCCGCCGCGTTGTGGCGGCCGGCGATGGTGGCGAAATACAGGTCTTCCAGGTCGCCGATGGCTTCCTCGAAGCCATCGCCCGGGTCGTCGTCGCTGTAGACGTGGATCAGGGTGCGGCCGGACAGCAAACGGGTGGAAATGACGGCGTGGCGGGTCTGGAATTGCTGCAGGTCTTTCTTGTCCACGAAGCGCGCCCAGATCTTGCAGCTGATGTCGTCGATCAGCTGCTGGGTCTGCCCGGTCAGCAGCAAATGGCCTTTGTTGATGATGGCCATGTTGGCGCACAGGTCGGCCACGTCGCTGACGATGTGGGTGGACAGGATGACGGTGCGGTCGTCGCCGATGTCGGACAGCAGGTTGTGGAAGCGCACCCGCTCCTGCGGATCCAGGCCGGCGGTCGGTTCGTCGACGATGATCAGTTTCGGGTCGCCCAGCAGCGCCTGGGCGATGCCGAAGCGCTGGCGCATGCCGCCGGAGTAGGTGCCCAGCTTCTGGTGGCGCACCTCGAACAGATTGGTTTGCTGCAGCAGGCCGTCCACCACCTCGCGCCGGCGGGCCCGGTTCGACAGGCCTTTCAGCACCGCGAAGTGGTCCAGCATCTCGTAGGCCGACACTTTCGGATAGACGCCGAAGTCCTGCGGCAGATAGCCCAGCAGGCGGCGGATCTCGTCCTTTTCGTCCAGCACGTCCAGCTCGCCCAGGAAGACCGAGCCGGCATCGCATTCCTGCAGCGTCGCCAGCGTCCGCATCAGGGTCGACTTGCCGGCGCCGTTGGGGCCGAGCAAGCCGAACATCCCGGCCGGTATCGTGAGCGAAATATTGTCCAGCGCCACCACGCCGTTGGCGTAGGTCTTGGACAAATTGCGGATGCGTAATTCCATGCTGACTCCTATCGTACCCTGCTGCACTGCAACAAGGCATACCACTTACTCAATACTGGCATTGTATTGAAATTGCGACACAGCGGTTGCCTCATTGCGACAGTCGGCAAATTCGGGGCGCCAGAGTGCGCAAAGCCGGGAGTAGCGTTGGCTTGTCGGCGGGAGTGAGCAATCAGTTGCGGAACAGCACCTGCTCGCGGCTGAACCACCAGCGGCACAGGGCCAGCAGCGCGCCGGCCGTGAGCGTGGTCGACAGCAGTATCACCGAGAACATGCGGTAATCCATGGTGCCTTTGACAAGTTCCTTCATCGCCAGCGAGACATTGGTCAGCGGCACCATGGCCCAGAACCAGTTCAGCTCCACGCCCGGCAGCAGCGCCACCATCACCGGCAGCAGCGACAGCAGCATCAGCGGCGAGATCAGCCCGGCCGCTTCCTTGTAGCTCTTGGCGTAGATCGACAGCGACAGTAGCACCGCGGCGAAGATGGCGGCGGTGGGCGCCAGCATCAGCGCCACCATGGCCAGGTCGAGCAGGCCGATGGTGCGCAGCATGGCGGCCAGGTCGGGCGCGACGGCGCTGCCGAGGAAGGACAGCAGCATGCCCATGCTGGCCACCATCAGCAGCGAGGACATCAGGCCGACCGTAAACAGCACCAAAAATTTGGCCAGCACGATGGAAGTGCGCGGCACAGGCGCCAGCAGCAGCGTCTCCAGGGTGCCGCGCTCTTTTTCGCCGGCGCCGAGGTCGATGGCCGGGTACATGGCCGCCATCAGGCAGCCCATCAGCAGCAGATAGGGCAGCAAGCCGCCCAGCACCGCTCCCATCTGCTCCCGCTTGCCGGCCGTGGAACGCTCCTCCAGCGTGATGGGGTTGAGCGCGAAGCGCAGCTGGTGCTTACTCAGTTTGAGCGCCGACAGCGCCTCCTCGCGCAGCGCGCCGTTCTGCACGTCGAGCTCGGCCGCCACCCGTTTGCGGATCACGTCCACCATCACCGCGCTGTTGTAGTGCAGCACCACCTTGGCTTGCTCCTTGCCGTCCAGCTGCTGCTGGAAGCCGGCCGGGATCACCAGCGCGAACTTGATGACGTCCTTGTCGATGGCGCTGCGGATCTGGTCCGGGCTGGCCAGCGCCACTTCGCGGAAGCCGCGCTCGCGCGTGAAGCGCGCGCCCAGTTCCGGCGCGTGCTCCTTGCCGAACACGGCGTAGCTGAGCTCGGCGTTGCGCGCCTTGTTGAACATATTCGACGACACCCAGCTGAAGCCGCCCAGGATCAGCGGCATCGCCAGCACGGGTATGAGCACGGTGAAGATGAAGGTCTTGCGGTCGCGCGCCAGTTCCAGGATTTCCTTCAGGTAGATGGTCCACATCGTCAGTCCTCCGCTTCCGGCCGGCTCACGACATCGATGAAGGCGTCGTACAGGTCGGCGCTGCCGCCCAGGTGGCGCAGCTCGTCCACCGTGCCGTGGAAGGCGGTCTTGCCGTGGTTGATGATGCAGACGCGGTCGCACAGCTTTTCCACCTCGTGCAAATGGTGGGTGGAAAACACCAGCGGCACGCGCAGCGCCTTGTAGCTGGCGATGAAGTCCAGCAAGATCTTGGCCGACATCACGTCCAGGCCGGTGGTCGGCTCGTCGAGGATGACGATTTGCGGCTCGTGCACCACGGTGCGGGCGATGGCGCATTTCTGTTTCATGCCGGTGGACAGCTGGTCGGCGCGCCTGTTGCCGTAATGCTGCATCTGCAGCAGTTCGAACAGTTCGTCGCAGCGCCGCTTCAGGCGGGCCGCGCCCATGCCGTGCAGGCGGCCGAAGTATTCGACGTTCTCGCGCGCCGTCAGGCGGCCGTACAGGCCGGTGGAGCCGGACAGGAAGCCGATCCGCTGGCGCGCCAGCAGTGGATTTTTCAACAGGTCCACGCCGTCCACCATGGCCACGCCGGCGTCGGCCTTCAGGGCGGTGGACAGCAGGCGCAGCGTGGTGGTCTTGCCGGCGCCGTTGGGGCCCAGCAGGCCCAGCACCTCACCGGGCGCGCAGCGGAAGCCGACGTCGCGCACCGCGTGGAACCAGCCGTCGTGGCCGCGCGGATCGCGTTGCGGCAGGGGCCGGCCTTTTTGCGCGGGTAGCGCAAAGCGCTTCGCCAAGCCCTGAACTTCGAGCATTTCATTGTCCTGTTGTAAAGATGGTTCACCAGAGTAGCATGCCAAAATTCTCGCATGCAAGATACAAAACCGTTTTGTCTTGCTATAGTCTGCCCAACATGAAAACCAGTTCGCCCATCGATACCGCCACCAGGGAAAAAATCCTCGCCGTCACGCGCTGCGGGGTCACCGTTTCCGAAGCCACCGGCTACTTCCGCGTGGCGCTGGGCCTGCATTACCTGTCCGGCCTGATGACCAAGCAGACGCTGGACTTCAAGAAGCTGGACAAGGAATACAACCGCTTCATCTACCAGTCCATCGGCAAGGGCCACAGCATTACCAGCATCCTGCAATACATGAGCGGTGAAAAAGTGATCAAGGTGATCGATTCGCCGCGCTTCCTGCGCGCCTTCGCCGAACATTGCGACGCGGTGCCGGTGGACAACATCCCCTTCCTGCTGGGCCTGAACCTGGGCGTGGCCAAGGATTTGTCCGGCATCGACGTGCGCGGGCCGGTGGCCGACTGGATCGAGCGCCAGCGCATCCTGCGCGAGGAAAGGGAAGCTGCCGAAGGCATATAATGGTGTCTTCCGAACCACGTTAAGCAGAACATCATGGCAGCGAACCATTTTCACACTCCCCTGGACCGTTTGATCGCCGGCGCCGACAAGGCGCTGCGCGTGGTGGCAGGCGTGGCATCGGCTTCGCGCCCGAACCCGGCCGCGCACGCGGCGGACGCGGCGCTGAGCGAAGCCGAGCAGCGCCATGCGGCCGGCCTGATGCGGGTGAACCATGTGGGCGAGGTGATGGCGCAGGCGCTGTACAACGCGCAGGCGCGTTTCGCGCGCAGCGAGGAAATCCGCCAGCAGTTCGAAATCGCCTCGCGCGAGGAAGAGGACCACCTGGCGTGGACCGCGCAGCGCCTGTCCGAGCTGGGTTCGCAGATCAGCGTGCTCAATCCGCTGTTTTACGCGGGCGCCTACGCGCTGGGCACGGCCGCCGCCGTGATGGGCGACGCGCGCAGCCTGGGCTTTGTGGTGGAAACGGAGCGGCAGGTCGAGGCCCACCTGGCCAGCCACCTGGACAAGCTGCCGCCGCAGGACGCCAAGTCGCGCGCCATCGTCGAGCAGATGCGTATCGATGAGGTGGCGCACGGCGAGGCCGCGCAGCAGATGGGGGCGGAAACCGCGCCCTTGCCGGCGCGCATGGCGATGACGGTCATGGGCAAGCTGATGACCGGCACCGCGTACTACATCTGAAGCGTCATCCCCTCGTAGGAGGGGATCCACAGGCAGTGAAGGCTCAGCCTTCCACGATCTCGTAGGAGTGCGTGATCTCGGCCGTCTTGGCCAGCATGATGGACGCCGAGCAGTACTTGTCATGCGACAGCGCGACGGCGCGCTCGACCGTGGTCTGCTTCAAGTTCTTGCCGGTGACGGTGAAATGGAAGTGGATCTTGGTGAACACTTTCGGATCGGTGTCGGCGCGCTCGGCCTTCAGCGTGACGTCGCAGCCGCGCACGTCTTCACGGCCGCGCTTGAGGATCAGCACTACGTCATAGGCGGTGCAGCCGCCGGTGCCCAGCAACACCATCTCCATCGGGCGCGGCGCCAGGTTGTGGCCGCCGCCTTCCGGCGCGCCATCCATGTTGACCAGGTGGCCGGAGCCGGTCTGGGCCAAAAAACTCATCCCGGACGGGCCGTTCCAGCTGACTTTGCATTCCATATTGCATCTCCGTAAGAAAACTTTGCGCTTATTGTAAAGGACTGCGGCCCGCCGCGCTTGGCGGCCGGCCGCCGCCGTCCTGCACTGCAGCAAAATTTTTTACCGGAAGCAGTGTTGCCACTGGCTTCCACCTTGCAACGCAGTGCAACATAAATGTTGCCCACTTTCACGCAATCTCGCATACTTACCGGTCAGGTTTTCGTACTTCCGCACGTCCATCCCTTTCAAACAGGTAGGAACCCCCATGAGCCAACCGACTGTATCCGACAACAGCTTCAAACACCTGTGCCACTACGGCGAGCTGGTCCTTCCTGGCACCACGGCGCACGGGGAAGTGCCCGACGACTTCACGATGAACTCCCCGGTCGGCGTCGCGCGCGACAATTACAACCACGTCTGGGTGTGTGATACCGGCAACAGCCGCGTGCTGGTTTTCACGGCCGACTTCGAGACGCTGTTGCACGTCATCGACGGCAAACCGGACGGCGACGGCCTGGACAAGCGCCTGCTGATGCCTTTCCACCTGTGCCCGCACCCGACCGACGACATCATGTACTGCACCGACATGGGCAACGGCCGCGTGGTGGCATTCGAGTACGACGAGCACAGCGCCGAGTTCCAGTTCGCCTTCGGCGACGTGGGGCAGAAGAACTTCATCCCGCTGTCCGACCCGAACGGCATTGCCGTGGTGCGCGAGGCGGACGGCGAGCACTACATCTACGTCAGCGACGAGTTCTTCCACACTGCCGGCGACGTGCGCAGCCGCTGCGTGAAGTTCACGCTGGACGGCGCATTCGTGCTGCAGTTCCGCGCCGTGCAAGACCTGGACAGCACCCACGACCTGCTGTGGCCGCAAGGCCTGGCCAGCGACAGCAAGGGCAATCTCTACCTCGCCAACACCGGCATGTACGAAATCCTGAAGATCGACACGGCCTGGCCGGTCAAGGACGACACCTTGCAGGCGACCAAGGAAACCGCGCTGCTGCATGGCTTCGGCAAGCCGACCGGCATCGGCAAGTTCAACGTCATGCGCTCGGTATGCGTGATCGACGACTACGTCTTCGTGCCGGGCCAGGTGGAAAACGCCATCATGGTCTACAACCCGGACGGCAAACTGCAGGAGAAGGTGGTGGGCATGCTGCCGATGTGGAACCACGAGCCCGAGCCCGTGCATTCCTATTCCGACCTGATCTACGGGGCGCTGGAAGACCGCGTCTTCGTCGGTCCCTACCAGATCTGCGGCGGCAAGGAAAAGAACACCTATTACATCAGCGAGCCCTTCGCCTCGACGGTGCTGCACGTGAGCATCAATATCATCGACGACGACCTGCCGACCACGGCCCTGCTGCTAGACTCGGTCGGCCACCGCCGCGACAATTCCACGGTTGCGCTGGCCACGTCCCAGTTCAACTGCATGACCTCGGTGATCCGCGTCGATCCGAACCGCAAGGGCGACGGCGTGCTGCCGAACAAGAATTGGCTGGACAACTGGGCCAAGACGGCTGCCGGCGTCTACCAGTACTGGTATGACAACGTGCTGGTGCGCACCGGCCTCGATCCGCTGGCCCGCGTCGGCACGTCCTCGTACAACATCGATTCCGGCAACTGGTGCTTGAAAACCTTCAACACCAGCGTCAACCCCTACGTCCAGTTGCAGGACATGGTGCGCGGCTTCTTCACGCCCGGCGACATCGCGATGACGGCGTATTACCCGTCGCAGCCGCTGCTGGGCCAAGTCTGCCCCGGCACGCCGCTGATCTTCATCACCAACTTCAACATGTCGACCGTGTCGATGTACCAGTACGGCCCCAACGGCCACCTGCTGAACTACGGCGTGCCTTTCGGCACGGGCAAGCTGAAGGCGCCGCAGGGCATCACGGTCAACAGCCACGGCGAAATCTACATCGCCGATTCGCTCAACAACCGTGTCTCGATGTGGCAGCTGCAAGCGACCGGCAACGTTGCCTTCGTCAAGAACTTCGTGTGGGAGGAGGGCGGCAAGGCGCTGGCATCGTTCACGCCCTGCGACATGGACGTCGACACGCAGGACCGTTTGTTCGTCTGCGACCAGTTCAACAACTGCATCCGCGTGTTCGACCGCGAAGGCAAGAGCTTGTGGAGCTACGGCGAAGCCGGCTATTGCGACGACCTGGACCAGGACTACGAGAAGTTCTACCTGCCGGCCAGCCTGTGCATCGACGACGAGGACAACCTGATCGTCAACGACCTGGTGAACCGCGCGCTCAAGGTGTTCAAGATCCGGCCGGACACGCTGGAGTACAAGACCGGCGACCTGGTGTTCAAGAAGTACCCGGAGACGGGCGGGGTGTGGATGCCGTTCTTCATCTATGCCCACAAGGGCAACGTCTATGTGCCGGACACCACCTTCAACGTCGTCAACGTATACAGCTATTAACCCGGCCATTGACCGCAGCTATTGACCAGGGAGTGCAAGCCGGGCTATAATTGCCGGCTTTCCCATTCGCTCAGGGAAAGTAGACAACAAGGATGCGTCCGCTGCAACACCGGGGCGGAACCACCAGATGAGCGTTTTTAATTTTCACAGAAAGTCATAACATGAAAACTTTTTCCGCTAAGGGCCATGAAGTCCAGCGCGATTGGTTCGTGATTGACGCGACGGACAAAGTCCTCGGCCGTGTTGCCAGCGAAGTGGCACGCCGACTGCGCGGCAAGCATAAGCCAGAGTTCACCCCGCACGTCGACACCGGTGACTTCATCGTCATCATCAACGCAGGCAAACTGCGCGTGACCGGCACCAAGGCAACCGAGAAGACCTACTACCGTCACTCGGGCTACCCAGGTGGCATCTACGAGACGAACTTCCTGAAAATGCAACAGCGCTTCCCGGGCCGCGCCCTGGAAAAAGCTGTCAAAGGCATGCTGCCTAAGGGCCCGCTGGGCTACGCAATGATCAAGAAGCTGAAAGTGTACGCCGAGGGTTCGCACCCGCACGCTGCTCAGCAACCTAAAGCACTCGAAATCTAAGGAACTGACATGATCGGTAACTACAACTACGGCACCGGCCGTCGCAAGAGTGCAGTGGCTCGCGTCTTCATCAAAGCAGGCACTGGCCAAATCATCGTTAACGGCAAGCCAGCGGCTGAGTACTTCTCCCGCGAAACCGGCCTGATGGTCATCCGTCAACCACTGGAACTGACCGGCAACGTCGAGCGTTTTGACATCAAAGTCAACGTACACGGCGGCGGCGAGTCCGGCCAGGCAGGCGCTGTGCGTCACGGCATCACCCGCGCACTGATCGACTACGATGCAACGCTGAAGGGCGACCTGGCACGTGCCGGCTTCGTTACCCGCGATGCACGCGAAGTTGAACGTAAAAAAGTCGGTCTGCGCAAAGCACGTCGCGCAAAGCAATTCTCGAAGCGTTAATCTGCTTCTTTCGGCATGTGTTTCGGCACATGCTGTCGAAAAAGCCGCCCGGTACGCCGGGCGGTTTTTTTTCAGCCCTGCTAAAATGGGCACCCCCTCTTCATTTACTCCCAAGGAAAGAACATGATCAAAGTTGGCATCGTCGGCGGCACCGGATACACCGGAGTGGAACTGCTGCGATTGTTGGCCGTCCACCCCCAAGTGCAGCTGACGGCAATCACGTCGCGCAAAGAGGATGGTTTGCCGGTGGCTGACATGTATCCTTCCCTGCGCGGCCGCGTCAACCTGGCGTTCTCGGCGCCGGACAAGGTCGACCTGAGCCAGTGCGACGTGGTGTTCTTCGCCACCCCGCACGGCGTCGCCATGGAGCAGGCGCCCGCGCTGCTGAAGGCCGGCGTCAAGGTGATCGACCTGGCGGCGGACTTCCGCATCAAGGACCAGGCCGTATTTGAAAAGACGTACAAGATTCCGCACACCGCGCCGCAGCTGATCGAGCAGGCCGTCTACGGCCTGCCGGAGCTGAACCGCGAAGACGTCAAGGGCGCCAAGCTGATCGCCAACCCGGGCTGCTACCCGACCACCATGCAGCTGGGCTTCGTGCCGCTGCTCAAGGCCGGCATCGTCGACGCGGGCAACCTGATCGCCGACTGCAAGTCCGGCGTGTCCGGCGCCGGCCGCAAGGCCGAGATCGGCACGCTGTTCTCCGAGGCCAGCGACAACTTCAAGGCCTACGGCGTGTCCGGCCACCGCCACACGCCCGAGACTGTGGCCCAGCTGCAGCGCTTCAGCAGCGACAAGGTCAGGCTGATCTTCACGCCCCACCTGGTGCCGATGATACGCGGCATGCATTCCACGCTGTACGCGCGCCTGAACAAGGACGTGACCAACGAGGCGCTGCAGGCGCTGTTCGAGGACGCCTACAAGGACCAGCCTTTCGTGGACGTGATGCCCTTCGGCTCGCACCCGGAAACCCGCAGCACGCGCGGCGCCAATATGCTGCGCCTGGCGCTGCACCGCCCGGACAACGGCGATACCGTCGTCGTGCTGGTGGTGCAGGACAACCTGGTCAAGGGCGCGTCCGGCCAGGCCGTGCAGTGCATGAACTTGATGTTCGGCCTGGAAGAAGGCATGGGCCTGGACAACATCGCGCTGCTGCCGTAAGCACGTCGTGGAAAAAGGCAAATGGCAGGGTTCCGGGGCTGCGGCGCCGGAAACCGTGCTGGTCGAGCACAAGGCGCCGCTGCTCAAGCGCGCCGCCGCCGTGGCCGTCGTGCTGGCGCTGGCCGGCGTGCTGCTGGTGTGGGGCATCGACCTGGGCCAGCGCATCTTCGGCGCCAGCCGGGGTGCGCCCGCCGCGCAGGATCAGCTGGCGCTGGTGCAGGCGGAACTGGTCCGCGTCACCGCCGAGCGCGACGCCTTGCTGGAGGCGGCGAGCAAGGCCGGGCTCCCGATTGCCACTGGTAGAACCGGGTCGCAGCCCCCATCTGAGGACAAAGTGTTGCCGGAGAACCAAACGCAGCCGGGGAAAGCAGGCCCCGACAGCATGAGTTCCCACTAAGGTCTATAATGGCCGTATGAATTTTGAGGAGTACCAAATGAATGCAGTAGCCGAAGTGCAAGACGAAGTAATCCCGGTCCCTATCGTGTTCACCGACAGCGCCGCGCAGAAGGTTGCGCAACTGATCGAAGAAGAGGGCAATCCCGACCTGAAACTGCGCGTATTCGTGCAGGGCGGCGGCTGCTCGGGCTTCCAGTATGGTTTCACGTTCGATGAAATCGTCAACGAAGACGACACCACGATGGACAAGAACGGCGTGCAGCTGCTGATCGACTCGATGAGCTACCAGTACCTGATCGGTGCCGAGATCGACTACAAGGACGATCTGGAAGGCGCGCAATTCGTCATCAAGAACCCGAACGCCACGTCGACCTGCGGCTGCGGCTCCTCGTTCTCGGCATAAAGTGATGTGAGGCCGCTGCGGCGGTATTGGGGAAACTCGTACGGCGGACATGCTTGCTTGGTCCGCCGTTTTGCGCTGGGGCGGCGTTTTTGCGCGGGCGTCGGCGACGCCGCGCTGGCCGACCTGGAATGCGGCGTCAGCGCGGATAGAGCGCGCCGAGCACGCGTTCGCCGCGCGCCCCGGTGACGGCAGGCAGATTACCCGCCAGCCGCTCATTGAAGCGGAACGCCAGCCACGCGAAAGCCAGTGCTTCCATGCGGTTCGGCTCCACGCCCAGCGCGGCGGTCGAATCCACGCTGGTTCCCGCGCCCAGTTCGGCGGCCAGCTCGCGCATCAGCGTGCAGTTATAGGCGCCGCCGCCGCAGATATACAGCGCTTCCGTCTTCGGCGCATGCTCGCGGATCGCGTTCGCCAGCGACACCACGGTCAGGCGCGCCAGCGTGGCTTGCACGTCCTGCGGCGCGGCCGAGGCGTAGGGCGCCAGCTGCGCGTCCAGCCAGTCCGCGTGGAACAGGTCGCGTCCCGTGCTCTTGGGGGCGGGCAGGGCGAAATAGGGTTCGCGCAGCATCGCGTCGAGCAGCGGCTGGATCACCTGGCCCGACGCGGCCCAGGCGCCGTCCTCGTCGTAAGCCTTGCCCTTATGGCGCAATATCCACGCATCCATCAGCACATTGCCGGGGCCGGTATCGAAGCCGGTCGCCTTGCCGTCGCCGCGCAGCACGCTGATGTTGGCGATGCCGCCGATATTGGCCAGCACGCGCAGCTTGCCCTCCTGGCTGAACATGGCCTGGTGGAAGGCCGGCACCAGCGGCGCGCCCTGGCCGCCGGCAGCCACGTCGCGGCTGCGGAAGTCCGCCACCACGTCGATGCCGCACAGCTCCGCGAGCAGCGCCGGGTTGCCGGTCTGGCGCGTGTAGCCCAGTTCGGGCCGGTGGCGTATGGTCTGGCCGTGCGAACCGATGGCCCGCACGTCGGCCGGTTTCATGTCGGCCTGGGTCAGCACAGCCTGCACGCACTCGGCATAAAGTCCGGCCAGCTTGTTGGCCGCCAGCGCCTCGCGTTCCAGTTCGTTCGGGCTGGCCGCCTGCAGCGCCATCAACTCGGCGCGCAGCGCGGGCGGGAAGGGCACATAAGCCGCCGCCATGGTGCGCGCCGCGCCGGCCCAAAAGTCCACCAGCACGCCGTCCACGCCATCCAGGCTGGTACCCGACATCAACCCGATATAAAGGCTCATCCGCGTCTCCCAATAGTTTTCCACTATTGTGCCTCAGCCCAGCGGAAAAGGGGCCAGGGTCAAATTTTAAAAAGGGCCAGGCTCCTTTTTTCTGACAGGCAAAAAAAACGGCGCCGTTGCTGGCGCCGTCTTGTTCTCTTGCGGACTGCTTTATTTTGCGGCCAGGCTGCCTGCGTTGGCATTGGTCGGGCGCAGCAGCGCGAAGCGGTGCATCATGTCGCCGGAGACGGTTTTGAAGCGGCTCAGCTCGGCCGCGGTCAGCGGGGCTTGCGCTTGCACGTTCAGCTTGGTCGGATCCTTGGCGTCGCCGCCTACCCGGAACTCGTAGTGCAGGTGGGCGCCGGTCGACCAGCCGGTGCTGCCGACATAGCCGATCACGTCGCCCTGGCTGACCTTGGCGCCTTTCTTCAGGCCCGGCGCGAAGCGGCTCATGTGGGCGTAAGCGGTGGTGTAGTTGGACCAGTGCTTCAGCACGACCAGGTTGCCGTAGCCGCCCTGGGTGCCGGCGAAGTCCACCACGCCGTCGCCGGAGGCGCGGATAGGCGTGCCGGTCGCGGCCGCGAAGTCGATGCCTTTGTGGGCCTTCCAGTTGCCCGAAATCGGGTGCACGCGCATCGAGAAGCCGGACGAGATACGGGAGAACTCCAGCGGCGACTTGAGGAAGGCTTTTTTCAGGGACTTGCCGTCGAAGCTGTAGTAGCCGCCACCCTGGTTGCTGCTCGGATCTTCAAACCAGACCGACTGGTAGGTCACGCCGCGGTTGGTGAATTCACCGGCCAGGATGCGGCCGGCACGGATGAACTCGCCATCCTGCCAGAACGTTTCGTAGACCACGTTGAAATGGTCGCCGCGCTTCAGGTCGGAACGGAAATCGATGTTGGTCGAGAACATCTCCACGATCTGGTGCACCACGGTGTCGGGCAGCTTGGCGCCGTCGTTGCTGGCGTCGGTGGCCGCGAACAGCGTGGAATTGATGGTGCGCGCGTGCATTTCCACGCGGCGTTCCAGCTTGGCCGCTTCTTCGCTGGCGACGAAACCTTCGCCCTTGCGGCTGACCAGGATGTTCTTGACCGGCGTGTCCTTGCTGTCGACCACGGTGGCGCGCAGCCACACCAGGTTGCCGTTCTCGTCGGTTTGCGCTTGCACGCGCTTGCCGGTTTTCAGCTGCATGACGCCCTTGGCGACCTTGTCCTTCTTGATGAAGGTTTCGGCCGCGTCGTCTTCCACGCCGAGGCGCGTCATCAGCGTGGCGAGCGAGTCGCCGGCGCGGATGCGTTCTTCGTGGACGTACTTTTCGGTGGATTCCTGCTGTTCGAGGGCGCCGATTTGCGCGGAGATATTGGGCAGTTCGAGGTTCTGGGAGATGGACTTGACCGGTAGATCCGCCGCGTCCGGCGCGAGCGGCGCGACGCCGGCCGCACCGAAGGCGCACACGGCAAGGAAGATCGCCGATGCACTCATGATGCGCGCCTTGCGCGTCGAACCTAGCAAGTTGACCAAGCGTGAGCTTGTGAATTTGTTTATATGGTTCATGCAATCAGTTAAAATTTACCGCTTGAACTGTTCCGGACCTTGATATTTTTATAGTTGTCGTCTTGTTGGATTTTCATGCGGCAAGATTGATGGGATCGCGAATTATATCAAACTATCGGACTCATCCTACATTTTCACGAGATTTCGTCACCCCCTATGGCTACTAGCACCGACACGCCCAAGAAGGCTTCCTCCACGGCACTGCCGCTGTCCGACAGCGTCCAGGCAGCCCTGGCCATCACCAAACGCGGCGTCGATGAGCTGCTGATCGAGAGTGAATTCGCGCAGAAACTGGCGCGCTCCGAACAAAGCGGCGTGCCGCTGCGCATCAAACTGGGCCTGGACCCGACCGCGCCCGACTTGCACCTGGGCCACACCGTAGTGCTGAACAAGATGCGTCAGCTGCAAAACCTGGGCCACCAGGTGATCTTCCTGATCGGCGATTTCACCTCCATGATCGGCGACCCGTCCGGCCGCAACGCCACCCGTCCGCCACTGACGCGCGAGCAGATCGAAGCCAACGCCGCCACCTACTTCAAGCAGGCTTCGCTGGTGCTGGACCCTGCCAGGACCGAAATCCGCTACAACTCCGAGTGGTGCGACCCGCTCGGCGCGCGCGGCATGATACAGCTGTCCTCGCGCTACACCGTGGCGCGCATGATGGAGCGCGACGACTTCACCAAGCGCTTCAAGAGCGGCACGCCGATCTCGATCCACGAATTCCTGTACCCGCTCATGCAGGGCTACGATTCCGTGGCCCTCAAGGCTGACCTGGAACTTGGTGGCACCGACCAGAAATTCAACCTGCTGGTGGGCCGCGAGCTGCAAAAAGATTATGGCCAGGAGCCTCAGTGCATTTTGACCATGCCGCTGCTGGAAGGTTTGGACGGTGTCGAAAAAATGTCCAAGTCGAAGAACAATTACATCGGCATCACCGAACCGGGCAACACGATGTTCGCTAAACTGATGAGCATCTCCGACGTCATGATGTGGCGATATTTCGAACTCTTGTCGTGGAAATCGATCGAAGAAGTAGCGGCGATGAAACGCGCCGTGGAGCAGGGTGGCAACCCGCGCGACGCGAAAGTGGCGCTGGCGCAGGAGATCGTCGAGCGCTTCCATTCGCGCCAGGCGGCCGAGGATGCGCTGGCCGACTTCGTCAACCGTTCCAAGGGCGGCATACCGGACGACGTGGCCGACATCGCCCTGTCCGGCGCGCCGGCCGGCATCGCCCAGCTGCTCAAGCAGGCCGGGCTGTGCGCCTCGGTGTCGGAAGCGAGCCGCATGGTGGACCAGGGCGGCGTGCGCGTGGACGGCGCGGTCGTCAGCGACAAGGCGCTGAAGCTGGACGCCGGCGTGTTCGTGCTGCAAGTGGGCAAGCGCAAGTTCGCGCGCGTCACCTTGACGGCATGATAGGGCTGCTGCAGCGCGTCAGCAGCGCCACGGTGGTGGTCGAGGGCGGGCTGGTCGGCGCCATCGACGCCGGCCTGATGGTACTGGTGTGCGCCGAGCGCGGCGACACCGAGAAGGAAGCGGACGCCCTGCTGGCCAAGCTGCTGGGCTACCGCGTGTTTGCGGACGAGGCGGGCAAGATGAACCGCAGCGTGACCGATGTCGCCGGCGGCTTGCTGCTGGTGCCGCAGTTCACGCTGGCGGCGGACACCAGGTCTGGCACGCGCCCGTCGTTCACGCCAGCCGCCGCCCCGGCGGATGGCGCGCGCCTGTTCGCGTATTTCGTGGAGCAGGCGCGGCGCAAGCATGCGCAAGTGGCGACGGGGCGGTTCGGCGCCGACATGAAGGTGTCGCTGACGAACGATGGACCGGTGACGTTCTGGCTGCAGGTCGACCCGAAGCGGGTCTAACGAGGAGGCGGTGATGAAGCTGTGGAGTGATTCTTTCAGGAACGGCGGTGTCATCCCCGCCGAATTCGCGTTTGCCGAGCCGGATCCGGCCAAGCGCATCAGACTGGCGGCCAACCGCAATCCGCACCTGGCCTGGAGCGAGGTGCCGAACGGCACCCAGTCGCTGCTGCTGCTGTGCATCGACGGCGACGCGCCGGCCGATGCGGCCGACGCCAACCAGGAAGGCAAGCTGCTGTCGCCGGACTTGCCGCGCAGCGACTTTTACCACTGGAGCCTGGTCGACATCCCGCCCGAACTGAGCACCATCGCGGCGGGCCAGTTGTCCAACGGCGTCGTGCCGAGGGGGAAACCCGGACCGGACGCGCCGCTGGTGGTGTTCAACGGCGGCCAGCACCAGCTGCGCCACGGCCTGAACGACTACACCGACTGGTTTGCGGGCGACCCCGCCATGGCGGGCGAGTATTTCGGTTATGATGGCCCCTGCCCGCCATGGAACGACCTGCGCGTGCACCATTATGTGTTCCGGCTGTATGCGCTCGATGTGCCGCGGCTGCCGCTGGAAGGACGCTTCACCTGCCTGGAGGCGAGCATCGCGATGCGCGGCCATATCCTGGACGAAGCACAAACCATAGGCGCCTACAGCCTGAATCCCCAGGCGCGCTAAATCAGGGTTACATGACTACCAGCATCTTATTGATACGCCACGGCGAAACGGCGTGGAACGCCGTGCGCCGCCTGCAGGGCCACATCGACATCCCACTGAACGACGAGGGGCAGCGCCAGGCCGAGGCGCTGGCGCGCGCGCTGGCCGACGAGCCGCTGCATGCCATCATTTCGAGCGACCTGCAGCGCGCGCTGCAGACGGCGCAGGCGGTAGCGGGCCACCACGGCCATCCGGCCCGCACCGTCCAGCAGGACGTCCAGTTGCGCGAGCGCTGCTACGGCGTGTTCGAAGGCATGCTGTATGCGGACATCGAGCGCACTTATCCGGCCGAGTTCGCCGCCTGGCAGGCGCGCGACATCGACGCCGTGCCGCCGGCGGGCGCGCGCGTGGCCGAAAGCTTCCGCCAGTTCCACGACCGCTGCACGGATGGCATCGCCGCCTGGGCCGAGCGGCATCCGGGGCAAACCATCGCCATCGTGGCGCACGGCGGCGTGCTGGAATGCGCGTACCGCGCCGCCACCGGCATGACCTTGGACAGCCCGCGCGACTTCCAGGTCAAGAACGCCGGCATCAACCGTTTCACTTTCGATAACGGCAAACTGGCGCTCAAACACTGGGGCGACACCGCTCACCTCGAACAGCTCGTCCTGGACGACATCATTTAGCCGATGTGCCGCCGCCCGCCTGCGCGGGCACGACAAGGTATGTCGCACGCCCGTGCTTATAATTTACGCAAGGAAACTCAGTTTCATAAGCGATACGCTGCTCAAGCATGCGTATCAGATTAAATAGTGCTTATTATTTGAGCACCCCTTCGGGTAGAATAGACGGTTTCCCCATCCCACCTTTAGGCTCCACCAGTGCAAATCGGCCCTCATATACTTCGCAACAACGTCTTCGTCGCCCCCATGGCCGGCGTGACGGACAGGCCATACCGCCAGCTCTGCAAAGAGCTGGGCGCCGGTTACGCCGTGTCGGAGATGGCGGCCTCGAACCCGCGCGTGTGGGCGTCTGAAAAGAGCTCGCGCCGCATCGACCATGCCGGGGAAATGGAGCCGAAGGCGGTGCAGATCGCCGGCGCCGACCCGCAGGAACTGGCCGATTGCGCAAAATACAACGTTGACAAGGGCGCCCAGATCATCGACATCAACATGGGCTGCCCGGTCAAGAAAGTGTGCAACAACTGGTGCGGTTCGGCCCTGTTGCCGCACGAGGACCTGGTCGAGCGCATCCTGCATGCGGTGGTCAATGCGGTGGACGTGCCCGTCACGCTGAAATTCCGTACCGGCTGGGACCGCGAAAACAGGAATGCCCTGCGCATCGCGCGCATCGCCGAGCAGGCCGGCATCCGCATGCTGACCTTGCACGGCCGCACCCGCGCCGACGGCTACACCGGCGACGCCGAGTACGACACCATCGCCGCCGTCAAGGCGGCCGCCGGCATCCCCGTGGTGGCCAACGGCGACATCACCTCGCCCGAGAAAGCCCGTTATGTTCTGGACAGGACCGGCGCCGATGCGGTGATGGTGGGCCGCGCCGCGCAAGGCCGCCCATGGATTTTCCGCGAGATCGACCACTACCTGCGCACCGGCACCCACCTGCCGGCGCCGCTGGTGGCCGAAGTGGCGGCGCTGATGGACGAGCACCTGCAGGCGCACTACGCTTTTTACGGCGAACGCAAGGGCATGCTGACCGCGCGCAAGCACATCGGCTGGTATGTGCGCGACCTGGCAGGCGGCGAGGAATTCCGCCAGCGCATGAACCGCCTGGAGTCCACGCAGGAACAGTTGCTGTCGGTTAAAGAATTTTTTGAATCGCAATGGAAGTATGGCGAACGGTTACAATACCGCCTCGCCGAAGAACAGCTGGCCGCCTGACCGGTGCCAGCCTGGCAGATTAATTAGCAGAAATATATAAAAATGAGCAAAGAAAGCATTCAGGAAGTCGTCCAGAAATCCCTGGAAGATTACTTCAACGACTTGGGCGAGCAACAAGCGTCGAACATCTATGACATGGTCGTGCTGACCGTGGAACGTCCGATACTCGAAGTCGTGATGACGCGCGCCGACGGCAACCAGTCGCACGCCGCGCAGATGCTGGGCATCAATCGCAATACTTTGCGGAAAAAATTGCAGGAACACGGCCTGCTGTAAGGCCCCGCTGACGTCCCGGCTTGCATGGCTGTGACCGGCCGTTGCTGCCGGGGAGTTCCCACCGTTGGTCTCAACCGAACACTCAACAAACTAGCCACAGCCATGATTAAACAAGCTCTCATCTCCGTCTCCGACAAGACCGGCGTCCTGGACTTCGCCCGTGCCCTGTCCGCCATGGGCGTCAACATCCTGTCCACCGGCGGCACCGCCAAGCTGCTCGCCGACAACGGCGTGCCGGTGACCGAAGTGGCCGACTACACCGGTTTCCCGGAAATGCTGGATGGCCGCGTGAAGACGCTGCACCCGAAAGTCCACGGCGGCATCCTCGCGCGCCGCGACTTCCCCGAGCACATGGCCAAGCTGGAAGAGCACGGCATTCCGACCATCGACCTGGTGGTGGTGAACCTGTATCCCTTCCAGGCCACCGTGGCCAAGGACAGCTGCACGCTGGACGACGCCATCGAGAACATCGACATCGGCGGTCCGGCCATGCTGCGTTCGGCGGCCAAGAACCACAAGGACGTGATCGTCATCTGCGATCCGTCCGACTACGGCGTGGTGCTGGCCGAGATGAAGACCACGGACGCCGCGCCCGGCTACGTCAGCTATGAAACCCGTTTCATGCTGGCCAAGAAGGTCTACGCGCACACGGCGGCCTACGACGGCGCCATCACCAACTACCTGACCAGCCTGGGCCCGGACCGTTCGCACGCGAACCGCGCCGCCTACCCGCAGACGCTGAACGCGCACTATGAAAAAGTGCAGGACATGCGCTACGGCGAAAACCCGCACCAGTCCGCCGCGTTCTACCGCGACGTGGCGCCGGTCGCCGGCGCGCTGGCCAACTACACCCAGCTGCAGGGCAAGGAACTGTCGTACAACAACATCGCCGACGCGGACGCCGCGTGGGAATGCGTGAAGTCGATGGGCAGCTTCGACCAGTCGGCCGCCTGCGTCATCGTCAAGCACGCCAACCCGTGCGGCGTGGCACTGGGCGCCAACGCGGTGGACGCGTACAAGCGCGCGCTGCAGACCGACCCGACCTCGGCCTTCGGCGGCATCATCGCCTTCAACGTGGAAGTGGACGGCGCCGCCGCCACCGAACTGGCCAAGCTGTTCGTCGAAGTGCTGATCGCGCCGTCGTTCACGGCCGACGCCAAGCAGATCCTGTCGGCCAAGCAGAACGTGCGCCTGCTGGAAATCCCGCTGGGCAACGGCGTGAACGCCATGGACTTCAAGCGCGTGGGCGGCGGCCTGCTGGTGCAGTCGGCCGACGCGAAGAACGTGCTGCTGGCCGACCTGAAAGTGGTCACCAAGCTGCAGCCTACCCAGCAGCAGCTGCAGGACCTGATGTTTGCCTGGCGCGTGGCCAAGTACGTCAAGTCGAACGCGATTGTATTCTGCGGCAATAACATGACCCTGGGCGTGGGCGCCGGCCAGATGAGCCGCATCGACTCCGCGCGCATCGCTTCGATCAAGGCGCAGAACGCCGGCCTGGCCCTGGCCGGTTCGGTGGTGGCGTCGGACGCCTTCTTCCCCTTCCGCGACGGCCTCGACGTGGTGGTGGACGCGGGCGCGACCTGCGTGATCCAGCCGGGCGGTTCCATGCGCGACCAGGAAGTGATCGACGCCGCCGACGAGCGCGGCGTGGTGATGCTGTACACCGGCACCCGCCACTTCCGCCATTGATTTACAAATAAGCTGCCATCAGTGTTCCGAAAGCGGGGCCGGACCGGGAAACCTGTCCGGCCCCGCTTTTTTGCACTGTGCTTATATACAGCTTTTGCTGCTTGCCGGCGATGTTGTTGATGTACAATCCCAGCATGATTATTCTCGGCATCGACCCTGGCTTGCGCACGACCGGCTTTGGCGTCATTCACAAGCAGGGGGCGAAGCTGCGCTATATCGCGTCCGGCACCATCAAGTCGGGCGAGGGCGACCTGCCGGCCCGGCTGAAGGTGATACTGGACGGCGTGAGCGAAGTCGCGGCGACCTACCAGCCGGACTGTTCGGCTATCGAGAAAGTCTTCGTCAACGTCAATCCCCAATCGACCCTGCTGCTGGGCCAGGCGCGCGGCGCCGCCATTTGCGCGCTGGTGAGCAACGGCCTCAGCGTGGCCGAATACTCGCCCACCCAGCTCAAGCAGGCCGTGGTCGGCACCGGCAAGGCCGACAAGGCGCAGGTGCAGGACATGGTCGCGCGCCTGCTGTCGCTGCCCGGCCTGCCCGGCTCGGACGCGGCCGACGCGCTCGGCGTGGCGATCTGCCATGCGAACAGCTATGATGCGCTGGCGCTGATCGCGCTGGCCGGTGCGCTGCCGGGCAAGGCCGGCCAGGCCGCGAGCCCGCTGGCCGGCCTGCGCATGCGGCGCGGCCGCCTGGTCGACTAAACAAATACTTTAAGGTTCACACATGATCGGACGTCTCTCCGGCATCCTGCTTGAAAAAAATCCGCCGCAACTGCTGGTGGACGTGCAAGGCGTAGGCTATGAAGTCGACGTGCCCATGAGCACCTTCTACAACCTGCCCGGCGTGGGCGAGAAGGTGGTGCTGTTCACCCACCAGGCCATCCGCGAGGACGCGCACCTGCTGTTCGGCTTTGGCAACGCGGAGGAGCGCGCCGTGTTCCGCCAGCTGATCAAGATCAGCGGCGTCGGCGCGCGCACCGCGCTGTCCATCCTGTCCGGCATGACGATACCCGACCTGGCGCAGGCGGTCACGCTGCAGGAATCGGGCCGCCTGGTGAAAGTGCCCGGCATCGGCAAGAAGACCGCCGAACGCCTGCTGCTGGAACTGAAAGGCAAGCTGGGCGCGGACCTCGGCGCCGGCCACGCGCACCCGGTGCACGACGCGCAGTCGGACATCCTGAACGCGCTCATCGCTTTGGGGTATTCTGACAAGGAAGCGCTGCTGGCGCTGAAGACCGTACCCGCCGGAGCCGGCGTGTCGGACGGCATCAAGCAGGCGCTGAAGGCGCTCTCTAAAGGTTAAGTTAGCATGTCGTTCCCGCGCAGGGCTCGGCGCCCCCGCGGGAACCCATACGCCGCGAGCTACCCGATGCCGTGTATGGATTCCCGCTTGCGCGGGAATGACAATGGGTCCATCTACCGGTAATTGAACAATGAGTATCCAGACCGACAATTTCACAGAGCAGCGCATCATCGACGCCGCGCCGTCGTCGCCGAATGAAGAGGCGATAGAACGCGCGCTGCGGCCCAAGCATCTCGATGAATATGTCGGG
Source organism: Pseudoduganella sp. LjRoot289 (assembly GCF_964252925.1). Lineage (NCBI taxonomy): Bacteria > Pseudomonadati > Pseudomonadota > Betaproteobacteria > Burkholderiales > Oxalobacteraceae > Pseudoduganella > Pseudoduganella sp. LjRoot289. The sequence continues at coordinate 98,852 of NZ_CAXUPN020000003.1, forward strand.
CAGTCCAAGATCCGCGACCAGCTGGAGATCTTCATCGCCGCCGCGCGCGGCCGCAAGGAAGCGCTGGACCACACCTTGCTGTTCGGCCCGCCCGGCCTGGGCAAGACCACCCTGGCCAACATCATCGCGCGCGAGATGGGCGTGAACCTGCGCCAGACCTCAGGCCCGGTGCTGGAGCGTCCGGGCGACCTGGCCGCCATCCTGACCAACCTGGAAGCGAACGACGTGCTGTTCATCGACGAGATCCACCGCCTGTCGCCGGTGGTCGAGGAAATCCTGTACCCGGCGCTGGAAGACTACCAGATCGACATCATGATAGGCGAGGGGCCGGCGGCACGTTCCGTCAAGCTGGACCTGCAGCCGTTCACGCTGGTCGGCGCCACCACGCGTGCCGGCATGCTGACCAACCCGCTGCGCGACCGCTTCGGCATCGTCGCGCGGCTGGAGTTCTACACCGTGCCCGAGCTGACCAGGATCGTCATCCGCAGCGCCGCGCTGCTGAAGGCGAAGATGGATCCGGACGGGGCGGCCGAAATCGCGCGCCGCGCGCGCGGCACGCCGCGCATCGCCAACCGCCTGCTGCGCCGCGTGCGCGACTACGCGGAAGTGAAGGGCAACGGCGACATCACGAGGGATGTCGCCGCCGCCGCGCTGGTCATGCTGGACGTGGACACCGTCGGTTTCGACGTGATGGACCGCAAGCTGCTGGAGGCGGTGCTGTTCAAATTCGCCGGCGGCCCGGTGGGTATCGGCAACCTGGCCGCTGCCATCGGCGAAGCGGCCGACACCATCGAGGATGTGCTGGAACCGTATCTGATCCAGCAAGGCTATCTGCAGCGCACGCCGCGCGGCCGGGTGGCCACGGCGGCGGCCTACCAGCACTTCGGCGTCACGCCGCCGCGCACCAATCCGAACGGGGAGCTGTGGGATGTCTGACGTGACGCGTTTTCTTCCCAAGCTGGCCGCGCTGGCGCTGGCTGGCGCAATGCCGGCCATATCCGCAGTGGCCCACGCCGCTGTGCCGGTCTACGGCTACGACATCAAGCGCAGCTATCCGCACGACGCGCAGGCTTTCACGCAGGGCTTGCTGTTCCGCGACGGCATCCTGTACGAAAGCACCGGGCTGAACGGCCGCTCCTCGGTGCGCAAGGTGGCGCTGGAAACCGGCAAGGTGTTGTTAAAGACAGACATTCCGCAGCAGTTCTTCGGCGAAGGCATTACGGCGATCGGCAACGTCATCATCGGCCTGACTTGGACCAGCCAGACAGGCTTCGTGTTCGACAGCGAGACCCTGCAGCTCAAGCAGACTTTCTCCTACCCCGGCGAAGGCTGGGCGCTGGCCACCGACGGCGAGCGTATCTACATGAGCGATGGCAGCGCCACTATCCGCGTGCTGGACCCGAAGACCATGCAGCAGACGCGCCGCATCCGCGTCACCGCCGACGGCGAGCCGGTCACGCAGATTAACGAGCTGGAGTGGGTGGAAGGGCAGATCTACGCCAACATCTGGCAAACCGACAAGATCGCCCGCATCGATCCCTTCAGCGGCCGCGTGGTCGGCTGGATCGATTTGACGGGCCTGGCCGCCAAGGCCGGCGTCGAGCCGGGCGGCGACAACGTCCTCAACGGCATCGCCTATGACAGCGCCAAACGGCGCCTGTTCGTCACCGGCAAGCTGTGGCCCAAGTTGTTCGAAATCGAACTCAAGCCAAAAAAATAACAGCTGTGAACCGGCGGTCAACGTACTGCCGGTTAGCCGCGCGCGTGGCATTGATTGTTCCGATATGCCGGTGGTAGCCTGATTGAATTGCCGTACGGCAACCAATCAACCCACCGGAGCTCCGCAGTCATGGACACCATCGCACCCCGCCTGACCAGTTTCAAACTCCCCGCCACCATCGACCTCAGCCTGGGCCAGGCCGACCTGGCGTTCCGGGTGGATGCGCGCGACGAAACGTACGGCTCCGGCATGCGCATGGCGCGCGTCTGGCTGCAGCAGTCGCCGGTTTCGCCGCTCGGGCCGACGGGCGCGGTCGTGGTCGGCCTGCCGGGCGGCGCCGACGTGTTCGGCGACGCTACACCGACCGTGGCCAGCGCGGTGTTGCCGCTCAGTACGGCCACGCCTAACGGCGTCTACCGTGTGTACGACGTGGAGGTGATCGACCAGGCCGGCAACGCGCGCCACTACTACGAGAGCGATTTGATCGCCATGGGCCAGAACACGGCCGTCACCGTGAGCGGCGGGGTGGCCGACACCAGCGCGCCGGTGCTGACCGGCCTGACACTGCCGGGCACCGTGGATCTGAGCAATGGCGCCGGCGCCATCGTTTTCTCCGCGCAGGCGCAGGACGCGGGCGGCAGCGGCGTGGCCGGCGTCGAGCTCTATTTCGACCGCAATCTCCAGCTTGACTCGACCACCGGCGCGACGGTGTCGGTCGGCGGCCTGATGGCCGGCGGCGCCGACACCTTCTGGGACGGCACGCGTGAAAGCTCGGCCTACAGCGGCCAACTGTCCGCCTCGACCGGTACCGGCGCCTACCACTTGCTGTCTGCCGTGGTGACCGACCAGAGCGGCAACAGCACCGAATACAGCGCGGCCCAGCTCGCCGCGTTGGGCTTGGCCACCGGTTTCGAGGTGACGGGCGGCACGCCGAGTGCGGCAACGGCGAGCGTGGCCTCGGCCTATACCGGTGGCAACGTGGTGCTGTCGGTCGCGTCGCAGGCGTGGACGGACGGCGGCAATGCGATCAGTTTCCAGCTCCATTATGATCCGGCGGTCGCCCATTTCGTCGGCGCCGAACTGGTCGGGGGCAGCATGGAGGGCCTGGTGGTCAGCAGCGATGAAAACGGCGGTATGGGCGTGCTGACCATTTCCGGCAGCGCCGCCAATGGCGCGGCGGCGGGCGCTTTCCTGGCGCTGACCTTGGCGCCGCAGGCGACCTCCGGCAACATGCCGTACGCGGTCGGGGCCTTCCTGGTCAACGGGCAGCAGCAGGATCTGGGCGACGCGGCCCAGACTGCATTCTATTTCGGCGACGAGGGCGTCGGGCTGCAGTTCGGCGAGCAGCGCCTGATGTTGGGCGGACACAACATCGCATTCGACACCGACGGCAACGCCGGCCAGGCCTACCGCTTGTACCAGGCCGCATTCGACCGCGCGCCGGACCTGCCCGGCCTCGGCTTCTGGATCCACGCCATGGACGGCGGGGTCGCGCTGCGCGACGTGGCCGCGTCCTTCCTGGGCAGCCCGGAGTATGCCGGGCTGTACGGCAGCAATCCCTCGGCCACGGAATTCGTCGCCGAGCTTTACCAGAACGTGCTGCACCGCGAGCCGGAGCAGGCTGGTTTCGACTTCTGGGTCCACGCGCTCGGCGCGGGCGTGGCCCGCAGCCAGTTGCTGGTCGATTTCAGCGAGAGTCCCGAAAATGTCGCGCAGGTGATCGGCGCCATACAGAACGGCATCGCCTACGTTCCTTATTGATGATGCCGCCAGCTGGGAGTGTGTTGTAAAAAAGAAAGTTTCATTGTTTATTTATAATTTTGGTTTCTTTTGCGAAAATATCGTTATAATTACGTCTAGCCACTCCCGCAGCGATGCGGGGTCGGAAAGCTACGGATCTCCTTGAGATGGCCGGGTTGCGTTGGGGGAAATGCTGCGGATGGCAGCATCACCAAATCACAATACCGGGGCACGACGCGTGTCCGCTCATAGGAGTACTACATGGCTGCAAAGACCACTCAGAAAGTCGCTATCCTCACCGGCGCGGCAAAAGACGACCTGTTTAGCGCGGCGGCCACTGGCTTGAGCGAAGACGGCAGCGTGGCCAACCTGGCCGTGCTGGGCAACGATCCCGGCGCCGCCAAGCTGTACTCCCTGCAGCAGAACACCACGACTCTGGCCGCAGGCACGCAACTGGCTGCCACCGCCAGCGCGGTATCGGCCAGCGGCGCCGTCATTTCGATCAACACCGACGGCACTGTGCATTACGACGCCAGCGGCTTGAACCTGCAAAGCCTGGCGCAAGGCGAGACCTTCACCGATACCTTCACCTACACCGTCCAGATGGGCAACGGCGCGCTGAGCACCGCGGTCGCCACGGTGCAGATCGCCGGCGCCAATGACGCGCCTGTCCTGGCCAGCGTGGCCGCTGCCGTCTTCCATGACGACGCCGCCGCCGCCGGTCCCGTCGGCGCGTCCGGCCTGCTGGCCGCGTCCGACGCCGACCACGGTGCCTCGCTGGCCTTCGCCTTCAGCGGCGCCAGCGCCCTGGGCTCCCTGACCCTGGACGCCGCCACCGGCGCCTACAGTTTCGAAGGCGTAGCGGCCATGCTGGACGCGCTCAAGGCTGGCGAACACGCCAGTGCCAACTACAACGTCACCGTGACCGACGAATTCGGCGCCCAAGCGGCACAAACCCTGAGCTTCGAGTTCATCGGCGCCAACGACACCGCCGTGCTGGGCGGCCAGACTGCCGGCGCGGTGTCCGAAGACGGCACGCTGCAGGCTGGCGGCACCGTCACCGTCGCTGACCGCGACGCTGGCGAAGCGGCCTTCCAGGCTGTGGACAGCGCGGCGCTGGCCGGCACCTACGGCAACTTCAGTTTCGACGCGGCCAGTGGCGCGTGGACCTACACCCTGAACAACGACGCCGCCAACGTGCAGGCGCTGCACAACAATGAGACCGTGAGCGACAGCCTGGTCGTCGCGTCGGTCGACGGCAGCAGCGAAACCATCACCGTCAGCGTGATGGGCACCAACGAAGCGGCGCATTCCACGCCAGTGTCCGATCCGGTCAACCCGGCCGATACCTTCCGCGTCACCAACGGCCAGCAAGCAGTGAACGGCCGCCAGATCTTCACCGGCTTCGACAGTAACGACGAACTGGTCTATGCCAACAACATGCAAAAGACCGGTATCAGCTTTGGCGACACCGACAATGACGGCAAGATCGACTCCATCGTCGGCTTCGAGATCACGAAGGGCCACAACACCTCGTCCTTCGAAGTCGTGCTGATCGGCTACGCCGGCCTGACCGACGCCCAGGTGCACGCCACCAACCTGTAAGCGCCATCGCCCCGGCGCGCCAGGGCGCCAGGGCTATCCGCCAGGCAGCAAGCCGCCAAGCGGTATCGCGGCTATACTGACGCCCATCGTAGATGGGGGAAGCATGCAGATCTGGGTGGATGCGGACGCTTGTCCGGCAGTGATCAAGGAAATTTTGTACCGGGTGGCGGAGCGCACGCAGATGCAGGTGACGCTGGTGGCAAACCAGCTGATGCGGGTGCCGCCGTCGCGTTTCGTGCGCGCGGTGCAAGTGCCGTCCGGCGCCGATGTGGCGGACCAGGAAATCGTGCGCCTGCTGGCGCCGGGCGACCTGGTCGTCACCGGCGATATCCCGCTGGCGTCGGACGTGCTGAAAAAGGGCGGCCTGGCGCTCAATCCGCGCGGCGAGTTCTACACCAGCGACAACATCGCCCAGATGCTGACCATGCGCGCCTTCATGGAGGAGCTGCGCAGCGGCGGCGTCGACACCGGCGGCCCGGCGCCGTTCAACCAGGCCGACCGCCAGAACTTCGCCAACCAGCTCGACCGCCACCTGGCCAAGGTGAAGGCCGCCAGCTTGCGCGGTCCCCGCACCGACCCGGCGTAATTGCAGTTCCACCTCATCGCGCCGCGCGCGCCCGGCATGTGACAGTTGGCACAGCTGTCACATGGCTATTGTTCCGTTTCGACACAGTGCCGCTCAAGCCGGCGCTGCTCCTCCATGCTGCAAGGCTCGGCATGGAAGTTGCGTAGATGGTTGTGAACGTCGGGAACCCTCCCGGACCTTCACACCACTACCAACCTCAAGGAGACTGTCATGCAATGGAGCAAACCCGAGTTTATCGACTTCCGTTTCGGTTTTGAAATCACGCTGTACGTTTTCAATCGCTAAGGGATGCGGCGGCCGGCCTCCCCCTCGGCCGGCCGCCGCACCCGAACGGGCACACAATGAAAATCATCGTACTCGGCTCCGCGGCGGGCGGCGGCTATCCCCAGTGGAACTGCAACTGCCGCAATTGCAACGGCCTGCGCAAAGGCGCCATCCGAGGCCGCGCCCGCACCCAGTCCTCGATCGCGATTTCAAGCAACGGCAATGACTGGCTGCTGGTCAACGCATCGCCCGATATACTCACCCAGATTCGCGCCACGCCGGCATTGCAGCCTGCCCGCGCCGCGCGCGACAGCGGCATCGCTGCCGTGCTGCTGATGGACGCCCAGGTCGACCACGTCACCGGCCTGATGATGCTGCGCGAGGGCAGACAGATTCCGTTGTACTGCAGCGCTTCCGTGCGGCAAGACCTGCTGGCCGGCTACCCGCTGGCGAAGGTGCTGTCGCACTACTGCGGCGTGCAATGGCACGAGCTGGCTGTGGCCGGCGGCGATCGCGTCAGCTTCACCGTGCCGCTGCTCGACGGGATCCGCTTCACGGCGATACCGCTGGAGAGCAAGGCGCCGCCGTATTCGCCGCACCGCGACCATCCCGCGGCGGGCGACAACATCGGCTTGCTGGCGCACGACCTGATCACCGGCAAGAAGCTGTTTTATGCGCCCGGCCTGGGCGCCATCGCACCGCCGACGGCGGCCGCCATGCGCGAGGCGGACTGCCTTCTGGTCGACGGCACTTTCTGGACCGAGGACGAAATGATCAGCCTCGGGTTTTCCGGCAAGCCGGCCGTCGCCATGGGCCATCTGCCGCAGTCCGGCGCCGGCGGCATGCTGGAGGTGCTGGACGGCATGCCGGCCGGCCGCAAGATCCTGATCCACATCAACAACACCAACCCCATACTCGATGAGGACTCGCCGCAGCACGCCACGCTGCTGCGGCACGGCGTCGAGCTGGCGTACGACGGCATGGAGATCGCATTATGAACGTGATGTCGAGAGCGGCAATCGGCTGCCAGCCACGCTGGGACAAGGCCACTTTCCACGCGCAGCTGCTGGCCAAGGAACAGTATTACCACATCCACCACGGCTTCAACGTGCGGATGCAGGAAGGCAGCCTGACGCCGGCGCAGATACGCGGCTGGGTCGCCAACCGCTTCTATTACCAGATCCGCATTCCGCAGAAGGACGCCGCCATCCTGGCCAACTGCCCGGAGCGCGAGACGCGCCGGCGCTGGCTGCTGCGCATCCTGGACCACGACGGCAGCGGGGAGAACGAAGGCGGTATCGAAGCCTGGACCCGGCTCGGGATGGCGGTCGGCATTCCGCGCGCGGAGTTGTGGTCGCTGCAGCACGTGCTGCCCGGCGTGCGCTTCGCTGTGGACGGCTATGTCAACTTCGCGCGCCGGGCGCCATGGCAGGAGGGTGTGTGTTCGTCGCTGACCGAGATGTTCGCGCCCAGGATCCACCAGGACAGGCTGGCCAGCTGGCCGGCCAACTATCCCTGGATCGATCCGGCCGGCCTGCACTATTTCCGCAGCCGCATCTCGCTGGCCGAGCGCGACGTGGAGCACGGCCTGGAGGTGACGCTGGCCCACTTTGTCACGCGTGAACAGCAGGAGCGGGCGCTGGGCATTTTGCAATTCAAACTCGATGTGCTGTGGTCGATGATGGATGCGATCGACCGGGCCTATGGCTAGCCAGGCAAGGCTATCAACAAGTGGGGGAAATATGGAAACGACGACCGCGGCTCCCAGGCTTTCGCGCCTGTTCCGGCTGCAGTGGGAGCAAGCGCAGCTGGCGTACGTGCTGCTGTACCCGGAGGGCATGGTCAAGCTGAACGGCAGCGCCGCTGAAATCCTCAAGCGCTGCGACGGCCGCAGCGCGCTGCCGGACATCGTCGCGCAGCTGGAGCAGGCCTTCAACGCCAGCGGCCTGGATGCGGACGTGCAGGCCTTCGTGGCCGATGCGCGGCAGCGGGGCTGGCTTGTCTGACGCCGCCCTCCGGCAGGCCAGCGAGGCGCGGCCCGCGCCTCCCGTCGCGCCACCCCTGTGGTTGCTGGCCGAGCTTACCTACCGCTGCCCTTTGCACTGCGCGTTCTGCTACAACCCGGTCGACTACGCCAGCAGGCGCAAGGAGCTGAGCACCGACGAATGGCTGGACGTGCTGCGCCAGGGACGCGCGCTGGGTGCGGCGCAACTGGGCTTCTCCGGCGGCGAACCGCTGCTGCGCGATGACCTCGAACTGCTGGTGGCCGAAGGGCGCCGGCTGGGTTTCTACACCAACCTGATCACCTCCGGCATCGGCCTGACCGAGGAGCGGCTGCGGCGCCTGTCGGAGGCGGGTCTGGACCACATCCAGCTCTCGTTCCAGGACTCCACGCGCGAGATGAACGACTTCCTCAGCAGCACCCGCACCTACGAGCTGAAGTCGCGCGTGGCGGCGCTGATCAAGCGCTTCGACTATCCGATGGTGTTGAACGTGGTGCTGCACCGCTACAACCTGGACCATGTGGACCGCATCATCGACATGGCGCTGGAGATGGGCGCGGAATACCTGGAGCTGGCCAACACGCAGTATTACGGCTGGGGCCTGGTCAACCGCGCGCAGCTCATGCCGACGCAGGCGCAGCTGCGCAGGGCGGAGCAGGTGGTGAGCAGCTACCGCGAACGCGTCGGCAAGCGCCTGCGCATCCTGTTCGTGGTGCCGGACTATTTCGAGGGCCGGCCCAAGGCCTGCGTGAATGGCTGGGGTGCCATGTTCATGGCGGTGGCGGCGGACGGCGCGGCGTTGCCCTGCCATGCGGCGCGCAGCATCCCCGGCCTGGAGTTCCCGCATGTGACGCAGCACAGCCTGCGCGACATCTGGTACGACAGCGCGGCGTTCAACAAGTTCAGGGGCGATGCGTGGATGCAGGAGCCGTGCCGCAGCTGCGAGGACAAGCACAAGGACTTCGGCGGTTGCCGCTGCCAGGCGCTGGCGCTGGCCGGCGACGCTGCCGCGGCGGACCCGGTCTGCGCCAAGTCGCCGCGGCACGGCGAGCTGAAGGAAATCGTGGTGCACGCCCACCGCGCGCAGGCTGCCGGGTCGCTGCAGCCGCTGGTGTTCCGCAGCGACGCGAATTCGCTGCGGCTGTCCGGGGAGAGCTGATTACTCCTGGCGCACCCAGGTCTGCGAACGGCCCAGCATCGGTACGCCGATGTAGCCGCGCACTTTCAGCTTCTTGCCGCCGTCGGCCAGTTCCATCTTGCTCTTGTAGATCTTGCCGTTTTCCGGATCGAGGATCTCGCCGCCGTTGTATTCGTCGCCGTCCTTCTTCAGGCCGGACAGCATCATCAGGCCGACCAGGGGCTGGTCCTTGCGCGCGTCCGTGCATTTGTCGCATTTCGGGTTCTGTTCCTGCTCGGGCGCGCGGAACAGCTTCTCGATTTTGCCTTGCAGCACGCCGTTGCTTTCGGTGATGCGGATCAGCGCCTTCGGTTTGCCGGTCGCGTCGTCGATGTTTTTCCACAGGCCGACCGGCGTGGCGTCTTGCGCCCAGGCGGGCGACATGATGACGGCGGCGGCCAGGGCGCCCGCTTTAATCCAGTTTTTCATACGGTTTGTCTCCAGAGTTGTTTTTTGTCCTACGAGTGTAGCGCACTGCCGGCGCGAAAAAATAGAGTAGTCGTTCGGTTATTGCCCGGACGAAAAAAAAGCCGGCGCGTGCCGGCTTTTCGGGGTGCGGGAAACTCAGGCGGGCAGCTTGGCCAGCTGTTCGCGCATCTTTTCGATGGTGGCGCTGAAATTGGCCAGGCGCTCCTTCTCCTGCGCAACAACAGCGGCCGGGGCGCGCGCCACGAAGCTTTCGCTGGACAGCTTGGTGCTGGCCTTGGCGATCTCGCCGTCGATGCGGGCGATTTCCTTGGACAGGCGCTCGCGCTCGGCCGCCACGTCGATTTCCACTTTCAGCATCAGCTTGGTGGTGCCGACGATGGAGACGGCGGCGGTCGTTTCGGGCAGCGCGTCGACGACGGACACGTCGGCCAGCTTGCCCAGCGCCTGGATGTAGGGCGCGAATACGGCCAGGCGTTCCTTGTCGGACGGCGAGGATGCCTCCACGACCAGCGGCACGCGCAGCGACGGCGCCAGCTTCATTTCGCCGCGCAGATTGCGGGTGGCGTCGATCAGCGTCTTCAGCTCGCCCATCCAGGCTTCGGCCGCCTCGTCGATGTTGGCCGGGTTGGGCAGCGGGTACTGCTGGGTCATGATGGATTTGCCTGCGCTGTCCTTGCCGGCCAGCGGCGCGACGGCCTGCCACAGTTCCTCGGTCACGAAGGGAATGATGGGGTGCGCCATGCGCAGCACCACTTCCAGCACGCGCAGCAAGGTGTGGCGGGTGGCGCGCTGCTGGCCTTCGGTGCCGTTCTGGACCTGGACCTTGGCCAGTTCCAGGTACCAGTCGCAGTACTCGTCCCAGACGAACTTGTAGATGGTGCTGGCGATGTTGTCGAAGCGGTAGTCTTCGAAGCCCTTGACCACGTCGGCCTCGGCCTTCTGCAGCAGCGAGATGATCCACTTGTCCGCCTGCGACAGGTCGGCAACGCTGGAGCTGCAGTCCTTGCCCTCGGTGTTCATCATGACGAAGCGGGTGGCGTTCCACAGCTTGTTGCTGAAGTTGCGGTAGCCTTCGCAGCGGCCCAGGTCGAAGTTGATGTTGCGGCCCAGCGAGGCGTAGGACGCCATCGTGAAGCGCACCGCGTCGGTGCCGTAGGCGGCGATCCCTTCCGGGAACTCCTTGCGCGTGGCCTTGGCGATCTTCTCGGCCGCTTTCGGGTTCATCAGGCCGGTGGTGCGTTTCTCCACCAACTCGTCGATGCCGATGCCGTCGATCAGGTCGATCGGGTCCAGCGTGTTGCCCTTGGACTTGGACATTTTCTGGCCCTGCGAATCGCGCACCAGGCCGTGCACGTACACGGTGTTGAACGGGACCTTGCCGGTGAAGTGCGCGGTCATCATGACCATGCGCGCGACCCAGAAGAAGATGATGTCGAAGCCGGTCACCAGCACCGACGACGGCAGGAAGGCCTTCAGGTCCGGCGTTTCCTCGGGCCAGCCGAGGGTGGAGAAGGGCACCAGCGCCGACGAGAACCAGGTGTCGAGCACGTCGCTGTCGCGGCGCAGCGGGCCAGTGCTGCCAGCCGCCTGCTGCTTGGCCACCGCTTCGGCTTCGGTCTTGGCGACGAAGATGTTGCCCTGCTCGTCGTACCAGGCCGGGATCTGGTGGCCCCACCACAGCTGGCGCGAAATGCACCAGTCCTGGATGTTGTTGAGCCACTGGTTGTAGGTGCTGCTCCAGTTTTCGGGCACGAACTTGACTTCGCCGGAGGCGACTTTTTCCAGCGCCACTTCGGCGATCGACTTGCCCGGGTTGAAGGTGCCTTCCGGCGCCGGCTTGCTCATGGCGACGAACCACTGGTCGGTCAGCATCGGTTCGATGACGACGCCGGTGCGGTCGCCGCGCGGCACCATCAGCTTGTGCGGCTTGACCTGCTCCAGCAGGCCTTGCGCGTCCAGGTCGGCCACGATCTGCTTGCGGGCGGCGAACCGGTCCATGCCCTGGTAGGCAGCCGGCGCGTTTTCGTTGATTTTCGCGTCCAGCGTCATGATGGTGATCATTTCCAGCTTGTGGCGCTGGCCGACGGCGTAGTCGTTCATGTCGTGCGCGGGCGTGATCTTCACGCAGCCGGTGCCGAAGGCCTTGTCGACATAGCTGTCGGCGATGACCGGAATTTCACGGTCGCTCAGCGGCAGCTTCAGCATCTTGCCCACCAGCGCCTCGTAGCGCTCATCGGTCGGGTCCACCGCCACGGCGACGTCGCCCAGCATGGTTTCAGGACGGGTGGTGGCCACGGTCAGCGAACCGCTGCCGTCGGCCAGCGGGTACTTGATGTACCACATGGAGCCGTCTTCTTCTTCCGACACCACTTCCAGGTCCGACACGGCGGTGCCCAGCACCGGGTCCCAGTTCACCAGGCGCTTGCCGCGGTAGATCAGGCCCTGCTCGAACAGGCGCACGAACACGTCGGACACCACTTGCGAGCGCGGCTCGTCCATCGTGAAGTATTCGCGGGCCCAGTCGGGCGAGGTGCCCATGCGGCGCATCTGGCCGGTGATGGTGGAGCCGGATTTCTCTTTCCACTCCCAGACTTTTTCGACGAACTTCTCGCGGCCCAGGTCGTGGCGCGATACTTTCTGCGCGTCCAGCTGGCGCTCCACCACGATCTGGGTGGCGATGCCGGCGTGGTCGGTGCCAGGGATCCAGGCCGTGTTATGGCCCAGCATGCGGTGGTAGCGCGTCAGGCCGTCCATGATGGTCTGGTTGAACGCGTGGCCCATGTGCAGGGTGCCGGTCACGTTCGGCGGCGGCAGCTGGATGCTGAAGGAAGGTTTGGACAGATCGAGGGAGGCGGCGTAGTAACCGCGCTTCTCCCACTCGCTGCGCCAGAACTGTTCTATGTCGGCGGGCTCGAAAGACTTGGCTAATTCCATGGTGTTGGGCTGTGTTGTATGCGAAAACAGCCATTATAAGGGGGCAATGCCGCCTGCGCATGCCGCCGGCGCCGCAGTGCACAATTTTTTCACAATATATCGATGCCATCTGTGCAACGGCTCAGGTGCTGGAACCGTGACGGGAGCGTGCGGAAGCGCGGCGATGCTAGGATTCAGCCATGCCGCCACCATCTGTCACGCAATTGTCCGTCGCCCGATTCCTGCGCTACGCCTGGGCCGCGCCCTGCACGGCGGTGGGCCTGGCATGCGCCGCGCCGGCCTTGCTGTCCGGCGCCCGGGCGCGCGTCGTGGAGGGCGTGATCGAAATCGCGCTTGCCGAGCGGGACCCGGGGCGCTTGTTGCGGGCCTTGCCGTTCAACGCCATCACATTCGGGCACTCCGTCATCGCCACCAGCCGGGCGGAGCTCGACCGCCTGCGTGTGCACGAGCATGAGCATGTGCGGCAGTACGAGCGGTGGGGCCTGCTGTTCTTTGCCGCCTATCCGCTGGAAAGCCTGTGGCAGCTGCTGCGCGGCCGCCGCCTGTATGTCGACAACCGTTTCGAAGTGCAGGCGCGGGCCAGGGAAGTTGCGCAAGCTGTAAGCAAATACAGCAAGTTGTAAGCGCGTGTAAGGATGGTCAACTGGTCTGTCCCGGGCCGCGTTTCCTCCTCAGTGACACGGCAATTGTGCACCGGAAACCGAAACCGTTTATATCATTTTAAAGGAAATACATCATGACCAAGACCATCGCTACCCTGATCGCCGGCCTGTTCGCAACCGCAGCTTTCGCCCAGACCCCGGCTCCCGCCGCATCGCCAGTGCCAGCGGCCAAAGCCGAAGCCAAGGCGGTGAAAGCCGAAGCCAAGGAAACCAAGGAAGTGGTAAAAGCCGAAGCCAAGGAAAACAAGGAAGTGGTGAAGGCGGAAGGCAAGGAAGCCAAGGCCGTCGCCGGCGCCCACGCTGACGTGGCAAGCGCCAAGGCGGACGCCAAAGTAGAGAAAGCCAAGGCGCACGAGAAGTCGGCGAAAACCAAGGCCAAGGCGCACACCAAGGCCGCGAAGGAAGTCAAGCCGGCGGAAACCGCCGCTGTGCCAGCCGCTGCGCCGGCAGTGGCTCCTGCGCCAGCTGCCAAATAATCGTCCCCGCCTGGATCGCATCCCCGCCTCGGCGGGGATTTTTTTCGTCCTTACGGCATATCCCGGCAGCAAAATACAGTTGCAGTACGGACATGTTAAGATCCTGTCTATAATTATTGATTTAGTAATTTCATCGGCAGTCTCTTATGATAAGGCGAAACCATGGCGGTCATTGATATCAAGCTTACGCAAACTGCGCTGGATGCCGGCGGCAATCTGGGCGGCACGGACGGCAATGGCACGCTAGGGACGATATTCGACTCGATCGCCGGGATCAGCCACGCAGTGGACGAGTCGCTTAGTTACTACGCTTCGTGGAGCTTCCTCGGCAGCACCTTGCGGCTCGATTTTTCCGACGGCTCGTCCGAGGTGTTTACCGGCGTCGCGCTGTCCAACCCCGGCGCGCAGAGCGGGACGGCGACGGCCACCGGCATCGAAGTGCGCCTTGCGGGCGTGGTGACGATCGCGGAGGCGGGTTTGTACAGCTTCAAATACGACGTCAATGCCAGCAACCAGCTGTCGCTTGTCAGCACCGCTTCCACCACCGCCGCGGCCAGGATAGCCACGGTACTGCCTGCTTATTCTCCCGACTACAACCAGGAGTTCGGCAACGTCGCCATCCAGTTCAACGGTTCGCTCAGTTCCGATCCGAGCGGCAATACCAGCGGCAACGTGTCGAAAATCGTGCTGAGCGCCGATAAAGTCCTCTCGTCCACCACCGTCGCCGGCGACTTCAATATCAGCGGCAATGCGCTGACCATAGCCCAGGGACTGAGCCACTCATCGGTGACCGGCACCATGGCTTCCTATGTCACGGAATTCCGCGATGGCAGCTATGAGCGCATCAGCGGCCTGTCCGCGCCTTTGAGCGCGGCCTCGGTAATCGATTCCGACATGTTGGCGGACAGTGCGCTGTTTGGCGGCGACGACAGCATCAGCGTGGACCTGCCTGCGCAGATCTACGGGGATGCGTGGATCATGGCCGGTGCCGGAAAGGACACAGTCAAGATAGGCGGCGGCGGAGGGCAGCTGCATGTGGACACAGGGGCCGGCAACGATGTGATCTCGGCGCTGTCCGGTTCGCACCGCATCGATGGCGGAAGCGGGTTCGATGTACTGAAGTACAGCGGCGCGCGGGCCGGATACACGGTTGCAAAGACTGCCGTCGGCTTCAATGTGTCGGCGTCGGGCGGTGGCGTCGACATGACCGGCAACATCGAGCGCCTGCAATTTTCCGACACGGCGCTTGCCTTCGACATCAGCGGCAACGCCGGCATGGCTTACCGCGTTTATCAGGCCGCGTTCAACCGTACTCCGGATATGGCTGGCCTGAGCTATTGGATCGGCGTGCTGGACGCAAACAACAGCATGCGCGATGTCGCCGGCAGCTTTATCGGCAGCCCGGAATTTCAGGGCATGTATGGCGCCAATCCGTCGGTCGACGTTTTTGTCACGAGCTTGTATGCCAATGTGCTGCACCGTGCGCCCGATCAGGGCGGGTTCGACTTCTGGAGCGCCTCCGTCAAAAACGGCATGGCGTATGCCGATGTGCTGGTCAGCTTCAGCGAAAGCGCCGAGAACCAGCTGCAGGTGATCGGGGCGATACAGAACGGTATCGCTTACACGCCGGTCGCCTGACGCCTCCTGGCCCCTCAGACGGATCCCTGCTTCGGCGGGGATTTTTTTTCGCCTGGACCTGGACAGACCTGTAAGCAAATGCCGCAAGTTGTAAGCACGTGTAAAGCTCGTCAACTGCTAGCTCGCCGGCTGCGTTTTCTGCTCAGTGACACGGCAAATGTGCACGGAACCTAAACTTGGAAAGAGGGACTGAAGAATGAGAAAAGTAACCGTTACCCTGATCGCCGGACTGTTCGCCAGCGCTGCGTTCGCACAGACCTCCACGCCAGCTGCACCGGCAACCGTGCCAGTCAGCGCAGCAGTTGCAGCGGTGGCCGTAGCGACGCCCGTAGCGACGCCCGTAGCTGCGCCCGCAGCGACGCCCGTAGCGAAAGTCGAAGCGAAAACGGAAGCCAAAGCCGAAGTCAAAGCAGTAACCCAAGACACCAAGGACGCGGAAAAACCAGCCGCCCCGGCAGCGAAGTAATTAGTACCAACAAACAAACTAAACCGTTTATATCAATCTAAAGGAATTCATCATGACCAAGACCATCGCCACCCTGATCGCCGGCCTGTTCGCTACCGCAGCCTTCGCCCAAGCCCCGGCTCCCGCCGCATCGCCGGTGCCAGCGGCCAAAGCCGAAGCCAAAGCGGTGAAAGCCGAAGCCAAGGAAACCAAGGAAGTCGTGAAAGCCGAAGCCAAGGAAAACAAGGAAGTAGCGAAAGCCGACGCGAAGGAAGCCAAGGTTGTCGCCGGTGCCAAGGCGGACGTGGCCAGCGCCAAGGCGGACGCCAAAGTAGAGCAAGCCCAGGCTCACGAAAAGTCGGCGAAGAAGAAGGCCAAGTCGCACGCCAAGGCTGCGAAGGAAGTCAAACCGGTGGAAACCGCTGGCGCGCCAGCCGCCGCGCCAGCAGTGGCAGCGGCTGCCGCACCAGCCGCCCCGGTCAAGAAATAAGTCTGCCTGAAGAAACAAACTAAACCGTTTATATCAAAAATTAAGGAATTCATCATGACCAAGACCATCGCTACCCTGATCGCCGGCCTGTTCGCAACCGCAGCCTTCGCACAAGCCCCGGCTCCGGCCGCAGCGCCAGCTGCAGCGGCTAAAATCGAAGCCAAGACCGAAGCCAAAGCGGTGAAGGCCGACGCCAAGGAAGCCAAGGCTGTCACCAAAGCCGAAGCCAAGGAAATCAAGGAAGTGGCGAAAGCCGAAGCCAAGGAGACCAAGGCGGTAGCGAGCGCGAAGGAAGACGTGGTCAGCGCCAAAGCGGACGCCAAGGTGGAGAAGGCCAAGGCGCACGAGAAGGCTGACAAATCGAAGGAAAAGGCGGCGCATGCCAAGGATGCGGCCAAGCCGGCTGAAAAATCAACAGGCGTTCCGGTGGCAGCGCCGGTTGTGGCTGCGGCAGCCGCACCTGCCGCAAAGTGATCGGATCGCGCTGATATGAATCCAGCCCCGCCAGTGTGCGGGGCTTTTTTTCGGATCGCTGCTTGCAACGGAAATCAACGCTTTCTACAATGGCTTACGGCAGTTCCCACAACAGGAGATGAACATGGCTCGATCGGTGACAGGCAAGGCATTGGCGGCGCTGGCATTGTTGGCGTGCGTGGCGGATGCGGCGGTGGCGCAACAGGCCAATCTGCCGGCCGGCATGGAAGGTCTGCGCGGGCGCCATTGGCGCGGCGGCGAGTGTTGCGGCTGGACCTGGGACTGGGTGCAGCAGAACGGGCCGGTCTTCCGGGGGGCCTTCCGTAATCCCAATGGACAGCGGCTCGAAGAGCAGAACATCATCATTTCGATTTTCGGCGACCGCGTGCAGATCACGCGCGCCAACGGTTCGGCGGCGGGCGGCTGCACCTACGACGGCGTGATCCGCGGCGGCAGCGCCGAAGGCACTTATGCCTGCGCGGGCAGGGATGCCGGCAAGTGGGCCGCCACCATTTATCAGAGCGCGCCGCGATAGCCGCTGCGCAGCCGTGTTAAGTCTGGGACTTTACGCGGCAATATGTCTATTTTTGTAACTTTTTTGACTAGCTCGCCGCGACTGTTTAACTTGGGCCGCCTGAAAACCGACCCCTGGAGACAGACATGGCAGCTTGTATTTCGACCAGATTCAACGCATTGATCGTAGCCGGATTGCTGGCTGGCGCTTCCGCAAGCGTGCTGGCGCAAACCGGCACGATCTGGATCACCGTGGGCGACGCCGCCTACGCCCAATTGAAGAAGTCCGCGCCGCAGGCCGTCACGCGCGAGAGCCGCTCCACGCTGATGACGAGCGCCAGCGGCGCATTCGCCGCCCAGGAGAAAGTTCATCTGGTCGAGGTCAGCGAGCAGCAGATGCTGGCGCTGTCGGCCGCCGTCCACAGGGAGCTGCACCGCTGCGGCGGTTTCATGGCCCACGCCAGCGAGGCGGCCGGCATCACGGCATTGGCGCCCAGGTCGCCGGCGGCCACGCTGGCCTCCCTGGCCGTGCCGCGCCCCTCCTACGTGATCGACCAGCAAACTGTCGTCAACCCGCTGCTGCCGCAAATGCAGGCCTCGAACATCGCGCAGACCATTACCGACCTGGCGGCCCACACCAACCGCTACTACACCACCGCCAGCGGCGTGGCCGCGTCGAACTGGCTGAAGCAGAAGTGGACCACGATGGCCACCGGGCGCAGCGACATCAGCGTAAGCCAGTTTACGCATGCGGCCTATCCGCAGAAGTCCGTCATCGTCACCATCAACGGCACCGACAACGCGTCCGAAGTGGTGGTGCTGGGCGCCCACCTCGATTCGATCAACGGCAGCGGCACCGGCGAGACCACCCGCGCGCCAGGCGCCGACGACGACGCCTCCGGCATCGCCAGCATGACCGAAGCGCTGCGCGTGATGATCGCCAGCGGCTACAAGCCGCGCCGCACCATCAAAATGATAGGCTACGCCGCCGAGGAAGTGGGCCTGCGCGGTTCGCAGGAAATCGCCCAGTACCACAAAAACAACAACATCAACGTGGTCGGCGTGATGCAGCTCGACATGACGAACTACAAGGGCTCGGCGTCCGACATCTATGTCTACACGGACTACACCGACAGCCTGCAGAACGACTTCCTCGTCAAGCTGATCACCACCTACCAGCCGACGCTGACGATAGGGTACGACAAGTGCGGCTACGGCTGCTCCGACCACGCCTCGTGGACCGCCGCCGGCTACTGGGCCTCGATGCCGTTCGAGACCTCCTTCACGCAGGACAACCCCTACATCCACACCGCCAACGACACCTACGCCAACATGGGCAGCCAGGCCGAGCACGCCCTCAAGTTCGCGCGCCTGGGCCTGACGTTCGCGGTTGAACTGGGCAGCGACGGCCCCGGCGTGGTGCCGCTGCCGGACATGGTGGAGACCTTCAGCGGCAGCCTGACCCGTGGCCAGACGCGCAGCTTCGGGCCGTTCAAGGCCGGCGCCGGCAGCTTCAAGGCATCGACCACCGGCAGCGGCGACGCCGACCTGTATGTGCGTAAAACCAGCATGCCGACCACCAGCACCTTCGACTGCAAGTCCGATGGCTCGACCAGCACGGAAAGCTGCACGCTCACCATGGCGGCCAACGGCGACGTCTACGTGCTGCTGAACGGCTACTCGGCCTCCAGTTACACGCTGACGGCAACGTACCGCCCGCAATAAATAGTATTGTTGGTAACTATGTGGCCTTGCGGCTGCCGGGAGATGTATAATTCGATCCGCTGCCGAAAGGCGCACACGCTAGGGGTCCTGCAAGCCGCCGTTTATCAAACGGCGGGGCGCGGGTGAGAAATACCCTCCGAACCTGATCTGGATAATGCCAGCGAAGGGAAGCTTTAGGCCTCCATCCGCCACACCGCGCGCCCGCGCTCAGGGTTGCGCGCAGTGCCGGCCAGTTTGCCGAACCTCCTTTGCTGGCTCCTGTAGCTAACGAAGGAGCCAAATGAACGCCAACTCGAAATTCCTCTCCGCCACTGCCGAAGTGGACAGCGCCGCCATCGCACCGCTGCCGAATTCCCGCAAAATCTATGTCCAGGGCAGCCGTCCTGATATCCGCGTTCCCATGCGCGAGATTTCGCAGTCCGACACCTCGGCCTCGTTCGGCCACGAGAAGAATCCGCCTATCTATGTCTACGACACCTCCGGCCCCTATACCGACCCGGACGTGCAGATCGACATCCGCTCCGGCCTGTCCACCCCGCGCCTGCCGTGGATACAGGAGCGCGACGACACCGAAGAACTGGACGGTCCAAGCTCGGACTACGGCAAGGAGCGCCTGGCCGACGCCGCGCTGGAAGAACTGCGCTTCAATCTGACGCGCAAGCCGCGCGTCGCCAAGCCGGGCCGCAACGTGTCGCAGATGCACTACGCGCGCCAGGGCATCATCACCGCCGAGATGGAATACGTGGCGATCCGCGAGAACCTGCGCCGCCGCGAGTACCTGGAAGAGCTGAAGGCGTCCGGCCCCATGGGCGAACGCATGGCCGACCTGATGGGCCGCCAGCACCCGGGCCAGAACTACGGCGCCGCCATCCCGGCCGAGATCACGCCCGAATTCGTGCGCTCCGAAATCGCCCGCGGCCGCGCCATCATCCCGGCCAACATCAACCACCCCGAAGTCGAGCCGATGATCATCGGCCGCAATTTCCTGGTCAAGATCAACGCCAACATCGGTAATTCGGCCGTCACCTCGTCCATCGGCGAGGAAGTGGAAAAGATGACCTGGGCCATCCGCTGGGGCGGCGACAACGTGATGGATCTGTCGACCGGCAAGCATATCCACGAAACGCGCGAATGGATCATTCGCAACAGCCCGGTGCCGATCGGCACCGTGCCGATCTACCAGGCGCTGGAGAAGGTGAACGGCAAGGCCGAGGACCTGACCTGGGAAATCTTCCGCGACACGCTGATCGAACAGGCGGAGCAGGGCGTCGACTACTTCACCATCCACGCCGGCGTGCTGCTGCGCTACGTGCCGATGACGGCCAAGCGCCTGACCGGCATCGTCTCGCGCGGCGGCTCCATCATGGCCAAGTGGTGCCTGGCGCACCACAAGGAATCGTTCCTGTACACGCACTTCGAAGAGATTTGCGAAATCATGAAGGCCTACGACGTGTCCTTCAGCCTGGGCGACGGCCTGCGCCCCGGTTCGATCTACGACGCCAACGACGAGGCCCAGCTGGGCGAGCTGAAAACCCTGGGCGAGCTGACCCAGGTCGCCTGGAAGCACGACGTGCAGGTGATGATCGAAGGCCCGGGCCACGTGCCGATGCAGCTGATCAAAGAGAATATGGACCTGCAGCTGGAGCAGTGCAGCGAAGCGCCGTTCTACACGCTGGGACCGCTGACCACCGACATCGCGCCCGGCTACGACCACATCACCTCCGGCATCGGCGCCGCGCTGATCGGCTGGTACGGCACGGCCATGCTGTGCTACGTCACGCCCAAGGAGCACCTCGGCCTGCCGAACAAGGACGACGTCAAGGACGGCATCATCACCTACAAGATCGCGGCGCACGCTGCCGACCTGGCGAAAGGCCATCCGGGCGCGCAGATCCGCGACAACGCGCTGTCCAAGGCGCGCTTCGAGTTCCGCTGGGACGATCAGTTCAACATCGGCCTCGATCCGGACAAGGCTCGCTCCTTCCATGACGAGACGCTGCCGAAAGACAGCGCCAAGGTGGCGCACTTCTGCTCCATGTGCGGCCCGCATTTCTGCTCGATGAAGATCACGCAGGAAGTGCGCGACTACGCCGCCAAGGGCATGCAGGAGAAGGCGGTGGAGTTCGTGAAGAAGGGCGCGCAGCTCTACAGCAAGGCCTGAGCGATGAGCGCGACGCAAATTGCCATTGAGCTCAACGGCGAGCCGCGCAGCGTGCCGCCGCAGCACAGCCTGCAGGCCCTGGTGGAAGAGCTGGGCCTGGCGCACCAGGCGCTGGCGCTGGCGGTCAACCGCAGCGTGGTGCCGCGCCAGGCCTGGAGCGCACGCACGCTGCAGGCGCGGGACAAGGTGGACATCGTGCGCGCCATCGGCGGCGGCTGACCATGGCGGGTTAGCGTGCAACGCGTAACCCGCCAGGCCGGCGCGTGCAATTACAACAAGGAGAACGAAGATGCGTGACCAACATGAAGACTTGCTGACCATCGCGGGCAAGAGCTACAACTCGCGCCTGCTGGTCGGCAGCGGAAAATACAAGGACCTGCAGCAGACGCGCGAGGCAACCGACGCGGCGGCAGCGGAAATCATCACCGTGGCGATCCGCCGCGTGAACATCGGCCAGGACCCGAAGGCGCCCAGCCTGCTGGACGTGCTGCCGCCGTCGCAGTACACCATCCTGCCCAACACGGCCGGCTGCTACTCGGCCAAGGACGCGGTCTACACGCTGCAGATGGCGCGCGAGCTGCTCAACGGCCACAAACTGGTAAAGCTGGAAGTGCTGGGCGACGAGAAGACGCTGTTCCCCAACATGCCCGAAACGCTGGTGGCGGCCAGGGAGCTGGTGAAGGACGGCTTCGACGTGATGGTCTACTGCAGCGACGACCCGATCCAGGCCCGCATGCTGGAGGACATCGGCTGCGTGGCGGTGATGCCGCTGGCCTCGCTGATCGGTTCCGGCATGGGCATCCTGAATCCGTGGAACCTGTCGCTGATCATCGAGCAGTCCTCGGTGCCGGTGCTGGTGGATGCCGGCGTGGGTACGGCCTCGGACGCGGCAATCGCGATGGAGCTGGGCTGCGATGGCGTATTGATGAACACCGCCATCGCCGGCGCGCAGGATCCGGTGCGTATGGCGCGCGCCATGAAGCTGGGCGTGCAGGCGGGCCGCGAGGCCTATCTGGCCGGCCGCATTCCGCGCAAGTTCGCGGCATCGCCGTCGTCGCCGATGGCGGGCCGGATGGCATGATGACCGCCGTGATGGCAAAGGACGCGCCCGCGCCGCGCCAGCGCTGCGTGCTGGTGTTTTCCGGCGCCGATCCATCCGGCGGCGCAGGCATCGCGGCCGACATCCTGGCGATCCACGCCCAGGGTGCGCACGCGCTGCCCGTCATCACCGCGCTGACGGTGCAGGACAACGAGCGCGTGTACGAAGTGCTGCCGGTGGAGCCGGACGTCGTGCTGCGCCAGGCGCGCGCGCTGATGGCGCGGGTGACGATAGACGCGGTCAAGATCGGCATCCCCGGCAGCGCGGCCAATGCGCGCGTGATCGCGCAGGTGATCGGCGAGCTGCGCGCCGCGTTGCGCGCGCGGCCCGGAGTGCCGGTCGAGCTGCCGGTGGTGCTCGACCCGGTGCTGGCCAGCGGCCACGGCGACCTGCTCTCGCGCGACGATGCGGTGCAGGCGCTGGCGGTGCTGCTGCCGCTGGTCACGCTGATCACGCCCAACGGCCCGGAGGCGCTGGCGCTCACCGCGCCGCCCGACGGCCCCTGCGACGACCCTGCGCAGCTTGCCGCGCAGGCCCTGCTGGCGCGGGGCTGCCAGCACGTCTTGATCACCGGCGGCCATGACGGCGGCGACACCGTCGTCAACCGCTGGTTCAGCTCCGTCCCGGACCAGGGGCAGAGCTGGAGCTGGGCGCGGCTGCCGGGCGAGTTCCATGGCAGCGGCTGCACACTGGCCGCTGCCATCGCCGGCCTGCTGGCCTATGGTTACCCGATGCCGCAAACCCTGTCGCGCGCGCAAGGCTACAGCCACCGCGCGCTTGCCTCCGCCTTCGCCATCGCGCCCGGCCAACGCATTCCGCAACGTTAAATACCAACCCATTCGAAAGCGCACCATGCAAGGACTCTACCTCGTCACCCCGAACTGGGACGACACCTCCCGCCTGCTGGACGTCAGCGAACAGGCCTTGGCCGAAGGCGTGGCCCTGCTGCAGTACCGGCACAAGGACGCCAACCCCGAACTGCGCATGGAGCAAAGCTCGGCGCTGCTGGCGTTGTGCCGCCGCTACAGTGTGCCCTTCATCATCAACGACCATGTCGACCTGTGCCTGCTGCTCGGCGCCGACGGCATCCACCTGGGCGGCACCGACGCCGAGGTGGCGCAGGTACGCGCACAGCTGGGCCCCGATACCATCATCGGCTCGTCCTGCTACGGCGACATGCAGCGCGCGCTCGACGCGCAGGCTGCCGGCGCCAGCTACGTCGCCTTCGGCGGCTTCTATCCCTCGCGCGTGAAGCAGTACGCGGTCACTACCCAGCCGTCCATACTGGACCAGGCGCGCGAGCACATCCGGCTGCCGCGCGTGGTCATCGGCGGCATGACGCCGCACAACGCGGCGCCGCTGGTGGCGCGCGGCGCGCACATGGTGGCAGCCGTCAGCAGCGTGTACATGAGTGAGAACCCGGCCCAGGCCGTGCGCGATTTCAACACCCTGTTCGCGACCGAAGAAATTAGCTCCAACGCCGCCTAAGCGCTTTATAATTGGTCGCGTTATCTCCCGCTCAAGGTTGCGACCATGAATGCCTCCCCCCCGGCGAAGCGCCTGATTTTGATCGTCGACGACGACCAGCTGCTTGCCGCCTTTCTGAGCGAAGTCCTGCGCCACGCCGGCTACGACACGGTGCAAGCATACTCCGCCGACCAGGCCCTGGCACAGGTGGCCGAGCGCGAGCCCGACATGGCCCTGCTCGACATCCACATGCCCGGCATGTCCGGCCTGGAACTGGCCAAGCAGCTCAACCGCAACACCTCGGTGCCCTTCATGTTCCTGTCCGGCCGCGGCGACAGCGACGCGGCCAAGCAGGCCGCCGCCTATGGCGCGGTCGGTTTCGTGGTGAAGCCGGTCGACGAGCAGCACCTGATGCCGGCGTTCGAAGCGGGCCTGGCGCGCGCCGACGAGATCCGCCAGCTGCGGCGCACCGAGCTGAATCTGAACGCGGCGCTGGCGGCGGGGCGGGAGACCAGCCTGGCAGTCGGCCTGCTGATGTGCAAATTCCAGACCGACCGCAACACCGCGTTCGAAGTGCTGCGCGACCACGCCCGTTCCAGCCGCCGCAAGATCAACGAGATTGCGGACCAGTTGCTGACCGCCGAGGAAACATTGAATGGTTTGCATGCGGCGTTCAACGCAAGGCTTAAAAAATAACGATAGCTTCCGTCAGGAAATGCGTTAAACTAGTTTCATCAGCGCGGGGTCCTGACACGCCCCGCTGCCTATCCCTTACAGCCGCCCGTTCCCTGCCGCTGTATCCGAATTTCGGCCCAGCTCCGCCGAGTATTGCACCCTGAACCATACCGATCCCGCGCCGC
This sequence comes from Pseudoduganella sp. LjRoot289, assembly GCF_964252925.1. Lineage (NCBI taxonomy): Bacteria > Pseudomonadati > Pseudomonadota > Betaproteobacteria > Burkholderiales > Oxalobacteraceae > Pseudoduganella > Pseudoduganella sp. LjRoot289. The sequence goes on from NZ_CAXUPN020000003.1 coordinate 123,320, forward strand.
CTTGCTGCGTGTGCCCGTCCGTCCGGCTCCAGGCGTTGCACAACACTGAAAATCCGCAGCCGCCATGGCTGCGGGCGGAGAACACGATGAAAGACGATTTGACCGCGATCGGCGCCGTGATGGACGAACTCGCCGCCGCCTACAAGGATGTGCCACGGGTGCTGCACGTGGACAGCGACGGCGACACGGCACTGGTGCTGGCGACCTTGCTGGTGCCGGAAACCGAAGTGTTGCACGCCGCCACGCTGGCCGACGCGGTGAGCGCTGTGGAAAGCGGACGCTTCTCGCTGGTGGTGCTCGATCCGGACCTGCCGGACGGCGACGGCGCCGAGCTGCTGCAGCGCCTGAGGCAGCAGCAGGAACACACGCCGGTGCTGCTGTATTCGGCGCGCCATCCCGGCTTGCGCACCCAGGCGCATGCCTTCCTGCCCAAGCCATGGACCTCGCCGCGCCAGCTGTGGCGCACGGTATCCCATTTGCTGGGCATAGACCCGGTGGCTATCCAGGAGGCGACAACATGAGCGGCGCCGAACTACACAACATCCTGTATGTGGAAGACAACCCGCATGTGCGCGGCGTGGCCAAGATGGCCCTGGAAGTGATAGGCCGCTTCAAGGTGCGCGACTGTTGTTCCTCTGGCAGCGAGCTGCTGGCGGCGTCCGATTTCCGGCCGGACCTGATCCTGCTGGACGTGCAGAATCCGGGCACCGACGGCGTGGCCGCGCTGTCGCTGCTGCGCCGCATGCCGCATTTGCTGCATACCCCGGCCATGTTCGTCACCGGGCTGGCCTCGGCCAGCGACGTGGCGCGCTATGTGGCGGCCGGCGCGGCAGGCATCATCGCCAAGCCGCTCGAACCGCTGCGCCTGGCCGGCCAGGTGCGCCTGTTGTGGGAGGGGCAGGCGGCGCACCGTCCGCCGCCGGGTATGTTACCCATGTAAGCTTGCTTTCCTTGCTATGATGCGGATATCCCGCTTATCAGGGTATTCCCCGCTCATACACAGGACACACGAATGAAAACCAAAGCAGCCGTTGCATGGAAATCCGGCGCTCCGCTGACCATTGAAGAGGTGGAGCTCGGCGGCCCGCGTGAAGGCGAAGTGCTGGTGGAAATCAAGGCCACCGGCATTTGCCACACCGACTACTACACTCTGTCCGGCGCCGATCCGGAAGGCATCTTCCCGGCCATCCTCGGCCACGAGGGCGCAGGCGTGGTGGTCGACGTCGGCCCGGGCGTCAAAACGCTGAAGAAGGACGACCACGTCATTCCGCTGTACACGCCGGAATGCCGCCAGTGCAAATTCTGCCTGTCGCAAAAAACCAACTTGTGCCAGTCGATCCGTTCGACCCAGGGGCGCGGCCTGATGCCGGACGCCACCAGCCGCTTCTCGATCGACGGCCAGCCCATCTTCCACTACATGGGCACGTCCACCTTCTCGAACTACATCGTGGTGCCCGAGATCGCGCTGGCCAAGATCCGCTCGGACGCGCCGTTCGACAAGGTCTGCTACATCGGCTGCGGCGTCACCACCGGCGTGGGCGCCGTGCTGTTCACCGCCAAGGTGGAGGCGGGCGCCAACGTGGTCGTGTTCGGCCTGGGCGGCATCGGCCTGAACGTGATCCAGGCGGCCAAAATGGTCGGCGCCGACAAGATCATCGGCGTCGACATCAACCCGGCGCGCGAAGACATGGCGCGCAAGTTCGGCATGACGCACTTCGTCAATCCGAACAAGGTGGAGAACGTGGTGGACGCCATCGTCCAGCTGACCGACGGCGGTGCCGACTACAGTTTCGAATGCATCGGCAACACCACCACCATGCGCCAGGCGCTGGAGTGCTGCCACAAGGGCTGGGGCCAGTCCATCATCATCGGCGTGGCGGCGGCGGGGCAGGAGATTTCCACCCGTCCGTTCCAGCTGGTGACGGGGCGGGTATGGAAGGGCTCCGCTTTCGGCGGCGCGCGCGGCCGCACCGACGTGCCCAAGATCGTCGACTGGTATATGGAAGGCAAGCTCAATATCGACGACCTGATCACCCACAAGCTGAAGCTGGAAGACATCAACAAGGGCTTCGAGCTGATGAAGTCCGGCGAGTCGATCCGTTCCGTGGTCGAGTTCTAAACCCCGCATTTTTGCCGCCTGCTCCGCGCAGGCGGCATTCCATCGCAATCCACCGGCAATTCCCCCTCCCTGGCGCTACATTCATGCTCGGCCCACTCGTGGCTGGAAGTAGAAAAAAAGTTCTAGACAACATGGTCTAGATCATTTAATCTACATTGCATATCCAAGGAGCCCCGCATGACCTCGTCCTCGCTGCTGTCCCTGCTGATGCCGGCCCTGGGCTGGTCGCTGCTGCACTTTGTGTGGCAGGGTTTGCTCATCGGCTGGGCCGCATCGCTGGCGCTGCATCTGCTGCGCAACGCCCGGCCGCAGGCGCGCTATGGCGTCGCCTGCGCTGCCCTGCTGCTGTGCGCGGCGCTGCCGCTGGGCGGCACCGTCTGGCGCGTGCTGGACGCGGCCGGTTCCGCTGCCACCGCTGCCTCGGGCACCGCCACCGCGCCCGGATTGTTGCTCGCGGGCGGGCAGGGCGCCTTCGGTTCCGCCTCGGCCATGGCCGCCAGCCTCGCCACGCCTTTGCTGGTCGATAACGACAAACTGATTTCCTGGCAGTACCTGCTGCAGCGCCAACTGCCGTGGCTGGTGTTGTTATGGGCTTGCGGCGCCGCCGTGATGACCTTGCGCTTGTCGCTGGGCCTGATGTGGGTGCGCGAGCGCACGCTGGCGGCGCGGCGGGCGGCCGGCGCTGGCTGGGAACAATGGCAGCCGCACGTGGACCGGCTGGCGCTGCGCATGGGCCTGGGCCGCGACGTGCGCCTGGCCATCGTTGAACATCTGGACGGGCCGATGACCGCCGGCTGCTGGAAGCCGGTCGTGCTGCTGCCCGCCGCGCTGCTGACGGGCATGCCGGCCGCGCTGCTGGAAGCGTTGCTGGCGCACGAACTGGCCCACATCAAGCGCCACGACTACCTGGTCAACCTGGTCCAGAGCGCAATCGAGATTTTGCTGTTCTACCACCCGAGCGTATGGATGCTGTCCCGGCACATCCGCGACGGGCGCGAACAGATTGCAGATGATTTAGCCGCAAGTACCCTGGGCGAACCGCGGCGCCTGGCCCTTGCATTGTCGGAGCTGGACAAGTTCCAGTTCACCACGCCCCAACCCGCCCTGGCGGCCCATGGAGGAAACCTCATGTCACGCATCAAACGCCTGGTCCGGCCAGGCAAGCAGCCCCTGAGCTGGAAAATCGCCGCGCCCCTGCTCGGCCTGTGTACCGCTTGCGCGGTGCTGGTGGCCCACGCGGCCCCGCAGATGGCGACCGAACTCGTCGGCGGCCCCCCGGCTTCGGACGAAGCTGCCCCGCCCCCGGCGCCAGTGCCGCCGGGGCCGCAGGGGAGGTCGGCCGTACCGCCTGTTCCGCCCGCCATGACGGTTGGCGAAGTGCCGCCTGTGCCGCCCGTTCCGGCGCCGCCGCGCTTCATCGCGGCTGTGCCTCCAGTGCCGCCACTGGCCAAGGTCCCGCCGGCCCCGGGTGCACCCGCAGCGCGACCAGCGCCACCAGCGCCACCAGCGCCACCAGCGCGACCAGTGCCACCAGCGCCGCCAGCGCCCCGCATGATGCTGGCCGCCGCCCCAGCGGCCCCAGCCGCCTCGGCCGTGCCCGCAGCGCCAGCAGTGCCCGCCGCCCGCCTCGCACCGGCGGCGCCTGCCGCTCCCGCCGCTCCCGCCGCACCATCAGCTCCGGCCATCGATGCCGACGATGGCTCGTCCGTCAGCCTCCGCGAACTGCGCAAATTGCGTGGCGTCCGCATCGACGGCGAGCAGATGCGTTTCCAGCACTTCAACATGGTCGACAGCCGCAAGGCATCCTATGCCCTCAAGCGCGGCGATGAATTCGTCTCGCTGTCCGGAAATCCGCGCGACCTGGCTGACGTCAAAGGCGTGAAAAACAGCGTCAAGGGCGATTTCATCTGGTATCGCGACGGCAAGCACACTTATTTGATCCAGGATCCTGCGCTGTTGGCGAAAGCCGACGCCGCCTGGGGGCCAGTGAAAAAACTGGACGCGCAAATGGAAGTGCACAGCAAGACCATGGAGCAGCACAGCAGGGCCGTGGAGGCGGTCGGTCAGCGCATGGGCAAGCTGACGGCGGAGGCCGAGGGCACGCGTGCCGAGGTGCAGGCGCGCCGCGAGCAGGAGCGCAAGATCGAGCGCCTGGCGCGCCAGCAGGAAGCGGTCGCGCAGCGCATGGAAGCGGTGAGCCGCAAAATGGAGCGCAGCGGCGGCGTGGACGACCAGCTTGACAGCCACCAGCGCGACATGGCGGCGCTGAAAGCGAGAATGGAAGTGCTGCAGCAGCAGATGAAGCAGGCATCGAGCGAGCTGGACAGGCAGCACGCCGGCCTGCGGGCTGTGCAGGCGCCGCTGCAGTCGCTCAGCGCCGACATGCGCGAAGCCAGCAAGCCGATGAAGGAGCTGGGCAGGAAGATGGGCGAACTGGGCCGCGAGCAGGGCCGCCTCAGCCGCGAAGCCGACCAGACCGTGCGCGGCCTGATCCAGGAAGCCATCGCCAAAGGCCAGGCCACGGCGCTGCCGGCGCCCAAGGGCTGATCGTATATCCAGTGTTTTGCACCGGGGCGCGAGCCGCCCCGGTATAATCACGGGATGCAAAATCTCCTCCACAACCTCAATCCCGAACAACTCGCCGCCGTCACGCTGCCCGCCCAGAGCGCCCTGATCCTCGCGGGCGCCGGCTCCGGCAAGACGCGCGTGCTGACCACCCGCATCGCCTGGCTGATCCAGACCGGCCAGGTCTCGCCGGCCGGCATCCTGGCGGTGACGTTCACCAACAAGGCGGCGAAGGAAATGCTGACGCGCTTGTCGGCCATGTTGCCGATCAATACACGCGGCATGTGGATAGGCACTTTCCACGGCCTGTGCAACCGCCTGCTGCGCACCCACTACCGCGACGCGGCGCTGCCGCAAACTTTCCAGATCCTCGATTCCCAGGACCAGCTGTCGGCCATCAAGCGCCTGCTGAAAGCGTTCAACATCGACGACGAAAAGTTCCCCGCGAAATCGGTGATGTATTTCATCAACGGCGCCAAGGACGCGGGCTTGCGGGCGGACAAGGTGGAGGCCTACGACGCCAACGAGCGCAAGATGGTCGAGTTGTACCAGCTGTACGACGACCAGTGCCAGCGCGAAGGCGTGGTCGATTTTGCCGAACTGCTGCTGCGCAGCTATGAACTGCTGAGCCGTAACCAGCCACTGCGCGAGCACTACCAGGCGCGCTTCAAGCACATGCTGGTCGACGAGTTCCAGGACACCAACGATTTGCAGTACAAATGGCTGAAACTGCTGTCCGGCCAAGGCCAGAGCCAGGGCAGCAGCGCGCTGTTCGCGGTGGGCGACGACGACCAGAGCATCTATGCCTTCCGGGGCGCGAACGTGGGCAATATGCGCGCCTTCGAGCAGGAGTTCAACGTCAAGAACCTGATCAAGCTGGAGCAGAACTACCGCTCGCACGGCCACATCCTGGACTCGGCCAATATGCTGATCGCCAACAACAGCAAGCGCCTGGGCAAGAACCTGCGCACCGACGCCGGGCACGGCGAGCAGGTGCGCGTGTACGAGGCCAGCTCGGACTTGCAGGAAGCGCAGTGGATCATCGAAGAGGCCAAGAGCCTGATCGGCGAAGGCGCGCTGCGCCGCGAGATCGCGGTGCTGTACCGTTCCAACGCGCAGTCGCGCGTGATCGAGCACGCGCTGTTCTCGGCCGGCATCCCCTACCAGGTGTACGGCGGCCTGCGCTACTTCCAGCGCGCCGAGGTCAAGCACGCCATCGCCTATTTGCAGCTGATGGACAATCCGCACAACGACTCGGCCTTCCTGCGCGTGGTGAACTTCCCCACGCGCGGCATCGGCGTGCGCACCATCGAGAACCTGCAGGGCGCGGCGCAGCAGTATGGCATCTCGCTGTACGCGGCCGTGCCCTACCTGACGGGCAAGGCCGGCAGCTCGCTGGGCGGCTTCGTCAAGATGATCGAAGGCATGCGTTTTGAAACCCAGCAGATGGCCTTGCCGGAACTGGTGCGCGTGGTGCTGGAAGGCAGCACGCTGCTGAGCCATTACGCCGCCGAAAAGGAAGGCGCAGACCGCGTCGAGAACCTGGAGCAGATGGTCAGCGCGGCCACGCAGTTCATCTCCGAAGAGGGTTACGGCCAGGGTGCGCCCGCGCATCTTGGGCCGCGTTCGGACGCGCAATCGGGCATGCCCATCGTGACCGCCGACGGCATCGAGATCCTGGATGCGGACGCGCCGCTGGCCACCGTGATGTCGCCGCTGTCGGCCTTCCTGTCGCACGCATCCCTGGAGGCGGGCGACAACCAGGCGCAGGCCGGCCAGGACGCGCTGCAGATGATGACGGTGCACTCGGCCAAGGGCCTGGAATTCGACAACGTCTTCATCACCGGCCTGGAGGAAGGCCTGTTCCCGCACGAGAGCAGCTCGAAGGAAGAGGGCGGCGTGGAGGAGGAGCGGCGCCTGATGTACGTGGCCATCACGCGCGCGCGCAAGCGCCTGTACATGTGCTTCTCGCAGACGCGCATGCTGCACGGCCAGACCCGCTACAACATGAAGTCGCGCTTCTTCGACGAGCTGCCGGAAGAGTCCTTGAAATGGCTGTCGCCGAAGGTGCAGTCGCACTGGTACGCCAACAAGAAATCGGCCTGGGACGACGCGCCCGTGACCATGGGCAGCGACAACGCCCTGGCGCAGCGCATCGCGCAGAAGGCGGCCGGCGGCAGCGGCTGGCGCATCGGCGAATCGGTCGCGCACGGCAAATTCGGCGAAGGCGTGATCGTCAACATCGAAGGCAGCGGCGCCAACTGCCGCGCGCAGATCAACTTCGGCAGCTTCGGCATGAAGGTGCTGGACCTGAGCATCGCCAAGCTGGAACGGCTGGGCCGGTAAACGACAGGGGAGCGAAAGGGGAGCCAAGCTCCCCCTTTTTTACTTCTGGTCCGGTATGCCGAAGATCTGGCGGTAGCTGGAATAGAACGAGCAGTGGATCAGCACCGAGAACAGCAGCAGCACGATCTGCATCACCATCACCAGCACTTTCGGACTGCCGCCGAACAGCATGCCGATGATCTGCGTCAGCACCAGCATCAGGCCGAACTGGCTGAAGGCGAATACGATGAAGGTTTTCAGCGCGCGCCAGACGGCGAAGAAACTGAAGAACATCGCCTTGCCCACGCCCATGTTCTGGAAGTAGATCAGCGGCGCGCTGAAGCAGAAGGCCATCGCGGCCGGCAAGCCGACCAGCATGATCATCACGAAGGCGCTGCCCAGGCTGGCCTCGCGCGCTTCCTTCGAGTTCGGGTCGACTTTCCCCGTCAGCAGCTTGAGCAGCATGCCGTCGTCAGCCAGCGACGACAGGCCGATGGCCAGCGCGGCGGCCGACACGTACAGCAATCCCACCGCCAGCAGCTTGAGGAAGGCCGGCTTGCGGAAACCGGTCAGCAGCAGCGCAGGCAGCACGCGCTTGCCTTGCTCGATGTCGAGGCAGGCTTGCATGAACGCGACCGAGAAGGCCGGGATCAGGACGATGGAGGCCAGCTGGCCGACCACCGGCACCAGGTTCATCACCAGGTTCAGCATGGCGTACAGCATGGCCAGCGAGGTCAAGCCGCCGGGCTGCCGGAGGAACAGCTGGAAGCCTTGCTTGATCCACAGCCAGCCTGTGCTTGCGGGGAATTTTCCCATGTCAGAACAGCGCCGGCGCGGCCACTGCGATGCGTTCGCGCAGGATGCGTTCGAAGTGGCCCGGGTCGTGCGGCGTCAGCATTTCGGCCTCGCGCGGCAGGTGCAGGTCATACAGGCGCGAGAGCCAGAAGCGCAGCGCGCCGGCGCGCAGCATCGGCTGCCAGGCGGTTTGCTCGGCCTGCGTGAACGGGCGCTCCGCGTGGTAGGCGTCCAGCATGGCGCGCACGCGGGCCGTGTCCAGCACGCCGGTGTCGAGGTCGATGCACCAGTCGTTGACGGTGACGGCGACGTCGAACAGCCAGCTGTCGCAGCCGGCGAAGTAGAAGTCGAAGAAGCCGGTGAGCTTGTCGCCGTCGAACATCACGTTGTTGCGGAACAGGTCGGCGTGCACCGGGCCTTGCTGCAGCAGCTTATAGGTGTCGCAGCCGTAGAACGCGTCCTGGAAATGCATCTCGGCGCGCAGCAGGTGGGCTTCTGCGTCGGACAGGAAGGGCAGCACCTGGGGCGTGGCCCAGTTCCACCATTCCAGGCCGCGCAGGTTCGGCTGCGTGCCCGGGTAGTCCAGCGCCGCCACGTGCATCCTGGCCAGCATGGCGCCCACTTCGGCGCAATGCACCGGCTGCGGGTCCATCTGCGAGCGGCCCTCGAGCTTGCTGACGATGGACGCCGGCTTGCCGTGCAGGGGCACCACCAGCTCGCCGCTGGCGTTGGCGATCGGCGCGGGCACGGCCACGTCCCGGTCGGCCAGATGGCGCATCAGGTTCAAATAGAAGGGGAGTTGCTCGAAAGACAGGTTCTCGAATATCGTGAGGACGTATTCGCCGCTCTCGGTAGTGAGGAAGAAGTTGCTGTTTTCGATGCCGGAAGCGATGCCTTTGATCGCCACCGGTTTGCCGAGGGGAAATTGCGTGATCCACTGGCTAACGTCGTCCAGGCTGACCGGGGTAAAAACTGCCATGAGAAGCGGAATATTTTAAAATTAAGCTACGGGAGCAAGCGATCAGCGTTTCGGTGGCGGCGGCGGTGGCGCGGATGCGTCGTCGGCTGCTTCGCCTTCCTTCTGCTTGGTCTTTTTCTTGCCGATGTCGAATTCCATCACGGTCCACTGCGGGCCGCGGTTGGCCGAACCGCCCGACGCGTCGCCCGGCAGGGCGGTCGTGCTGGTGGTGCTGTTCGGCTTGACGGTGTATGTGCTCGGGCCGCTCTTGACTTTGGCCTCGGTGACACGGCCGCCCTCGCGTTTTTCCGTGACCTTGCGTTCGTTGGCCGGCTTGGTGGTAACCGTGATCGGCGTGTCGACTTCTTCGATTTTGTCGAGTTTTGGAGGCTGGGCCGCAGGCGTTTGGGCCTGGGCATAGCTGCTCAGGGCGAGTATGAGGACTGGCCAGATAGTGGAAGCACGCATGGTAATTACCGCCCTGTTAGGTGAATTGCTAGTTTCTGTGTGCTCATTGTAACAAACCGACACGATTCCGGTTTTAAAATAGTCTGCGATAATGGCCGATTCGATCCCATACAACGCCGGCGCCCGCGAGGCGGCCGGCCAGCTTACTATCATATATGCAAAAGACCCTGCTGCTGGTTGACGGTTCCAGCTACCTCTATCGTGCCTTCCACGCGCTGCCCGACCTGCGCAGCCAGGACGGCCACCCGACCGGCGCCATGCACGGCATGGTCAACATGCTGCGCCGCCTGCGCGCCGATTTCCCCGCTGCCTACATCGCTTGCGTGTTCGACGCCAAGGGCAAGACCTTCCGCGACGATATGTACCCGGAATACAAGGCCACCCGCGCCTCGATGCCGGACGACCTGCGCCTGCAGATCGAACCCATCCACGAGGCGGTGCGCGCCATGGGCTGGCCCATCCTGATGGTCGAGGGGGTGGAGGCGGACGACGTGATCGGCACGCTGTGCGTGGACGCGGCCAAGGCCGGGATGGACGTGATCGTCTCGACCGGCGACAAGGACCTGGCGCAGCTGGTCAATGCGCAGGTCACGCTGATCAACACCATGACCAACGAGAAGCTCGACGAGCCGGGCGTGCTGGCCAAGTTCGGCGTGCCGCCGAACCGCATCATCGACTACCTGACCCTGATCGGCGACACGGTCGACAACGTGCCGGGCGTGGCCAAGTGCGGACCGAAGACCGCGCTCAAATGGCTGGCCGCCTACGACAGCCTGGACGGCGTGATCGCGAACGCGGACAAGGTCACCGGCGCGGTCGGCGACAACCTGCGCAGCGCGCTGGAATGGCTGCCCAAGGGCCGCGAGCTGATTACCGTGAAGACCGACTGCGACCTGAGCGCGCACATGATGTCGATCTCCGAAACGCTGGTGGCGCGCGGCGAGGACAAGGAAACGCTGCTGGCCTTCTTCTCGAAATACGGCTTCAAGACCCTGCTGCGCGAGCTGGGCGGCATGACGCCGGCCGCGCCCATCGGCGCCGGCGGCGCAGGCGCCCCCGCTGCGGCGTCGGGTACGGGCTCGGCGCCCACCGGCGCGGTCGCGGCGGGTGGCCTCGCCGGCAGCATCAATGGCGACCTGTTCGCCGCCGCCAGCGCGCCGGCCAGCGTCAGCTATGAAACCGTGCTGACCGAGGCCCAGCTGGACGCCTGGATCGCGCGCATCGAAGCCGCCGCGCTGACGGCGGTGGACACCGAAACCACGTCGCTGGAGCCGATGACGGCGCAGATGGTCGGCATTTCGCTGGCCACCGAGCCCGGCCTGGCCTGCTACATCCCGGTGGCGCACAGCTACCAGGGCGTGGCAGAGCAGCTGCCGCGCGAGCTGGTGCTGGAAAAGCTCAAGCCGTGGCTGGAGGACGCCGGCAAGGCCAAGGTCGGCCAGAACCTGAAGTACGACGCCCACATCTTCGCCAACCACGGCGTGGCGCTGCGCGGCATCGTGCACGACACGCTGCTGCAGTCCTATGTGTTCGAATCGCACCGCACGCACGACATGGACAGCCTGGCCCTGCGCCACCTGAACCACACCACGATCCCCTTCGTCGACGTGTGCGGCAAGGGCGTGAAGCAGATCACGTTCGACCAGGTGGAAATCGGCCGCGCCACCGAGTACGCGGCGGAGGACGCCGACATCACGCTGCGCCTGCACCTTGCCATGTACGGCAACGTCAGCGCGGACGAGAAGCTGACCCACATTTACAGCAAGATCGAGCTGCCGACGGCCGTCGTGCTGCAGAAGATTGAACGCAACGGCGTGATGATCGACGCTGCGCTGCTGAAGACGCAATCGAATGAACTGGGCGCGCGCATCATGGAACTGGAAGCGAAGGCGCACGAGCTGGCCGAGCAGCCTTTCAACCTCGGTTCGCCCAAGCAGATCGGCGAAATCTTCTTCGAGAAGCTGAAGCTGCCGGTGGTGAAGAAGACCCCGAGCGGCGCGCCTTCGACCGACGAGGAAGTGCTGCAGAAGCTGGCCGAGGACTACCCGCTGCCGAAAGTGCTGCTGGAGTACCGCGGCATGGCCAAGCTGAAGTCGACCTATACCGACAAGCTGCCGCTGATGATCAACAAGGACACCGGCCGCGTCCACACCAACTACGCGCAGGCGGTGGCCGTGACGGGGCGCCTGGCGTCCAACGATCCTAACCTGCAGAACATCCCGATCCGCACCGCCGAGGGACGCCGCATCCGCGAAGCCTTCGTGGCGCCGGAAGGCAGCCATATCGTCTCGGCAGACTATTCGCAGATCGAGCTGCGCATCATGGCGCACATCTCGGAAGACGAGAACATGCTGCGCGCCTTCGCCGAGGGCGAGGACATCCACCGCGCCACCGCCGCCGAGATTTTCGGCGTGGCCCCGGCCGACGTGACGAGCGAGCAGCGCCGCTACGCCAAGGTGATCAACTTCGGCCTGATCTACGGCATGAGCGCCTTCGGCCTGGCGGGCAACCTGGGCATCGACCGCGCCGCCGCGCAGAACTATATCGACCGCTATTTCGCGCGTTTCTCCGGCGTGAAGGCCTATATGGACGATACGCGCCTGCAGGCGAAAGCCAAGGGCTACGTGGAGACCGTGTTCGGCCGCCGCCTGTGGCTGCCCGAGATCAATTCGCCGAACGGCCCACGCCGCCAGGGCGCCGAGCGCGCCGCGATCAACGCGCCGATGCAGGGCACGGCGGCCGACCTGATCAAGCTGGCCATGGTCGCGGTGCAGGACTGGCTGGAGAAAGACCAGCTCAAGACCAAGATGATCATGCAGGTGCACGATGAACTGGTGCTGGAAGTGCCGGACGACGAGCTGGCGCTGGTGCGCGAACGACTGCCGCAACTGATGGCCGGCGTGGCCGAGCTGAAGGTGCCGCTGCTGGCCGAGGTCGGCGTCGGCAAGAACTGGGAGGAGGCGCATTGAACATGCCCCTCCTTGCCTCAAGCGTTTAGCAGGTATTGCAGGTCGCCGCTGATCACGCCCGCCAGTTGCACATGGTTTTCGGCGCTGGCGGCGAACTGCAGCATCACATCCGCGCGCGGCACGCCCTGTGCCAGCGCGCCGCTCCAGAATTGCAGTCCTCCCGCGTCGGGCGCGCGGTGCAGCACGTTCTGGTAGAGCAGCGCGGCATAGGCGCTGTCCGACATCTCCGAACCGAAGCGCGCGGCAAACTCGCCGGATACGCTGAAGTCGCGCGCCACTTCCAGCATGCTGGTGCCGTGCTCGACATTGCCCAGCCACCATCTGAATCCAGCCGCATCCGGCGCGCGGTCGAACGCCGCCTTGTACAGGCGGTACACTTGTGCCGCCCATCCTTCCACATCCAACGCTTGCAGCGGCAGCACCGCGCTGCTGGCGACCGGCAGCATGACCGCGCCGCTCCAGTGCAGCATGTCGGCAGAGGTGGACAGCGCCAGTTGTTCGCTGCCGCCGGCGCGGGCGCCCTCGTAACTGAGCTTGTCCAGGTCCGCGGCGGCGACGATGAATACGCCGGGCGACAGCGCGCTCTTGGCCTGCAGGTTGGTGCCGTCCACGCGCAGATGCAGCGATCCCGCGCCATCCGGATCGGTGATGCGATAGTAGGCCTGCGCCTCTCCGTTTGCACTGAACAGCGACGACAGCGCGATGGTTTCCCCGCCCTTGATGGCGGCGGCGTGCGCGGCGACCGGCGCCGCGCCGGCCACGGTGGTCAGCATCGCGCTGCCGGGCGCACCGCCGGCGCCGTTGTTGGCCCAGATCTCGATGAACTGCGCGCCCAGGTCGGGGGCGGCGCGGAACGTCACCTTGTCCAGGTCCTGCGCGGCGATCTGATAATTGCCCGGCGGTGCGCCGATACCGGCGATCAAATCCACCGCCCCGTGCAACTGCAGCGTGCCGCCGGAAGAAGGCGAGTTCGGTCCCCAGTCGATCACCTGCACGCCGGTGGTGCTGATGCTGTAGCTGGTGACGGCCGTGCCGTCCGGCAGTGTGACGTTGAACAGCGCGGACAGCGGGATCTCCGAGTCCGGCGTGACCCACTGCGGCGCCGCGTGCACGGTGGCCACCTGCGCGGCCATGACGACATGCGCTTCGACGCTGGCCAGCGGCGACGCGTTGTGCGCGGTGATGCCCAGCGTGTCCGCATTGCTGTAAGCGCTGGCCGTGTAGGTGAGCCTGGCGAAATCGGCGGCGTTCACTTCCAGCGTGCGCTCCTGGTCCGCTCCGGGCGCCGCGCCGGCGTAGAGATTGGCCGCGCCGTTGAGCTGCACGGTGCCGGAATGGGCGGGGTAGGTGACGGTGTAGGACGTGATGGCCGAGCTGCGCGCATCCGCGACGACCAGCGAGGACAGCGCTAACGATTGCCCGCCATGGACGAACACCGTGTCCGCCGCCGGGCGCAGCAGGGCGGGTTGCGCGGCCGCGCCGGTTGCCGTGCCTGGCGTACCTGGCGTGCCTGCCGTGGCCGGCGCTGGCGCGACTGCGATGGTTTCCCAGTCGCCCCAGTAGCTGCCATTGAAGGCGCGTACTTCGACGGTGCCGGGCGCTGCGGCGCTAAAGGCCAGCCGCGCCAGGCTGGCGCTGTCCACGGTGATGGCCTCGGCCGCGCTGTGCGCGCCGGACGCTGCGCCGTCGAGCGTGAAGCTGCCCGCCGCCGTGGCATAGAACTGGTAGCCTTGCACGGTCTTGCCAGCCGGGTCCTGCACGCTGAACAGCGGGGCCAGTTTGCCGCTGCCTGCCAGGCCGCTGGCCACGCTGATCAGCGGCGTGTCGAGCCGGTAGACCACCACATTGTCCGGATCGTCGCCCAGCGCCCAGTAGGGCATGGTGTGCGCTGCGCCGATCACGATGTCGTGCGGGCCGCCGCCGGCTGCAGCGCCGCCGCTGTTGTCGATGAATTGCGCCGCGTAGCCGGACCCTGCCACCACCGTGCTCACGTGGCCGCCGCAGCTGTTGTCCGCCACCAGGATGTCGCCGGGGCGCAGCAGTTGCTGCCAGCTGAGCTTCTGCGCCGCGCTGGCGGCGGCGCTGTTGTAGGCCACGATCCAGCCGCCGTTGGCCAGCGGCGGCACGACGGTGGGGCGCGCTTCGTCGCTGGTGAGCGGCAGCGAGGCGCCGGCCGAGGCGGCGATATTGCTGGCCAGGACCCAGCAGCCATTGTCGTCCCAGGTCTTGCCCACATAGCTGGCGGCCACCGCCGCTATCTCGTCCGGCGTGGCGGCGTTGGGCGTGGGGTCCGCGTAGCCGCTGCGGGTGACGATGTTGAGCGCGCCCAGTTCGCCTGAAACGGGATAGTTCCGGGCTTCCATGAAGGCGCCGCCGTCGAAAAAGGGCTGGCCGACTTCAGCCTGCAGTTTTGCGCCGAGCGCGCTGTCGGGCGCGGCGGCGCTGCCGTAGCCGTACAGCGCCAAATAGGCGCTGCGGTATTCGGCGGCGGAGGCGTGGTAGTTCAGGTCGGCCAGATAGCCGTGGCTGCCGCTGTAGTAGCCCGACGCCGTATGGCTGAAGACCACCCCGAAACTGGCGCAGTCCGAGCCCGGATAGGCGTGGAAGGCGATGGCCTCGCCGGTGCCGCTGAGCGTGCCCGGCGTACTGGCCGCCGCCCCCGCCAGGCTGGCCGGATAGCGCTCGCGGTCCAGTCCCACCAGCACGATGTATTCCGGCGCGTATCCCGGCGTGGCCGCCAGCAGCGCCGACATGGCGTAGCTTTGTCCGGGCTGGGCGATGACGGCGTTCTGGCTGAAAGCGAGTGGCATGCGAACTCCTGTGATGATTCCAGTCTAGCTCAGCAGGAAGCATGCCATGGCAAAAAAGCGCCCGATGGCCACTTTTTGTCAGCGTCCACTGACAAAATTTGTCGAATCATGCTGTTAGAATGGAAATCTTGTCAATTCACTCGGGAGCTTAGGATGAAGGATTTGCTGGAAGACGCTGTAAGCTTGCACGCGCCCGCCACGTCGACGGATGGCGTCGAGCGGCGCGGCTTTCTGAAAGCCGCACTGGGTGCAGGCTTCGCCGCCGCCGCGATGCCCGTGGTGGCGCAAAATGTCGTCAAGACCGACAGCGAGGGCCTGACCGCCGGCACCGTGACGATTACCGTCAACGGCACGGCCGTGCCTGTGTACCGCGCCCAGCCGGCAGGCAAGACCGGCCTGCCGGTGATCCTGGTGATCTCCGAAATCTTCGGCGTGCACGAGCACATCGCCGACGTGGTGCGCCGTTTTGCCAAGCAGGGCTACCTGGCGCTGGCGCCGGACCTGTTCGTGCGCCAGGGCGACGCCACCAGCCAGCCGTCGCAGGCTGAGCTGATGAAGAACATCATCGCCAAGACGCCGGACAGCGACGTCATGGCCGACCTGGACGCCGCCGTGGCCTGGGCCAGGGCCAACGGCGGCAGCACGGACAAGCTGGGCGTGACCGGTTTCTGCTGGGGCGGCCGCCAGGCCTGGCTGTACGCGGCGCACAATCCGAACGTGAAGGCCGGCGTGGCGTGGTACGGCCGCGTGGTGGGCGAGAAAACGCCCATCAACCCCGCCCATCCCATTGATCTGGCCGCGCAAATAAAAGCCCCCATGCTCGGCCTGTACGGCGCCAAGGACAGCGGCATCCCGGTCGAATCGCTGGACAAGATGAAGGCGGCCCTGGCGGCGGCCGGCAATACCAGGTCCACCTTCGTGGTCTATCCGAACTCGGGCCACGCCTTCCACGCCGACTACCGGCCGAGCTACGTCGAGGCCGACGCCAAGGACGGTTTTGCCCGCGCGCTGGCCTGGTTCAAGGCCAACGGCGTTGCATAACTGAGCAGGAAATCGGGCCGGGCGGTAAAATGCCCGGTTTGCGCCGGTATCCAGGCGCGCAACGCAGCAGGCGCCGGGCCCCGGCTGCGTTCCCAGGCAGTGCTCAAGAGGCAATAAAATCGATTCCACACTCATCTCCATCCTGCTGGCCACCACCATAGGCGGCATCGTCAGCCTGACGGCGGCGGCCATCTTCTCGTTCACCTTGCTGTCCAAGGTGGTCGAGCGCATGGTCAGCCTGTCGGTGGGCATCATGCTGTCCACGTCGCTGCTGCACGCGTTGCCGGAGGCCTTCGAATCGAACGCGGACCCGCGCACCTTGTTTGCGACCCTGCTGGCCGGCCTGCTGGGTTTCTTCATGCTGGAAAAGCTGGCCATCCTGCGCCACTCGCACCACCACGAGGGCGACGGCCACCACCACCACCATGGACATGACAAGCGCGAGGCGGGCAAGGCGGGCTGGATGATCCTGGTCGGCGACGGCATGCACAACTTCACCGACGGCATCCTGATCGCGGCGGCCTTCCTGGCCGATCCGGGCCTGGGCCTGGTGACCGGCCTGGCCATCATCGCGCACGAGATCCCGCAGGAGATCGGCGATTTCATCGTGCTGCTCAACGCCGGCTTCTCGCGCACGCGCGCCTATGTCTACAACCTGATCTGCAGCATGATGGCGATCGCCGGCGGCCTGCTGGGCTACTACACGCTGGACCGGGCCAGCAACCTGATCCCCTACGTGCTGGTGTTCGCCTCGTCCGGCTTCATCTACATCGCCGTCAGCGACCTGATGCCGCAGATGCAGCGCCGCGCCACCATGCGCGAGACCATCCCGCAGGTGCTGCTGATCGCCGCCGGCGTCTGCATCGTCCTCTTCCTCACCGCGCACCGCCACTAGGCAGCGCCTTGCGGCGGCGCAAAATGCGCAGCCGCCATCCTGTGCTAAGGTGGAGTTTTGGGCCGCCAAGGAGGACATCATGGCTACCGAACAAGACTTGCAAGCCCTGTCAGCTGCCGACCGCGAGCGTCTTGAGCGCCTGGCGGTTCTTTGTGAACGCACGTCGCTGGAAACCTTGTATTTTGTTCAGCGGGACGGATTTGAGGAGTGCGAGGAGAGCGTGCGCGAAACCTTGCTCGCCGAGCAGAGCATATTGGAGCATGGCACGATCCCTCACGAGGAAGTCATGGCCGAGACGCGGCGCATGGTTGAGTACTATGCCCGGAAAAAACAGTCGGCAAAGTAGTTATCGCGTCGAGTGGGCGCCACCCGCATTGCAGTCTTATCGCGACACGCTGCAGCATATTGCTGAGCAAGACACTGAGACGCTGGCGTTATTTGAGCAGCGGGTGATGCGCGCGCTGTCCCTGCTCGCCGAGCAGCCAGGCATCGGAACGCCGAGCACACGTCAAGGCAAGAGGACTTTTGCCGTGCCGAAAACCGGGCACACGGTCGAGTATCAAGCGCAGGATGGCACCGTGGTGATATTGCGCTGGTACCGCCAGCGCCGCAAGCGGCCCTGATCAGGCCCCGGTGGCGACCGGGCGGGCCGGGTCGGCGCACCATTCGCTCCAGGAGCCGGGATACAGCGCCGCGCCATGCAGGCCGGCCACTTCCATCGCCAGCAGGTTGTGGCAGGCCGTCGCTCCCGAACCGCATTGCATGATGGCCGCCTGCGCGCTGCCGAACAGCGGCGCGAACTCCTGTTTCAGTTGCGCGGCCGGCTTGAAACGGCCGTCCGGCTGCAGATTGTCCTTGAAGAAGCGGTTCTTCGCGCCCGGAATGTGGCCGCCCACCGGGTCGATGGTCTCGTTTTCGCCGCGGTAGCGGTCCGCCGCGCGCGCGTCCACCACGGTGCGGCGCTGCGTGGCCAGATTCTCCACCACGTCGGCCACCGACACGGTGTGCGTCAAGCTCGGGCGCTCGGCAATATGGCCGCGCGTCGGCGTCACCGTCGGCGTCACCAGCGGCAAGCTTTCCGACTGCCACGCGGCCAGGCCGCCGTCCAGCACCGCCACCGCCGGGTGGCCTATCCAGCGCAGCAGCCACCACAGGCGCGCGGCGAACATGCCGCCGTGCGCGTCGTAGGCCACCACTTGCGTGTCGTCGTCGATGCCCCAGCCGCGCAGCGTCTCGATCAGCGCGCCGCGCTCGGGCAGCGGATGGCGGCCCGTGAACTGGGCGCCGGCCGCCGCCTTGGGACCCGACAGGTCGTCGTCGAGGCTGGCGAACTGCGCGTTCTGGATATGGCCGATGGCGTAGCCGTCGCGGCCCGCGTTCGGGTTCATCAGGTCGTGGCGGCAGTCCAGGATGACCCAGGCCGGGTCGGTCAGGTGCTGCGCCAGGTTGGCGGCGCTGATCAGGGTGGTGTGCATGGCGTGCTTCCTCTTCTACACTTCGCTGGCGATCGGATCGGTGTCGGCAATGGCTTTGCCGCGTTCCGTACTGCGCGTATTGTAAAACGTTGCGGCGATGCCGGACGCAAGAATGATGGCGATGCCCAGCCAGCTATGCCAGTCGAACGAGTCGTTGAACACCATCACGCCCCAGAAGCTGGAGAAGACGATGCCCGTGTACTGCAGATTGGCCACCACCAGCGTCTTGCCGACGCGGTAGGCGCGCGTCATGGCCATCTGGGCGGCGGTGGCCGACAGGCCGATACCGAGCAGCAGGACGAATTTGGTCCAGCTGTCCACCGGGTGCCAGAGCACCGGGCCGCTGCCGGCCTCGAGGATGTTGCCGAACACGCCGGCCAGCAGGTTGCCGATCGCGAAATAGAACACCACGCGGTATTCCGGTTCGCCCGCCAGGCCCAGCTTGCGCACCTGCATATAGGCCATGGCCGACAGCACGCTGGAGGTCAGCGCCACCAGGGTGGGGCCGAACAAATGGGAATGGAAGGCCGGCTGCAGCAGCAAGGTGACGCCGACAAAGCTCATGAACACGGCCAGGATCAGCGGCCATTCGATGCGGTTCCTGGCGTGCCACCAGCCGTGCGCGAACAGCCAGACGGCGATCCAGATCGGCGCCATGTAGTTCAGCGTCATGGCGGTGGCGAGGGGGAGTTTGGCGATGGCGTAGAACCACAGCCACAGCGAGACCACGCCGATGAAGCCGCGCCACAGATGGGCCAGCGGCATGGTGGTCTTGAAGCTGCCGCCCTGCAGGCGGATCATGCAGAACAGGAAAACGACGCCGACCACGCCCCGGCACAGCACGATTTCGGACGTGGTGTAGATTTCCGACGCCAGTTTCACGCACACCCCCATGGCGGCGAACATGAAACTGGCGAACAACATCCAAAGCGATTGCATCATTTCCTGTTTCTGCCGCCCTGGCGGCTGGATTACAAAGCGACTTTACTGCGGTACCACTCATGGAAGTGCTGCATGCCGTCTTCCATCGGCGACTGGTACGGCCCGGCGTCGCTCTCGCCGCGCTGCATCAGGATCTTGCGGCCGGCATCCATGCGCAGGGCGATTTCATCGTCCTCGACGCAGGTTTCCATGTAGGCCGCGCGTTCAGCGTCGACGAAGTCGCGCTCGAACAGCACGATTTCCTCGGGATAGTAGAACTCCACCACGTTGCGCGTCTTCTGCGGGCCGTCCGGCCACAGGGTGGAGACCACCAGCACGTGCGGATACCATTCCACCATGATGTTGGGGTACAGCGTGAGCCAGATGGCGCCGTACGGCGGCGGTTCTCCGCCCCGGAACTTGAGCACTTGCTCCTGCCATTTCTGGTACACCGGCGAGCCGGATTTGCGCAGGCTGCGGTTCACGCCCACGGTCTGCACGCTGTAGTCGGCGCCGAATTCCCAGCGCAGGTCCTCGCAGTTGACGAAGCCGCCCAGGCCCGGATGGAAGGGCTCGACGTGGTAGTCCTCCAGGTAGACCTCGATGAAGGTCTTCCAGTTGTAGTCGCACTCGTGCACTTCGGCGTGGTCGAACATATAGCCGCTGAAGTCCAGGTCCTTGGTGACCGACATCGCCTTCAGCTTTTCCATGACGTTGTAGCCGTTCTGCTCGAACAGCAGGCCGTTCCAGCTTTGCAGCGGGGTCTTCGGCAGGTTCAGGCAGGGCGTCTCGGGGAAATGGGGCGCGCCGATCAGTTCTCCCTTCAGGTCGTAAGTCCAGCGGTGCAGCGGGCAGACGATGGTGCTGGCGTTGCCGCGGCCGTTGAACATCAGCGCCTGGCGGTGGCGGCAGACGTTGGACAGCACTTCCAGGCCGTTTGCGTTGCGCACGAGCATACGCCCTTCGTTTTCGGAAACGAGGGTCGCGAAGTCGCCGGTGTTCGGCACCATCAGTTCATGCCCGACGTAGCGCGGGCCTGTCTTAAACAGTTGCTGCATTTCACGCTGCAGTAGCGTTTCGTCAAAGTAGACGTCAACCGGAAGTTGCGCGTTGGAGCGCGCTAGCTTGGCGTGGGTAGCCAGATCGGACATCCCAACCCCCCTTAATTAATGTGCTGCAAACCAAGAAGAGACAGAATCCGTAAAGACCTGTGTCAAATTTTGAAACGGTATTTCGGACAGAACCGGAGATTATAGCGTGAAACGGCCATCTTTCGCTTGAGTTACTCCCCCGCAATCCCGTACAAGTCTGTTAATTCCACTGCATTGGATGGTTTGATCTAAAATAACGGGCTACACTGCTGGCGGCCCCCGAACGCTGCCCGGCCTTACCGATTTGAGTGCATATGTCTAAGAAATTGAACGCTGATCCTGCGGCTTCGACCGCCGCGCCCGCCTCCTTCGAGGAAGCGATGGCGGAGCTCGCCCAACTGGTTACGCAGATGGAGGCGGGCCAGTTGCCGCTGGAAGCGTCCGTGGCGGCCTACGCGCGCGGCTCGGAACTGGTGAAATACTGCGCCGGCCAGCTCGACAAAGTGGAAGCCCAGGTGAAAGTGCTGGAGGGCGGCATGCTCAAGCCTTTCGCCGACACCGAGGAGCTGGCATGAGCGCCGCCTTCCACGACTGGATGAAAACCATCCAGGCCGGCATGGAGCAGGACATGGGCGACTACCTGCCCGCCGCCGACGCGGTGCTGGGCAAGCTGCACGAGGCGATGCGCTATGCGCTGCTGGGCGGCGGCAAGCGCGTGCGCCCGCTGCTGGTGTACGCGGCCGGGGCGCTGTTCGGCGCCGACGCGGCCGTGCTGAGCCGCGCCGCCGCCGCCGTTGAAATGATCCACGCCTACTCGCTGGTGCACGACGACATGCCCTGCATGGACGACGATGCGCTGCGCCGCGGCAAACCGACCGTGCACGTGGCCTACGACGAGGCCACCGCGCTGCTGGTGGGCGACGCGCTGCAATCGCAGGCTTTCCTGGTGCTGGCCGATGCCGCGTCTGCGGCGCTGCCCGCGCCCCGCCTGGCGGCCATGCTGCGCCTGCTGGCGCACGCCTCCGGCTCGGCCGGCATGTGCGGCGGCCAGGCCATCGACCTCGACAGCGTGGGCCTGAGCCTGACGCTGGAACAGCTCGAACGCATGCACCAGCTGAAGACGGGCGCGCTGCTGCGCGCGTCCGTGGTGCTGGGCGCGCTGGCCGGCAAGGACCTGGGCGAGGCCGAGACGGCAGCGCTGAACGATTACGCGCGCGCCATCGGCCTGGCCTTCCAGGTGGTGGACGACGTGCTCGACGCGACGGCCGATTCGGCCACGCTGGGCAAGACGGCGGGCAAGGACGCGGCCGACAACAAGCCGACCTATGTGTCCATCCTGGGCCTGGAACCGTCGCGCGTGCTGGCGGAAAAATTGCGGCTCGACGCGCACGCAGCGCTCGCACCGTTTGGTGACAAAGCTCTGCGGTTACGCGAACTCGCGGATCTGATCGTGCAGCGGAAAGCATAATAATGAACTTGCTCGAAAATATAAACGACCCGGCCGACGTGCGCAAACTGACGCGCGCGCAACTGACGCCGCTGGCGCACGAAGTGCGCAACTACCTGCTCGACTCGGTCTCCAAGACCGGCGGCCACCTGTCGTCCAACCTGGGCACGGTGGAGCTGACCGTGGCGCTGCACTATGTGTTCAACACGCCGCACGACCGCATCGTCTGGGACGTGGGCCACCAGACCTACACGCACAAGATCCTGACCGGGCGCCGCAACAAGATGCACACGCTGCGCCAGCTGAACGGCATCTCCGGTTTCCCGCGCCGCGTGGAAAGCGAATACGACACCTTCGGCACGGCCCACTCGTCGACCTCGATCTCGGCCGCGCTGGGCATGGCGCAGGCGGCCAAGATCAAGGGCGAGCACCGCCACGCCATCGCCGTCATCGGCGACGGCTCGATGACGGCCGGCATGGCCTTCGAGGCGCTCAACAACGCCGGCGTGCAGGAAGACGTGAACCTGCTGGTGATCCTGAACGACAACGACATGTCGATCTCGCCGCCGGTGGGCGCGCTGAACCGCTACCTGGCGCGCCTGATGTCCGGCCAGTTCTACGCGGCCGCCAAGAATGTCGGCAAGTCGGTGCTGCCCGGCCCCGTGCTGGAGCTGGCCAAGCGCTTCGAGGAGCACGCCAAGGGCATGGTGGTCCCGGCCACGATGTTCGAGGAGTTCGGCTTCAACTACATCGGCCCGATCGACGGCCACGACCTCGAATCGCTGATTCCCACGCTGGAAAACATCAAGAAGCTCAAGGGCCCGCAGTTCCTGCACGTGGTGACCAAGAAGGGCCAGGGCTACAAGCTGGCCGAGGCGGAGCCCGTGCTGTACCACGGCACGCCCAAGTTCAATCCGGCCGAAGGCATCGTGCCCGGCCCGGCGGGCAAGAAGTCCTACACCGACGTCTTCGGCGACTGGCTGTGCGACATGGCCAAGGCGGACAAGCGCCTGGTCGGCATCACGCCCGCCATGCGCGAAGGCTCGGGCATGGTGCGCTTCGAGCAGGAGCAGCCGGAACGCTACTTCGACGTCGGCATCGCCGAGCAGCACGCGGTGACCTTCGGCGCCGGCCTCGCTTGCGAAGGCCTGAAGCCGGTGGTGGCGATCTACTCCACCTTCCTGCAGCGCGCCTACGACCAGCTGATCCACGACGTGGCGCTGCAGAACCTGGACGTCACGTTCGCGCTGGACCGCGCCGGCCTGGTCGGCGCCGACGGCGCCACCCACGCCGGCAATTACGACCTGGCCTACCTGCGCTGCATCCCGAACATGGTGGTGATGGCCGCGTCCGACGAGAACGAGTGCCGCCAGATGCTGACCACCGGCTACCACTACGCGGGACCGGCTGCGATCCGCTATCCGCGCGGCGCCGGCATCGGCGCGGCGATCGATCCGGTGCTGTCGTCGATTGAAATCGGCAAGGGCGAAATCAAGCGCCGGGGCCAGAAGATCGCCATCCTGGCCTTCGGTTCCATGGTCGCGCCTTCGGTGGCGGCGGGCGCCCAGCTCGACGCCACCGTGGCCAATATGCGCTTCGTCAAGCCGCTGGACGTGGAACTGGTCAAGCAGCTCGCCGCCGAACACGATGTCTTCGTGACGGTGGAAGAGGGCAGCATCATGGGCGGCGCCGGCTCGGCCGTGGCCGAAGCGCTGGCCGCCGAGGGCCTGGTGAAGCCGGTGCTGATGCTCGGCCTGCCGGACAAATTCATCGACCACGGCGACCCGGCCAAGCTGCTCGCCGGCGTCGGCCTGGACGCGGCCGGCATCGCCGCCTCCATCAGGGCGCGCTTTGGCGGCCAGGGCTCCGGCGACGAGCCGCGCCTGGTCGTCAACAACGGCTGAACCATGCCGGTCAGCTCCTATCTCGACACCTCGCCCGAACTGGGCGAGGGCGTCTACCTGCACGACACGGCGCAAGTCATCGGCGACGTGCGGATCGGGCGCGATTCCTCCGTGTGGTGCAACACGGTGCTGCGCGGCGACGTCAACCGCATCGTCATCGGCGCGTGCAGCAATGTGCAGGACTTCGCCATGGGGCACGTGTCGCACAAGAACGCGGCCAAGCCGGACGGCTCGCCGCTGCTGATCGGCAACCACGTCACCATCGGCCATTCGGTCATCCTGCACGGCTGCGAGATCGGCGACGAATGCCTGGTCGGCATGGGCTCCATCATCATGGACGACGCCGTGCTGCAAAAGCACGTCATGGTGGGCGCCGGCAGCCTGGTATCGCCGGGCAAGGTGCTCGAAAGCGGCTACCTGTACGTCGGCCGCCCGGTCAAGCGCGTGCGCAAGCTGACCGATGAGGAAGTCGCTTACCTGAAGTATTCGGCCGAGCACTACGTCCGCGTTAAAAACAACTATCTGAAGTAGCGCGTCCCCATTTCGGGCTTGCGGCAGGCCTGGCGGCCTCCTATATTGGTATAAACGGTTTATGCCAATGAGGGAAGGTCGCCATGCGTCTCGCTGCGCTGCTTTGGGGATGGTGCTTGTGTATTCCCGTCCTGGCCCAGGTTCCGGACTCCGGCCGCTGGCAGGAGCTGCGTTTCGGCGCGGACGAAGTCGGCGAGCGCATGGAAGACCGTTACATCGAGCAGGTGGTGGACCTGGCCGCCGCCGGCAGGCTCGATGCGGACCGCGCCTTGCTGCACCGTCTGCGCTACGTCAGTACCGAACTGATTGCCGCAGCGGTCGAACTGAAGCCGGAGGCGGCATCCTGGCATTGGGAAGTCCATCTCGCCAGCGGCCCGGAGATCGACGCCGTCTGCCTGGCCGGCGGCAAGCTGCTGGTCGGCGCCGAATTCGTCCGGCGGCTGGCGCTGGACGACGGCGAGCTGGCCGTCTTGCTGGCGCACGAAGTGGCGCATGCCATCGCCGAACATTCCCGTGAATTCCTCTCCGAAGCGCAACTGGCCTATCGCCCGCTGGTGCCGGTGGACGTCGTGATGGAGCGGCTGGACAGCGATTTGCCGCTGCAATTGCGCATGGCAGGGCTGGCGCGCACGCAGGAGCGCGAGGCGGACCAGTTGGGGATGGTGCTCGCGCATCGCGCCGGTTGGCCGGTATCGGCCATGCTCAGCTTGTACCGCAAGCTGGCCGACGCGGATGGCGGCGCCAGCGTCAGCGAGCCGCTGATTGCCAGCCATCCCTCGCATGCCGCGCGCATCAGCATGTCGCGCGGCATGGCGCGGCTGCTGGAACCCTGAGCCAGCCATTGCGCCCATGATGGACTAATCCTTGCCGAGGAATAGTTTTCCATCCTTGAATTCGCAGGGCGCCGGAATCTGGCGCGCATCCGTCCCGCGGCAGCTACCTTGGCCATGCCGCAGGCCGCTGTCATTCGCGGGTCCTCTGAAAACCAAGCCATTTTCCGCCGCCCATTCGATCCCGCCACGCCGCCATGTGCCGCTAAGCGTGACCGGTTTTTTCGCCGCGGTGAATTCGCCCGCGCCATGCATGCCGCCGTCCTTGAACTCGCCCACGTAACGGCCCGCTTGCGTCACCAGTTCGCCTTTGCCGGATGGCTGCATGTACTCGACCTGCCCCTTGTACGAGACGGTCTCGTTGCCGGCCGGGTAGCTCACTTCGCCCTGGCCGCGCGCAAACCCGCGCTCGAATTCGCCCAGGTAGGTCAGGCCGGAGTCGCTGGCCAGTTTTCCCCTGCCGTGCGGCAGCCCCTGCACGAAAGGTCCTTCGTAATACGAGCCGTTCGGCAAGGCCATTTTTCCTGTGCCTTCAGGCTTGCCGCTGCTGACCGGGCCGGTATACAGTGTGCCGCCGGGGTATTCGAGTCCGGCGCCCGTGGCCTTGGCGCCGCCGGCCAGCTCAGTCAGCAGTTCGAGGTTGTCGAGCAGCAGCACCTCCGGGCCGAGCAGGGAAGGCTTGTTGAACGCTACCGCGCTGCGCAAAGCAGCGAGCGCTTCCATCGGCCTGCCCATGCGGATGAAGACGCCGGCAAGCTGCTTGAAAGTCTCCGGTTCACGCGTGTAGATCGACGCCGTATCGAAACCGGCCAGGGCTTCCTGCAAGGGCTCGCTGGCCGGCAGCAGACGGTAGATCAGGCCCAGGCCGTTGTAGGGGGCGGGATAGTCGGCATCGATAGCGATCGCTTTGCGGTAGTAGTCGCGCGCCTGGTAGGCGACAGGCAGCCAGCCGTCGTCGCCCCGGTCGTTCATGTATTCGGCCTGCCGCCGCAGCGTGTCGCCGCGCCAGGCCAGCAGTTTGGGATGCTTGGGGAAGCGCCGCTCCAGGTCTGCCGCCGCCGCACCTCCTTCCAGGCCCGACAGCAAGGGCAACACGTTGGCGTCGCCGTCGTCCGGATTGAGCTGTCGGTTCCGGCTCAGCAGCTTTGGGATGTCCTTGTGCAGCGTCTTGAAGTTGGGAAGAACGCGGGCAAGTTGGCTGTACAGGGCAGGCGTGTCGAGCCGGGTGACGGTGGGGGAAATGGTCGGGAAGCCGAAGCTGCCCTTCTGGGCGGTCAGCATCTGCGTTGCCAGGTCGCGGGTGGCGTACTTTGCGATGTCTTGGTCCAGTTTCCCGTAGGATCTTTGGAAAGCCATTGCGGCCGCACGGTCCTGACGGTAGCCGCGGTTGATCAGGGCGAGGTATTTGCCGAGCGAGGCGCGCAGCGCTTCCGAGGAATTGAAATAGTGGACCGCAAAGTAGGCGGACGAGTAGAACCGTTCCGTGTTGAATTCGTCCGTCCGGCCCCTGCCGTCGACCGCGAGATCGACGGTATTGAAAACCTTTTCCGTATCGGCGGCGACGCGGCCGAAGTGGTTGTACAGGCCGTAGTCCCTGCTGCCGCCATTAGTACTCGTCACCCGGTCGCCCAACCGGATGACGGGGCCTTCGACATTGAAGGTCGCCCAGTAGTCTGCCAGGCCCTCGTCCACCCAGCGCGTATAGGCGAAGGTTTGTTCCGTCAGGCGCAAGAGAAAATGGGAATACTCGTGCAGCAGGACGGTGCGGGCCCAATTGTCCGTTTTGCTGCCGTCCCTGTAGTTGCCGATATTGGCCATTGCGGAATAGCCCTGCAGGTTCAGGTTGAACACGCCGGCCCACATGGGCGGCAAGCCCAGTTCGCCGAAGGCATCGTCGCCGGCGGCAAGCATCGGCAGCGGCTTGGAGACATTCAATGGCTTGATGCCGCCGAGCTGGACTCTGAAATACCGGAACGCTTCCAGGTCGCTTATTACCTGCCTGGCGACGTCCTCCGGCTGCTCGGTGATGATGCTGAAGTGCGGGCTGTCGACCTTGAGCCAGCTGCGCTTGGCGAGGGCGTCCAGGTCGGCGGCGGCGGCAGAGGAGAGCAGGCAGGCGGCGCAGAGCAGCGCGCACAGGGATAGACGGGACATGGAAAAGTTGATGATAAGAAATAATTTATCTTATCAACAACTTGAGTCCATGGCAATGCTTGTGTCCGCTTAGCGGCTCTTGCGCTCGTGCTGCCACAGCACGTCGCTGCCGCCGGCAAAGCGGTTCAGCACGCGGGCCAGTACGAACATCAGGTCCGACAGGCGGTTGACGTATTGGCGCGGGTGCTCGTGCAAGGTCTCGGCCTTGCCCAGGGTGACGATGCTGCGCTCGGCGCGGCGGCAGATGGTGCGGCACACGTGGGCGATGGCGGCGGCGCGCGAACCGGCCGGCAGGATGAATTCGGTCAGCGCGGGCAGGGTGGCGTTGTACTTGGCCAGCAGCGCGTCCAGCTTTTCGACGTGCGCTTCCTTGATCATCTGGTAGCCGGGGATGCACAACTCGCCGCCCAGGTCGAACAGGTCGTGCTGGATGCCGACCAGTTCGTCGCGCAGCGCGTCCGGCATGGCCTCGCTGAGCAGCAGGCCGATGTTGGAGTTCAGCTCGTCCACGTCGCCGATGGCGTGGATGCGCAGGCTGTCCTTGTCGGTGCGGCTGCCGTCGCCCAGGCCGGTGGTGCCGTTGTCGCCGGTGCGGGTGGCGATTTTCGAGAGTCGGTTGCCCATGGTATTGCTCCTCGTGTCTGGAATGACAGCGAGCATACGATAATTTGCCGCGTCCCGCCTGTTTTCGGCCGATTTGAACTTACAATCACTGCATGACTCCAGCCACCCCAGCCACCGAACTCCCTGCGTTCACCGCGGAGCGGCAGCACAGCGTCGCCGCCGCGCTGAGCGCCGTGCTGCCGCCGGCCAGCATCCTGTCGGCGCTCGAAGACACCCGCCCCTACGAATGCGACGGCCTGTCGGCCTACCGCCAGCCGCCCATGATCGTCGCGCTGCCGGCATCGGAGCAGGAGGTGCTGGCGGTGCTGAAGGTGTGCCGCGACATGAACGTACCCATCGTGCCGCGCGGCGCCGGCACCGGCCTGTCCGGCGGCGCCATGCCGATCGCCGACGGCGTGGTGCTGTCGACCGCGCGCATGAACCGCATCGTGCGCATGGACGCCTATTCCCGCACGGCGGTGGTGCAGCCCGGCGTGCGCAACCTGGCCATTTCGGACGCGGCGGCGCAGCACGCGCTGTACTACGCGCCGGACCCGTCGTCGCAGATCGCCTGCACCATAGGCGGCAACGTGGCCGAGAATTCGGGCGGCGTGCATTGCCTGAAATACGGCCTGACCGTGCACAACGTGCTGCGCGTGCGCGTGGCGACGATAGACGGCGACATGCTGGAGCTGGGCAGCGGGGCGCTCGATGCGCCGGGCCTGGACTTGCTGTCGGCCTTCATCGGCTCGGAAGGCATGCTGGGCATCGTCACCGAAGTGACCGTGAAGCTGGTGCCGAAACCGGCCAGCGCGCGCGTCATCATGGCCTCGTTCAACGACGTGGTCACCGGCGGCAACGCGGTGGCCAGGGTGATCGCGGCCGGCATCATACCGGCCGGGCTGGAGATGATGGACCGCACCTCCTCGCGCATGGTGGAGCCCTTCGTCAAAGCGGGCTACGACACCGACGCCGCCGCCATCCTGCTGTGCGAGGCGGACGGCACGGCGGAGGAGGTGGACGAGGAAATCGCGCGCATGACGGCGGTGCTGGAAGCGGCCGGCGCGAGCGCCATCCAGGTTTCGCAAAGCGAGGCGGAACGGCTGAAGTTCTGGTCCGGGCGCAAGAACGCCTTCCCGGCGGCGGGCCGCATCTCGCCGGACTACTACTGCATGGACGGCACCATCCCGCGCAAGAACCTGGCGCAGGTCCTGACCGGCATCGCGCAGATGGAGGCCAGGTACGGCCTGCGCTGCGCCAACGTGTTCCACGCCGGCGACGGCAACCTGCATCCGCTGATCCTGTTCGACGCCAACCAGCCGGACGAGCTGGAACGGGCCGAGGCTTTCGGCGCCGAGATCCTGGCCCTGTGCGTGGAGGTGGGCGGCACCATCACCGGCGAGCACGGCGTGGGCATCGAGAAGATCGATTCCATGTGCGTGCAGTTCAAGCCCGCCGAGCTGGAGGCGTTCTTCAGCGTCAAGCGCGCTTTCGATCCGGCCATGCTGCTCAATCCAAACAAGGCCATCCCGACCCTGAACCGTTGCGCGGAATTCGGCAAGATGCGCGTGACGGCGGGCCTGCTGCCGCACGCCGGCCTGCCGCGCTTTTAACCGGAACCCCATGCAAGCGATCATCGAAGACTTCCGCAGGCAGATCCTGGCCGCGACAGAAACCGGAACCCCGCTGCGCCTGCGCGGCGGCGGCAGCAAGGACTGGTACGGCAACGCGCCGGCGGCGCTGTCCGGCACATTGCCCGCCACGCTGCTCGACACGGGCGCCTACACGGGCGTGGTCGACTACGAGCCGACCGAACTGGTGATCACCGCGCGCTGCGGCACGCCGCTGGCGCAGATCGAGGCCTTGCTGGCCGCGAACGGCCAGATGCTCGCTTTCGAACCGCCGCGCTACGCCGAAGGCTCGACCATAGGCGGCGTGGTGGCGAGCGGCCTGGCCGGCCCGCGCCGCGCCAGCGCCGGCGGCGTGCGCGACTTCGTGCTGGGCGCGAAGCTCATGGATGGCAGGGGCGAGGTGTTGAAGTTCGGCGGGCAGGTGATGAAGAACGTGGCCGGCTACGACGTCTCGCGCCTGCTGGCTGGATCCATGGGTACGCTGGGGCTGGTACTCGAGGTGTCGCTGAAAGTGCTGCCGCTGCCGGTGTGCGAAGCGTCGCTGCGTTTCGGCATGAGCGAGATCGATGCGCTGCGGCGCCTGAACGAATGGGCGGGCCAGCCATTGCCGGTATCGGCCAGCTGCTGGCACCAGGGCGTGCTGACGCTACGCCTGTCCGGCGCCGAGGCGGCGGTGCGGGCCGCGCTGTTGCGCTTCGGCGCGGCCGGCGGCGCGCGCCTGGACGACGGCGAGGCGGCCGCGTTCTGGACCGGCTTGCGCGACCAGACGCAGGGCTATTTCAGCGGCGGCGCACTGTGGCGGCTGTCCGTGCCGTCGGCGGCCAGCGCCATCATCCTCAAGGGCGAGCAATTGATCGAGTGGGGCGGCGCGCTGCGCTGGCTCAAAGTCGACGCGGACGCCGGGCCGGATGCGGGTGCTATAGCCGAGGGCATCCGCCGCAGCGTGGCGGCGGCTGGCGGTCACGCCACGCTGTTCCGCGCCGAAGACAAACGCTGCGGCGCCTTCCACCCCCTGCCGCCCGCCGTCGCCACGATCAACCGGCGCCTGAAGCAGGCCTTCGACCCGGCCGGCATTTTCGACCCGGGCCGACTTTAAAGCTGGTAAATCTGGGGTCAGGCCTGCATTCGTGCACTTGTTGCCGTTTCGCAACAAATGCACAAATGCAGGCCTGACCCCAGGGGGATGATCCCAGGGAGAGTTTATGCAAACGAATTTGGCGGACTTCATCAAGAACACGCGCGAGGGCGACGAGGCGGAGGCGATCCTGCGCGCGTGCGTGCATTGCGGTTTTTGCACGGCGACCTGTCCAACCTACCAGTTGCTGGGCGATGAGCTCGATGGGCCGCGCGGCCGCATCTACTTGATCAAGCAGGTGCTGGAGGGCGCGCCCGTCACGCAGAAGACGCAGCTGCACCTGGACCGCTGCCTGACCTGCCGCAACTGCGAAAGCACCTGTCCGTCCGGCGTGCAGTATGGCCGCCTGGCCGACATCGGCCGCAAGGTGGTGGAGCAGCGCGTGCGGCGGCCGCTGGCCGACCGCGTCAAGCGTTACGTGCTGAAGGAGGCCTTGCCGCGCCGCTGGCTGTTCACGCCGGCCATCGCGATGGGGCGCCTGGTCAAGCCGCTGCTGTCGCCGTCCCTGCAGGACAAGCTGCCGCCTGCCGCCGCGCCGGGACGCTGGCCCGCGCGCAGCCATGCGCGCAAGATGCTGGTGCTGGAAGGCTGCGTGCAGCCGGGCATGGCGCCCAATATCAACACGGCCGCGGCGCGCGTGCTCGACGCCCTGGGGGTGCAGCTGATCGCCGCGCCCAGGGCGGCCTGCTGCGGTGCGCTCCGCTATCACTTGAACGACCAGGACGGCGGGCTCGATGATATGCGCCGCAATGTCGACGCGTGGTGGCCGCATGTGTCGGGTGGCGCCGGCGCAGCGCAGGTCGAGGCCATCGTCATGACGGCGTCCGGCTGCGGCGCCACGGTGAAGGAGTACGGCCACCTGCTGGCGCACGATCCGGCCTACGCGGACAGGGCGCGCCGCATTTCGGTATTGACCTGCGACTTGAGCGAGGTGCTGCCGGCGTTCGAGGCGGAACTGGCCGAGAAGATGAAAGGCCGCGCCACGGGGCGCGTGGCTTTCCATCCGCCGTGCACGCTGCAGCACGGGCAGCAGATACGCGGCAAGGTGGAAGGCGTGCTGCGCGCGGCGGGCGTGGATGTGGTGCTGTGCGCCGACAGCCATTTGTGCTGTGGTTCGGCTGGCACGTATTCGATGCTGCAGCCGGAGCTGTCGCTGCAGCTGCGCGACCGCAAGCTGGAGAACCTGCAGGCGACCGGCGCGCAGCAGATCGTGTCGGCCAATGTGGGTTGCCAGACGCATTTGCAGTCGGGCACCGATACACCGGTGCGGCATTGGATCGAACTGCTGGACCAGGCGCTGGCCGGCGGCTGATGCACGTCGAGCAGGCGAAGCGCCGAGCTCCTACGGACCTGCGGCGCGCTGCCGCGATACGCCGTCACCCGGGCGACGGCAGGGCCGGGTAGGAGGGGCGGGGCGCGCCGCTCATGCCGTCCAGCGGCAGCAGCGCGGCGCGCTGCCAGGCGGGCGAGCAGACGAAACCGGCGCTCCAGTCCAGCACTTCCCCGGCCGGCATCGGCCGCGCGATGCCGTAGCCTTGCGCCAGCTCGCAGCCCAGCCGCATCAGCTGGGCGCCGTGCTCCACCGTCTCCACGCCCTCGGCGATCACGCTGCGGTTGAAGGCGCGCGCCAGGCCGATGACGGCCGACACCAGGTGCAGATCGTCGCGGTCGACCAGCATGTTGCGCACAAAGCTCTGGTCTATCTTC
The DNA here is from genome assembly GCF_964252925.1 of Pseudoduganella sp. LjRoot289. Classification (NCBI taxonomy): domain Bacteria; kingdom Pseudomonadati; phylum Pseudomonadota; class Betaproteobacteria; order Burkholderiales; family Oxalobacteraceae; genus Pseudoduganella; species Pseudoduganella sp. LjRoot289. Next base: position 155,694 of record NZ_CAXUPN020000003.1, read on the forward strand.
AGCACTTCTGCGGGCAGCCGCTTCAGGTAGGACATGGAGGAATAGCCGGTGCCGAAGTCGTCCAGCGCGAAGCGGATGCCGAGCGCCTGGCATTCGAGCATGAGGGCGCGCACGTGGTTGATGTCCTGCAGCGCGGACGATTCGAGTATCTCCAGCTCCAGCATGCGCGGCGGCACGCCGGGGAATTCGGCCAGGATGGCTTTCAGGCGCTCGACGAAGTCGGTGCGCTGGAATTGGCGCGCGGCGATGTTGACGCTGACCACCCAGCCGGGATGGCTGGCGCGCCACGCATCGAGCTGGCCCAGGGCCTGCCTGAGCACCAGGTCGCCGATTTCGACGATCAGGTCGGTGTGCTCGACCACGGGCAGGAACTCCATCGGCCCGACGATGCCGCGCTGCGGATGGCGCCAGCGCAGCAGCGCTTCCATGCCGATGATGCGCCCGGCCCGCATGTCCAGCTTGGGCTGGTAGTACAAGCACAGTTCGCCGGCCCGCAGCGCGGCGCGGATTTCCGCGCGGCGGTTGTGGTGGGTGCGCACCTGCTCGTCCAGGTCGGCGTCGAAGTAGTGTACCCGGTTGCGGCCCGTCAGCTTGGCCTGGTACAGCGCCTGGTCGGCGTGGCGCAGCAGCTTGTCGGCGCTGATGTCGCCGCCCGTGTACAGGGCCACGCCGGCGCTGGCGGGCACGGACAGGGTCTGCGTTTCGCAGTGGTAGTGGCGGCCCAGCAGCGCCATCAGGCGCGCCAGCGTCTGCTCCACGGCTGCGCGGTCCGGCTGGTCCGGCAGCAGCAGCACGAATTCGTCGCCGCCCAGGCGCGCGGCGTAGTGGCGCGGGCCGGCGAAACTGTGCAGGCGGCCGGCGGTCTGCTTGAGCACCTCGTCGCCCAGCGCGTGCCCGCCGCGCTCGTTGACCTGCTGGAAGTGGTCCAGGTCGAACATGCACACCGCCAGCATGGCGCGGCCGCTGTTGTCCTCCCGCGCCAGCTCCAGCTCGTGCTCGAAGCGGGCCGCCAGCGCGCTGCGGTTGGGCAGGCCGGTCAGCACGTCGTGCTGGCTTTGCCAGGACATCTGCTGGATCAGCTGCTTTTTTTCGCTGACGTCGCGGAACACCAGCACCAGTCCCTGCGCCGCCGTGTGCTGCGCGTCGGTGCGGCGGATGGCCGCCATGGTGTATTCGACGTTGAAGCTGGCGCCCGATTGCTGGCGCAAGCTCTGGTTCTTGGCGCGCACCGCCGCGCCGCCGGCGTGCAGGTCCTGCATGGCTTGCTTGAGCATCTGGTGGCCGAAATTGTTCGCCAGCGTGAACACGCCTTGCAGCTGCCTGCCGCGGGCCTGTTCGCCGCTGCAGCCGGTGAGCTGCTGCGCCACCGCGTTCATGGTGTCTATGCGGCCATCGATGCCGGTGGTGATCACCGCGTCGCCGATCGAGGCCAGCGTCACTTCTATCCTTTCCTTCTGCTCCTGCAGCGACTGCACCAGCGCCTGCACCTGGCCGGCCATGCTGTTGAAAGTGCTGGCCATGGCGCGCGCCTCGGGCGAGCCGCTGACCTGCATGCGCACGCCCAGTTCGCCGTTCTGGAAGCGGCCGGTCGCCGCCTGCAGGCGCCGCTGCATGCGGCGGTTGATGTAGATCAGCAGGCCCAGCAGGAAGTAGATGGTGACGATGTTCAGCGCCGAGATGGGCGCCTGCTGGGACAGGGCGCGCCAGACGCGGTTCAGCGGCTGGGTGGGCTGGAACCACAGCGACAGCGTGGCGGCCGGGCTGCCGGCCGCCGTCGCGCCGTCGCGCAGCGGTACGCGCAGGTGCTGGTATTGCGGGGCGATGCCCGCCAGGTCCTCCAGCCAGCGCGGAAAGACGGCCGCACCGGGCGGCAGCGGGGCGGCTGCCGCGGTGCTGGCCCGGCCGCCGTACTCCCATTGCACCAGCGCCAGGTCGAGGTTCTGCGCGGCGGCGTTGGCCAGCAGCGCGTCGATGCCGGCCTGGTTCTGTTCGCGCTGCAGCGGTTTCAGGGCGGCGGCCAGGTACTGGCCCAGCTGCTGGGCTTCCACTTCATAGCGCAGGCGTGCACTGGCCGATTCGGAGTCGGTCATCAGCGTGTAGCGCACGCCGACCACCGCTGCCACCAGTAAGAAGATGGGAACAAAGAGCCGCGTGTAGATCCCCATGCGCATCCACAACGACAGCATATTCCCCAACAGTGGCATGGTTTCCGTCCGGCCTTAAATAATTCCCATTCCCATTATTACGTAAAAGTTAATCATTGCACACCCTTTTTAACGTTCCGCCCATTTTTCCTTGACTTCAACGATGGCGGGCAGCTGGCCCAGGAACAGGTCCACCAGCGCCGGCTCGAAATGCAGGCCGCGCTGGCTGCGCAGATAGTCGCAAGCGTCGTCCACGCTCCACGCTAGCTTGTAGGGGCGCACCGAGGTCAGCGCGTCGAACACGTCGGCGATGGCGACGATGCGGCCGCACAGCGGTATGTCTTCGCCCTTCAGGCCGGCCGGGTAGCCTTTGCCGTCCCATCTTTCGTGGTGGGTGCGCGCCACGTCGTAGGCCACGGCCAGCATGCCGGTGGCGTGGCTGCCGATGATGTCGGCGCCGATGGTGGGGTGGTTCTGCATCACGCGCCACTCGTCGGCATCGAGCCTGGCCGGTTTTTGCAGGATGCGGTCGGGGATGCCGATCTTGCCGATGTCGTGCATCGGGGCGGCATTGAACAAGTCGTCCACGTCGTCCTCGTCCATGCCGTGGGCGGTGGCGAGCAGGCGCGCGTAATGGCTCATGCGGATCACGTGCAGGCCGGTTTCATTGTCCTTGTATTCGGCCGCCAGGCCGAGGCGCTGCACGATTTCGAGGCGGCTCGCCTTCAGTTCGTCCAGCCGCACCAGCGACAGGTGCAGGCGCACGCGCGCCTTCACCACCGACGGGCTGACCGGCTTGGTGATGTAGTCCACCGCGCCGGCCTCGAAGCCATCCACCTCGTCGTTGCTGTCGGTCAGCGCGGTGACGAAGATGACGGGGATGGCGGACGTGGCGGCGTCGGCCTTCAGGCGGCGGCACACTTCGTAGCCCGTCATGTCGGGCATCATCACGTCGAGCAGGATCAGGTCGGGCTGCTCCTTGGCGGCCAGTTCCAGCGCGCGCGGGCCGTCCTTGGCGAACAGCAGCTGGTAGCGGTCTTGCAGTATCTGGCGCAGCAATTGCAGGTTGGTCGATTCGTCGTCAACCGCGAGGATGACGGGCATGCGTTTAGGGGGATTGCTCATGGTGTGCTCCCGGCCGTGGCGGGCAGGCAGGCCGCCAGCAGCGCCTCCAGCCGCGCGTGGGCCGCGCTGAAATCAAAGTCGTCGATCGCTTGCTGCAGTTCGCGCAGGCGGCCGGGCGCGGCGTGCGTGGCCAGGGCCTGCGCCAGCTGCTGCATGGTGTCCTCGTCGAAGGTGCCGCTGTCGATGGAACGGTGCAAGGTGGCGCCGAGGCGGCGCACCAGGTCCTGGTCGAGGCGAACTTCGGTGGCCGCGGTGGCCGCGCTGGCTGCGGCGGCCGCATTGGCTGTGATGGCGGCGATGACCGCTGTGCCGTCGGCCATGCCGCCAGGCTGCGTGGCGCCGTCCGCCTGCGGGCCGGCCGCGTCCGTCCCGTCGGCCGCGAGCAGCGCGGCGATGGCGGCGGTGGCCTCGGCCAGGCGTTCGGCGGCTTGCGCCAGCGGGGCCGTGATGGCGTCGGCCTCGGAAGGCGCTGCGCCGGCGCCGTGGACGTTGGCGGCGGCGCGCAGCCAGGCGTGCTCCAGCTGGCCTAGCGTGGCGGCCAGCTGTTCCAGGCCGAGGTTGGCGGCCGCGCCCTTGATCTGGTGGGCGAAGGCGGCGCCGTCGGCCGCGCGGCCGGCGTCGGCCATGGCGCGCAGTTCGGCTGCCGCGCTGTCGCGCCGTTCCGCCGCGAAGCTGCGCAGCGCCCGGTGGTAAGCCTGCTGCTGACCGGCCCAGCGGTTCAGGGCGCGGCCGTGGTTGAGCACTTGCGGCGTGACGCCGGCATACGCCCCGTCCGCGCCGGCGTCGATGGCGATGCCCAGCACCATGGCGATCTCGCGCGCCAGCACCTGCATGTCCACCGGCTTGGGCGCGAAACCCTCCATGCCGGCCGCGCTGGTCGCTTCGCGGTCCTTGTCCAGCACGCTGGCCGTCATCGCGACGATGGGCACGCGCGGGCGGCCCAGCTGCGTTTCCTGCGCGCGGATGCGGCGCGTCGCTTCCAGGCCGTCCATGCCCGGCATCTGCACGTCCATCAGGATCACGTCGAAGCGGCCCTCGGCGGCCAGCTGCACGGCGCTGGCGCCGTCGCTGGCGCCGGTGATGCTGTGGCCCTGTTTGCCCAGCAGCAGCATCAGCAGTTCCAGGTTCTGCGGCACGTCGTCGGCCGCCAGGATGTTCAGCGCCGGCAGCTTGATGCAGGGCGCCTGGGCTTGCGGCGCGACCGGGCTGGCGGCGGCGACCAGCGGCAGCACCACGTGGAAGGCGCTGCCTTGGCCTTCGCTGCTGGTGGCCCAGATCTGGCCGCCCATCAGTTCGGCCAGCTGCTTGCAGATGGTGGTGCCCAGGCCTGTGCCGCCGAAGCGCCGGTTCATCGACGCGTCGGCCTGCGTGAACGGTTCGAAGATGGCGGCCAGGCGGCCGGCCGGGATGCCGATGCCGGTGTCGCTGACGATGACGTGCAGGTTGTCGCCGTCCGGGCCGTTCTCGCGCAGCGCCTCCAGCTTGACACTGCCTTTGGCGGTGAACTTGATGGCGTTGCCCAGCAAATTGCCGAGCACCTGGCGCACGCGCAGTTCGTCGCCGTGCAGGAAACGCGGCAGCGAAGGGTCGTAGGCGATGGCCAGGTCCAGGCTCTTGGCGCTGGCGCTGCTGCCCATGGTGGACGCCAGCTCGTCGATCAGGGCCAGCAGATTGTAGTCGCCCAGCTCCAGCTCCACGGCGCCCTTGTCCAGCTTGGCCGTGTCCAGGATCTCGTTGAGCAGGCGCAGCAGCGAGCGCGCCGAATTGCGCACCGTGTTCAGGTGGCGGCGCTGGTCGTTCGCCAGTTCGCCCTGCAGCAGCACGTCGGTGAAGCCGAGGATGGCGTTCATCGGCGTGCGGATTTCGTGGCTCATATTGGCCAGGAAGGCCGAGCGCGCGGCCGCGGCCTGCTCGGCGCGCTCCTTGGCGGCGCGCAGCTCCTCCTCCATTGTGCGGCGGCCGCTGATGTCCAGGATCACGCCGTCCAGCCACTGCACCTTGCCGCGCTCGTCGAAGATGGCGCTGCCGTTTTCCCACATCCAGCGCGTGCTGCCGTCCTTGTGCAGCAGCCGGTATTCCAGCACGAACGGTTCGCCCTGTTCGACTGCCAGCTCCAGGCCGCGCGCCACCTGCCCGTGGTCGTCCGGGTGGATCAAGTCGCCGTAGCAGCGCGCCGGCGGCGTGCCCAGGAAGTCGGTGGCGGGGTAGCCGGTCAGGTTCTCCACCGCCGCGCTGACGAACACCATGGGCCAGCCGGGCGCCATCAGGCTGCGGTAGGAAATGCCGGGGATGTTGCCGATCAGGGAGCGGAACTGCTGTTCGCTGGCGCGCAAAGCCTGTTCCATGGCCTTGCGCTCGCTGATGTCGGTGACGAAGCAGACGTACAAATCCTGGTCGGCCATGCGCGCGTGGCCGTAGGCGTTGCGGATCGGGACGTGGGCGCCGCTCTTGTGCAGGCCCAGCACGTCCTGGCTCTCGCCGATCACGCCCTCCTTGCCGTCGTTCAGGTGGCTGAGCAGGCCGTCCTGTTGCGAGCGGGCCTGGTCGGCGATCAGCACGCGGATGTTGCGGCCCACGATCTCGTCCCGGTTCCAGCCGAAGATGCGCTCGGCCGAGGCGTTGAACTCGCGCACGGTGCCGTCCGACTCCACCGTGATGACGCCGTCGACGGCGGTGGCCAGCAGCGCGCGCATCCACGATTCGCTCTGGCTGAGCTGAAGGAACAGGGCGCGGTAGCGCAGCAGGCCGTTGGCCGACACCACCAGCGCCGTGAAGGAGGCGGTGATCAGCGACACGGCCAGCGCGACGAAAGTGGCGTTGGCCACGCCGCCGTCCGTGCCCGGCGGGACCGTGCCGACGAAGCGCGCCGCCGCCATGCCGGTGTAGTGCATGCCGGCGATGGCGCAGCCCATGATGACGCCGGCGATGGCCAGGCGCCAGGCGCCGCTGATGCGGCCGCTCAGCGCGCTCAGGCCGAAGCGCACCCACAGCGCCAGCGTGGCCAGCGCCACCGCCACCACGATGGACAGGCCGAACATGGCCGGGTCGTAGCGCAGTTCGAGTGCGCTGCGCAGGGCGGCCATGCCGGTGTAGTGCATGGCGCCGATGCCGGCGCCGACCAGCACGCCGCCGGCCAGCAGGGCCCAGGGGCCGATGTGCTGGCGGCTGATCAAGGACAGCGCCACGAAGGACGCCGCCACGCTGGGCAGCATGGACCAGATGGTGATGCTGCGGTCGTAGTCGACGGTGGTGCACAGGTTGAAGGCCAGCATGCCGATGAAGTGCATGGCCCAGACCCCGCTGCCCAGCGCCAGGCTGCCGGTCAGCAGGGCGGCGCGGCGCAGACGCGGGTTGGCGGCGGCGCCGGCCTGGCCCGCCATCTGCAGTCCCATCCAGGACGAGAAGCTGGCCACCACCACCGACAGCACGACCAGCCACGGATCGTAGATTCCATAGGTCAGCATGGAGGGATCGGACGGGGGCGAGAACAGCTGCGCGAGATAATCGGTGACCATGGTTTTCTGCGCGGCCGGCAGGCCGCAGGGGTACTAAGGGGACAGCTTATTCGGCCAACAGGCGCGCGATGTCGTCCGTCAGTTCTTCAGGCTTGGTGGTCGGCGCGTAGCGCTTGTACACGGTGCCGTCTTTGCGGATCAGGAATTTGGTGAAATTCCACTTGATGCCCTCGGTGCCCAGCAGGCCGGGCGATTCCTTCTTCAGGTGCTTGTAGAGCGGATGCGTGTCGGCGCCGTTGACGTCCACCTTGGCGAACATGGGGAAGCTCACGCCGTAGTTCTTTTCGCAGAAGGCGCCGATCTCGTCGGCCGATCCAGGTTCCTGGGCGCCGAACTGGTTGCACGGGAAGCCCAGCACTTCCACGCCCTTATCCTTGAACTGCTGGTACACCGCCTCCAGGCCCTGGTACTGCGGCGTGAAGCCGCACTTGCTGGCGGTGTTGACGATGAGCAGCACCTTGCCCTGGTACTGCGCCAGGTCCACCGGCGCGCCGGACAGGGTGTCGGCCTTGAAGTCGAATACAGAGGTCATGGGATCCTTGCTAATGTTTAGATGATGTTCAGGTGTTCGGTGCCGGCCGACAGGTCGCGCGTCTTGGCGGCCTTGCCTTCGAGCTTGATCGCCAGGCGCAGGTCGTTGACGGAATCGGCGTTGCGCAGCGCGTCCTCGTAGCTGATCGCGTCGGCCTCGAACAGCTCGAACAGCGACTGGTCGAAGGTCTGCATGCCCAGTTCGCGCGACTTCTTCATCAGCTCCTTGATCTCGTGCACCTGGCCCTTGAAGATCAGGTCCGAAATCAGCGGTGAATTGAGCATGATCTCGATCGCCACCGCGCGGCCCTTGGTTTCCTTGCGCGGGATCAGGCGCTGCGAAATCATGCCCTTCAGGTTCAGCGACAAATCCATCAGCAGTTGCTGGCGGCGCTCCTCGGGGAAGAAATTGATGATGCGGTCGAGCGCCTGGTTGGCGCTGTTGGCGTGCAGGGTGGCCAGGCACAGGTGGCCGGTTTCGGCGAAGGCGATGGCGTGGTCCATGGTCTGGCGGTCGCGGATCTCGCCGATCTGGATCACGTCCGGGGCCTGGCGCAGCGTGTTCTTCAGCGCCACCTCCCAGTCGTCGGTGTCGACGCCGACCTCGCGCTGGGTGATCACGCAGTTGCGGTGCGGGTGCACGAATTCGACCGGGTCCTCGATGGTGATGATGTGGCCGTAGCTGTGCTCGTTGCGGTAGCCCACCATGGCCGCCAGCGTGGTCGACTTGCCGGAGCCGGTGGCGCCGACCATGATCACCAGGCCGCGCTTGGACATCACGACCTCCTTGAGCACCTCGGGCAGGCCGAGCTCCTCCAGCTTGGGGATGGCGCTGTTAATCGTGCGCAGCACCATGCCGACCGCGCTCATCTGGACGAAGGCCGAGACGCGGAAGCGTCCCAGGTCGCCCGGGCTGATGGCGAAATTGGCCTCCTTGGTGAGCTCGAAGCCGGCGGTCTGCTTGTCGTTCATGATGGAGCGGGCCAGGTCGGACGTGTGGGCGGCCGTCAGCGGCTGTGCCGAGACCGGCGTCATCTTGCCATCGATTTTCATCGCCGGCGGGAAGCCGGCCGTGATGAACAGGTCCGAACCGTTCTTGCTGACCATCAGGCGCAAGAGGTCGAACATGAATTTGGATGCCTGGTCGCGTTCCATTGATGGTTCTTTCCTGTGGGGCCAGGCCCCTATGCTAAATCAGCCCGGGAAATTGTCCGGGATCTTGGCCGCGTTGCGCGCGGCGGCCGACGAGATGACGTTGCGGCGCACCAGGTCGGTCAGGTTCTGGTCCAGCGTCTGCATGCCGACATTGCTGCCGGTCTGGATCGCCGAGTACATCTGCGCGATCTTCGCTTCGCGGATCAGGTTGCGGATGGCCGGCGTGCCGACCATGATCTCGTGCGCGGCCACGCGGCCGGAACCGTCCTTGGTCTTGAGCAGGGTCTGCGAAATGACCGCCTGCAGCGATTCGGACAGCATGGCCCGCACCATCTCCTTCTCCTCGGACGGGAAGACGTCGACGATACGGTCTATGGTCTTGGCGGCCGAGGAGGTGTGCAGGGTGCCGAACACCAGGTGGCCGGTTTCGGCGGCCGACAGCGCCAGGCGTATGGTCTCCAGGTCGCGCAGCTCGCCGACCAGGATGGCGTCCGGGTCCTCCCGCAGCGCCGAGCGCAGCGCGTTGTTGAACGACAGCGTGTGCGGCCCCACTTCGCGCTGGTTGATCAGGCATTTCTTGGAGTCGTGCACGAACTCGATCGGGTCTTCGATGGTCAGGATGTGGCCGTACTCGTTCTCGTTGAGGTGGTTGACCATGGCCGCCAGCGTGGTCGACTTGCCCGAGCCGGTCGGCCCGGTCACCAGCACCAGGCCGCGCGGCCTGAGCGCGAACTCGGCGAAGATCTTGGGCGCGTTCAGTTCTTCCAGGCTGAGGATCTTGGACGGGATGGTGCGCAGCACGGCGGCCGCGCCGCGTTCCTGGTTGTAGGCGTTGACGCGGAAGCGCGCCAGGCCGGGGATGGCGAAGGAGAAGTCGCACTCCAGCATTTCCTCGTAGGCCTTGCGCTGGCCGTCATTCATGATGTCATAGATCATGCCGTGCACGTCCTTGTGCTCCAGCGGCGGCAGATTGATGCGGCGCACGTCGCCGTGCACCCGTATCATCGGCGGCAGCCCGGCCGAGAGGTGCAAATCGGAAGCCTTGTTCTTGACGGAGAATGCGAGTAATTCGGAGATGTCCATTTATAATCCCTGTGCCTGCGTTTCGGGCGCCTCCCCGGTGAACCATGCTGAGGGACGCGGCCACGGAACCAGCTTAACCAGCCCGCTCAATGATTATGTCCAGAATAGCCCAGAACTTGCAAGCAGTGATCAGTACAATTGTTGCCTCCGAGCACGAAGCGGGGCGCGCGCCGGGAGCGGTGCGCTTGCTCGCCGTGTCCAAGACCTTCGGGCCGGAAGCGGTGCTGGAGGCGGTGCAGGCAGGGCAGCGCGCCTTCGGCGAGAACTATCTGCAGGAGGGCGTCGACAAGATCCGCGCCCTCGCTGCCGCGACCCCCACGCCGGACCAGGCGCTGGAATGGCATTTCATCGGACCGATACAAAGCAACAAGACGCGCCCCATCGCCGAGCACTTCGACTGGGTGCACACGGTGGAGCGCGAGAAGATCGCGCTGCGCCTGAACGAGCAGCGCCCGGCCGGGCTGGCGCCGCTGAGTATTTGCATACAGGTCAATATCAGCGGTGAAGCGAGCAAGAGCGGCGCGGCGCCGGACGAGGTGCTGGCGCTGGCGCGGGCGGTGGCGGCGTTGCCGCGTTTGCGCCTGCGCGGCCTGATGGCGATCCCCGAGCCGGAAGACGATGTAGCCAAGCAGCGCGCGGCATTCCGCCGCGTGCGCGAACTGTACGAGGAACTGCGCGCCCAGGGCCTGCCGCTCGACACGCTGTCGATGGGCATGTCGGGCGACATGCGGGCGGCGGTGCTGGAGGGCGCGACCATCGTACGCGTCGGCAGCGCCATCTTCGGCGCGCGCAGCTACGCCGCAACCACACAATGATGCACACCGGATGCACACAAGGATGACTATGAAGATTGCATTTATCGGCGGCGGCAATATGGCCACCGCACTGATCGCGGGACTGGCAGGCAAGCTGACGGCCGGCGCCAATATCCACGTGGTCGATCCCAACGCGGCGGCGCTGGCCAGGCTGCAAGCGCAGTACGGGGTGACGACGTCCTCGTCGCTGCCTGGCGCGCCGCACGCACCCGGCGTGGCCGATGCCGACGCGGCGGCCTACCAGGCCGTGGCCAGCGCGGACGTGATCGTACTGGCGGTGAAGCCGCAGAGCATGCGCGAAGTGGCCGAGCAGCTGCGGCCGCTGCTGCCCGACGCGGCGGCGGCGGCGGCCGGCGCCGGCCCGCTGTTGGTGTCGATCGCGGCCGGCATCCGCGCCGTGGACCTGTCGCGCTGGCTGGGCGGCGAGGGCGCCAATATGCGCGCCATCGTGCGCTGCATGCCGAACACGCCGGCGCTGATCGGCATGGGCATCACCGGCATGGCCGCTTGCGGCGGCGTGAGCGCGCAGCAGAAGGCGGCGGCGGATGGCATCATGCAAGCCGTGGGCGGCACGGTGTGGCTGGACGACGAAAGCAAGATCGACGCCGTGACGGCCGTGTCGGGCAGCGGTCCGGCCTATGTGTTCTACTTCATCGAGGCGATGCAGAAGGCGGCCGAGGAACTGGGCCTGAGCGCGCAGCAGGGCAAGGCGCTGGCGCTGGCCACCTTCACCGGCGCGGCGCAGCTGGCCGCGCAGTCGGACGAGCCGGTGTCGGTACTGCGCGAGCGCGTGACGTCCAAGGGCGGCACCACCTACGCCGCGCTGACCAGCATGGCGGACGACGGCGTGGCCGAAGCGATAGGGCGCGCCATGAAAGCGGCCGCTGAACGCGGCCGGGAACTGGGCGAGGAGTTCGGCGGCGCCGACTAGGCCGGGGGACGGGATTCCCGCCTGCGCGCCGGTCAGCCGCTGCGCAACGAGAGCACTGCCGCGCGGGCGGCACGGCGGTCAGCGCAGCCGGCAGGCGCCGGCGCGGCAATCGGCACCGGGGGCGCTGGTGCAACAATCAGCGCTGCCTGGCGCCGATCAGCAGTCCGGCCAGCACGCCGATGGTGGCGCCCACCGCCACCGCGCCCCAGGGATGGTCGTGCACATAGCCGTCGGTCGCTTGCGCGGCCAGCTTGCCGCGCGCCAGCACGCTGTCCTCCAGCTTGAGCAAGTCGGTCCTGGCCGTTTGCAGGGTTTCCTTGAATGCGGCCTTGGCGTGCTCGATATCGGCGCCGCCCTCCTTGGTGACGGTATTGAGCCACTGTTCGGCGTCGGTGACTGCTTCACGCAGGTGGCTGAGCAGGCGTTCGCGGTCGGCGCCGGCCGTGTCGCGCAAGCTGCTGCCGCTGGCTTGGTTGGTTTTCTGGTCCATGTTGAGCCTCTTTGCTGTGGTGGATAAGCCAGGGACGGCTAGCGCAGCGCGTAGTCCATCGCGATGCCCGCAAACACCGCCGCTCCCAGCCAGTTATTGTGCCGGAACGCGGCAAAGCAGGGCGCACGTTCGCGGCCCCGTATCAGCGTGTAGTGGTAGATGGCGATCGCGCCGGCCACGGCCAGGCCGAGGTGGAAGGGCGCGCCCATGCCGAACTGGCGGCCGGCGGCCAGCAGCATGGCCAGGTAGAGCGCGTAGCACAGCATGACGGCGGCCACGTCGAAGCTGCCGAAGGTGATGGCCGAGGTCTTGATGCCGATCTTCAGGTCGTCGTCGCGGTCGACCATGGCGTACTCGGTGTCGTAGGCCACGGCCCAGAACACATTGGCCGCCAGCAGCCACCAGGCCACGGCCGGCACCGCGTCCTGCACGGCGGCAAAGGCCATCGGGATGCCGAAGCCGAAGGCGATGCCGAGGTAGGCCTGCGGGATGGCGAAGAAGCGCTTGAAGTAGGGATAGCTGGCGGCGATGAGGACGGCGGCCACGCTGAGCTGCCTGGTCAGCGCGTTGAGCGGCAGGATCAGCAGGAAGGACAGCAGGGCCAGCACGCCGGCCACGGCCAGCGCCTCCTTGCCGCTGATGCGCCCGCTGGTGATGGGGCGTTCGGCGGTGCGCTTGACGTGGCGGTCGAAGTCCTGGTCGGCGTAGTCGTTGACGGCGCAGCCGGCCGAACGCATCAGCAGGGTGCCGAGCGAGAAGATGAGCACCAGCCGCCAGTCCGGCCGGCCGCCGCTGGCCAGCCACAGCGCGCTCAGGGTGGGCCACAGCAGCAGCACGGTGCCGATGGGTTTGTCGAGTCGTACCAGGCGGAAATAGAGCTGCAGCTTGTTCATCGCGTCCACGTCAGGGCAAAAGCGCGATTATAGTGCCTGCTCGTACAAGGGCGTGATGCCCGGCAGTTTGCATTGCGCCACGGCGGTGCAGACGGCGTCGATGGCGGCCTTGCGGGTGAAGCTCTTGCGCCAGACGATGACCACCCGGCGCGACGGTTCGGGCTGGTCGAAGGCGCGGAACTGCAGCATGCCGTCCCTGGCGCCCATGTCCGGCACCGAGGCGCGCGGCAGCACGGTCAGGCCGATGCCGCTGGCCACCATGTGGCGTATGGTCTCCAGCGAGGAACCCTCGAAGGTGCGCTGCATGCCGTTGCCGGGCGAGGCGTAGCGCGCCATCTCGGGGCACACTTCCAGCACCTGGTCGCGGAAGCAATGGCCGTTGCCCAGCAAGAGCATGGTCTCGGTCTTCAGGTCTTCGGCCGCGATGGTGTTGCGCGCGGTCCACGGATGCAGCTTGGGCATGGCCACCACGAAGGGCTCGTCGTACAGCGTTTGCAGCGCCATGCCGTGCTCGGGCAGCGGCAGCGCCATGATGGCCGCGTCCAGTTCGCCCTGGCGCAGCATCTCGAGCAGCTTGACGGTGAAGTTCTCCTGCAGGATCAGCGGCATCTGCGGCACGTTGTCTATCATGGCCTTGACCAGCGGCGGCAGCAGATAGGGGCCGATGGTGTAGATCACGCCCAGGCGCAGCGGGCCGGCCAGCGGATCCTTGTTCTGCTTGGCGAGCTCCTTGATGGCGGCGGTCTGTTCCAGCACGCGCTCGGCCTGGGCGACGATCTGCGCGCCCAGCGGGGTGACCGAAATCTCGGCGCCGCCGCGTTCGAACAGCACGACACCCAGCTCGTCTTCCAGCTTTTTGATGGCAACCGAGAGCGTAGGCTGGGCCACGTAACAGGCTTCGGCGGCGTGTCCGAAGTGTTTCGCTCGCGCAACAGCGACGATGTATTTCAGTTCGGTCAGTGTCATGAATGTATTTGAACACAGGCAATGAATGGGCGCAATGCCGAATTCCGGCGCCCCACCGGCACAAGAAATCCTATTGTAGCGTAAGGCACTCGATATAATTGCCGGCACGGGCTGTACCCTGGCAGCCGCGACCCATAGCGACCCATAGCGACCGAGAGCGAGGCAGGCATGTCATCCACATTTGGACACGAAGAAGCGCAGGCCTACATCCACAAGCTGCTCAAGGTGATGCACCAGACCGGGGGCTCGGACTTGTTCATCTCCGCCGATTTCCCGCCCAGCATCAAGTCGCAGGGGGCGATGAAGCCGCTCAGCCAGCAGCGCCTGACCGGCGAGGTCACGCGCGCGCTGGCCATGTCCATCATGAACGACAAGCAGCGCAACGAGTTCGCGGCCGAGATGGAATGCAATTTCGCGATCTCGCTGCCCGAGGTGTGCCGTTTCCGCGTCAACGTGTTCGTGCAGCAGCAGCACGTGGCCATGGTGATCCGTACCATCGCCTCCGAGATCCCGAACTTCGAGAAACTGGACCTGCCCGAGGTGCTCAAGGAGGTCATCATGACCAAGCGCGGGCTGGTGCTGGTGGTGGGCGGCACCGGTTCGGGCAAGTCGACCACGCTGGCGGCGATGATAGACTACCGCAACGCCAATTCGGCCGGCCACATCATCACCGTGGAGGACCCGGTCGAGTACGTGCACAAGAACAAGGGCTGCCTGGTGTCGCACCGGGAAGTGGGCGTGGACACGCACTCCTGGCACCACGCGCTGAAGAACACGCTGCGCCAGGCGCCGGACGTGATCCTGATCGGCGAGATCCGCGACACCGAGACCATGGAGCACGCCATCGCGTTCGCCGAGACCGGCCACTTGTGCCTGGGCACCTTGCACGCGAACAACGCCAACCAGACCATGGACCGCATCATCAACTTCTTCCCGGAGGAGCGGCGCAACCAGCTGCTGATGGATCTGTCGTCCAACCTGCGCGCCATCGTGTCGCAGCGGCTGGTGCGCACCGAGGACGGCAAGGGGCGCAAGGCGGCCATCGAGATCCTGCTCAACACGCCGACCATCGCCGAGATGATCTTCAAGGGCAATTTCCAGCAGATCAAGGAAATCATGGCCAAATCGCGCGAGCTGGGCATGTGCACCTTCGACCAGGCGCTGTACGAACTCTATAATAAGGGCTATATCTCGTACGAAGAGGCGCTGCGCAACGCCGACTCGGCCAACGGGCTGCGGCTGCAGATCAAGCTGCGCGGCGACCGCAAGGAGCCGGGCGAGGGCGGCGGCGCGCCGTCCGGCGGGCTGAGCATGCAAATCGACGAGGAAGAAGAAGACGCCGAGCCCGGCCACGGCGCCGGCCCCGGCCATTGAAGTTTACAGAAGAGTACCATGCCCCAATTCGAAGAAAAAATCTGCAGCCGCGCCGAACTTCAGGCGCGGGTCGCCGCGCTGCCCCGGCCGGTGGTGCTCACCAACGGCGTGTTCGACATCCTGCACCGCGGCCACGTCACCTACCTGGCGCAAGCGCGCGCGCTGGGCGCCTCGCTGGTGGTGGCCGCCAACACGGACGCGTCGGTGAAGCGCCTGGGCAAGGGCGACGACCGCCCGCTGAACGGCTGCGACGACCGCATGGCGGTGCTGGCTGCGCTCGAATCGGTGAGCCTGGTGGTGCCCTTCGACGAGGACACGGCGCTGGAAGTGGTGCAGGAGGCGCGGCCCGGCATCTACGCCAAGGGCGGCGACTACGACATGACGGCCATCCCCGAAGGCAAGGCCGTGCTGGCCTACGGCGGGCAGGCGGTGGCGATCGACTTCGAGCACGACCGCTCGACCAGCAAGTTGCTGGCCAAGGTGCGCACCTTCGGCGGCTGAGTCATTTCCGCTTCAGGATGGTGATCTTGCCGTCCGCCTCCAGGAAAGCGCATTTCATTTCCTCGAGCTCGCAATCCTCTTCGCGCAGCGCCTGTTGCACGTCGCCCTCGGCGACGCGGCACTGCTTGACGACGTCGCTGAAGATTTTGCCGTCGCGGCCCAGCAGGACCGGGCTGCCGTCCAGCAGCTTGGCGACCTTGCGGCTGCGCGAGGTGGCGAAAGCGATGGCCACGTTCAGCGTGACCAGGGTGGCGGCGACCAGCAAGCCGCCCGGGACGGACTCGTCGCCGCCGGACAGCGCGTTCGAGACCGACTCGCTGAGCAGCATCACGACCAGCAGGTCGAAAGGCGTAAACTGGCCGATGGTGCGTTTGCCCGCCACGCGCACCATCACCAGCAGCACGATATAAATCATCGCTCCGCGCGCGACGAATTCCCACCACGGCAAACCCATATCGAACATAAGCACCTCATCCGGCAAGCCATGCAACCTTATACGACGAAGCGCCCCGCCGTGCCAACACCGTAGATGGCGCGGCCACGGCCCAATTGCGGCCCAGGCCGCCAGTGGCAGCATGGGATGGAAGCAAGTTCATTCGGCGCGGCGGTGCTACACTGGATGCCGTCCAGGCTGCCGTCCAGGCGTGTGGTTTTCATCCTTTGCTTGCAAACTATTTTTAAATTGACACCTCCCGCGTCATCACTTTGTTTATCGGCGCCGTCCGCGCAGGCAGCTTCAGCCAGGCTGCGGTCCTGCGGCAAGCGCATGCCGGTCCCGCTGGTGCGTGACCTCCAGGGGCTGCACGCCGGCCAGGCTCGGGGGACATGATGGACCGGCTGCATTTGATGACGGTGTTCGTCGCCGTGGGCGAGGAGGAGAGTTTCGCCGGCGGGGCGCGGCGGCTGGGCATGTCGCCGCCGGCCGTCACGCGCGCCATCGCCGCGCTGGAGGAGCGCCTCGGCGTGCGCCTGCTGGAGCGCACCACGCGCCATGTACGCGTCACCGAGGCCGGCCAGCGCTACCTGGACGACGCGCGCCGCATCATCGCCGAAGCCGACGAGGCCGACGAGGCCGCCGCCGGCAGCAACGCCGCCCCGCGCGGCCACCTGTCGGTGACCGCGCCGGTGCTGTTCGGCCGCCATTACGTCACCCCGGGCATCGTCGACTACCTGCGCCGCTATCCGGGCATGGAGGTCAACGCCATGTTCGTCGACCGCGTCACTAATATGATGGAGGAGGGCATCGACGTCGGCGTGCGCATCGGCGAGCTGCCCGATTCGAGCATGCGCGCGGTGCCGGTCGGCCATGTGCGGCGCGTGATCTGCGCCGCGCCGTCCTACCTGGCCGCATACGGCGCGCCGCAGACGCCGGAGCAGCTGGCGCAGCACACCATCGTGCAGTCGGCCGGCTCCAGCACCCCGCCGGACTGGCGCTTCGCCAGCGCCGGCCGCGTCCAGTCGCTGCGCTTCCAGCCGCGCCTGGTGGTCAACAGCAACGACGCGGCCATCGAGGCGGTGCGGCAGGGCTTCGGCGTCACGCGCCTGCTGTCCTACCAGGCCGCGCCCCTGCTGGCCTCCGGCGAGCTGCAGCTGGTGCTGGAGGACTACGCCACGCCCGGCATCCCGGTCAACATCGTGCACCGCGACAGCCGCCAGGGCTCGGTGCGCATCCGCAGTTTCGTCGACCTGATGGCCGGACGCTTGCGCGCCGAACCCATCCTGCGGTCCAAAAAGTAGCAAAAACGCACGCCAGGCACGCTAAAGCACGGCAGCGGGCCTGCTTTTGGTGCGCCGCACAACAACGGTGCTCAAAATACATTCATTTCCCAGCGCCCCGCCGCGTTTGGCCCCGATATAGCACGGTTATTGCCCCCTTGGCGCCCCCAAGCGGGCTGGCACGGCTATTGCAAAGCTAGTGGCAGGGCAGGCATCCGCTTGCCGAATACTGCAAACTAGTCATGGGGATATGATGGACAGCAAAATCAGCTTGATCCGCCGCAGCCTGTTGAAGGCCGGCGCCGCCACCGCAATCTCCGGCCTTGCCACGCAAGGCGTCTGGGCCGCCGGCTCGGACAAACCCGAGAAGGAAGAAGTCAAAGTAGGCTTTATCCCCCTCACCGACTGCGCCTCCGTGGTCATGGCGTCCGTACTCGGCTTCGACAAGAAGTACGGCATCAAGATTGTGCTGAGCAAGGAATCGTCCTGGCCCAGCGTGCGCGACAAGCTGGTAAACGGCGAACTCGACGCGGCCCACGTGCTGTACGGCCTGATCTACGGCGTGCACCTGGGCGCGGGCGGTCCGAAGAAGGACATGGCCGTGCTGATGAACCTGAACCACAACGGCCAGGCCATCACGCTGTCGAAGAAGGTGGCCGACAAGGGCGCCGTGGACGGCCCCTCGCTGGCCAAGCTGATGAAAACCGACCCGCGCGAGTACTCCTTCGCGCAGACCTTCCCGACCGGCACCCACGCCATGTGGCTGTACTACTGGCTGGCCAGCTACGGCATCAATCCGATGAAGGACGCCAAGATGATCACCGTGCCGCCGCCGCAGATGGTGGCCAATATGCGCATCGGGAACATGGACGGCTTCTGCGTCGGCGAACCGTGGAACCACCGCGCCATCGTGGACGGCATCGGCATCACCGCCACCACCACGCAGGAGATCTGGCGCGACCATCCGGAGAAGGTGCTGGGCACCAGCGCCGAGTGGGTGAAGAAGTATCCGAACACGGCGCGCGCGCTGACCGCCGCCATCCTCGACGCCGGCCGCTGGATCGACGCTTCGCTGTCGAACAAGCTGAAGATGGCCGAAACCATCGCCGACAAGTCCTATGTGAACACCTCGGTCGACGTGATCAACCAGCGCATCCTGGGCCGCTACCAGAACGGCCTGGGCAAGACCTGGGACGATCCGAACGCGATGAAGTTCTACAACGACGGTTCGGTGAACTTCCCCTACCTGTCCGACGGCATGTGGTTCCTGACGCAGCAGAAGCGCTGGGGCCTGCTCAAGGCCGAGCCGGACTACCTGGCGGTGGCCACGCAGATCAACCAGATCGACATCTACAAGGACGCCGCGGCGATGGCCAAGGTCAGCGTGCCGAAGTCGACCATGCGCAGCGTGAAGATGATCGACGGTAGCACCTGGGACGGCAAGAATCCGAAAGCCTACGCCGACTCATTCAAGATCAAAGCCTAAGGAGCCGCCATGAGCGCAGTACTGCACAATATCGCCGCACCCGTGGCGCCGGAGCCGGCCCCGGCCCCGGCGCCGGAAAAGCCCGCGCGCAGCGAGCGCATCGCCGCCAAGGGCATCACGCTTGAATCGGGGAGCGTGCGCATGCGTCCCTTCGTGATGAAGTATCTGCCGCCGCTGCTCGGCCTGGCCATGATGGTGCTGGCCTGGCAGATCCTGGCGTCCAAGAACAGCAGCTTCCCCACCCCCTGGGCGACCTGGGAAGAGGCGGTGAAGATGTTCTCCGACCCGTTCTACCGCAAAGGCCCGAACGACCAGGGCATAGGCTGGAACGTGCTGGCCTCGCTCAAGCGCGTGGCGATGGGCTTCGGCCTGGCCGCCGTGGTCGGCATTCCGCTCGGCTTCATCATCGGCCGCTTCAAATTCATGTACGGCATGTTCAGCCCCATCATCAGTTTGCTGAAACCGGTGTCGCCGCTGGCCTGGCTGCCGATCGGACTGCTGGTCTTCAAGGCCGCCGATCCGGCCGCCATCTGGTCGATCTTTATCTGCTCGATCTGGCCGATGATCATCAACACCGCCGTCGGCGTGCAGCGCGTGCCGCAGGACTACATGAACGTGGCGCGGGTGCTGAGCCTGTCCGAGTGGAAGATCATCACCAAGATCCTGCTGCCGGCCGTGCTGCCCTACATGCTGACCGGCGTGCGGCTGGCCATCGGCACCGCCTGGCTGGTGATCGTCGCGGCCGAGATGCTGACCGGCGGCGTGGGCATCGGCTTCTGGGTCTGGGACGAATGGAACAACCTGAACGTGCCGCACATCCTGATCGCCATCGTCGTCATCGGCGTGGTCGGGCTGCTGCTGGAATCGGCGCTGGTGACGTTGGCCAAAGCCTTCACCTACGAAGAAGTGGAGAACTGACATGAGCGCGAACAAATTCATCGACATCGCCAACGCGGAGATGGTCTTCAACACCAAGAAGGGGCAGTTCCACGCGCTGGCCAACGTCAACCTGACGGTGGAGCAGGGCGAGTTCATCACCCTGATCGGCCACTCGGGCTGCGGCAAGTCCACGCTGCTCAACCTGATCGCCGGGTTGACCACGGCCAGCAGCGGCTTCCTGATCTGCAACGGCCGCGAGATCGCCGGGCCGTCGCCGGAGCGCGCGGTGGTGTTCCAGAACCACTCGCTGCTGCCGTGGCTGACCTGCTACGAAAACGTCTACCTGGCGGTGGAGCGCGTGTTCAGCGCCAAGGAGAGCAACAAGCAGTTGCAGGAACGCAGCTGGGCCGCGCTGGCGCTGGTTGGCCTGACGTCGGCTGCAGGCAAGCGCCCGCACGAAATCTCGGGCGGCATGAAGCAGCGCGTCGGCATTGCCCGCGCGCTGGCGATGGAGCCGAAAGTGCTGCTGATGGATGAACCCTTCGGCGCGCTCGACGCCCTGACGCGTGCGCACCTGCAGGACGAGCTGCTGCGCATCGTGGCGGCGACCGGATCGACGGTGGTGATGGTGACGCACGACGTGGACGAGGCGGTGCTGCTGTCGGACCGCATCGTGATGATGACGAACGGCCCGGCCGCGACCATAGGCGACATCGTGCAGGTGCGCCTGGAGCGTCCGCGCGACCGCCTGGCGCTGGCGCAGGACCCGCTCTACATCGACTACCGCACCAGCGTGCTCGAGTTCCTGTACCACCGTCAGGGACGGCCGGCGCAAAAGGCCGCGTAACAAGGGGGGAGCGCACCGCAGCGCGGTGTGTTCCGGCCCTAAAAATTTAAAGGGGCCAGGGTTAATTAAAAGTTGCTTTGCTAATTAACCCTGGCCCCATTGTTTCAAAAGTTGCTTTGCTAATTAACCCTGGCCCCATTGTTTCTGGCCCCATAGTTTCGCTTCGCGATGCTTAGATATCTTTCAGTTCGTCCAGCGGCCAGCGCGGGCGCACGTTGAACGAATAATCCTTCTTTGCCGCGTCCGGGTTGAGCATCAGGCGGCGCGCGCCGGCGAAGGCGATCATGGCGCCGTTGTCGGTGCAGAATTCGAGCTCGGGGTAGTAGACCTTGAACCGCTTCTTGGCCGCCGCCGCGTTCAGCGCGGCGCGCAGCTGCGAGTTCGCGCCCACGCCGCCGGCGATCACCAGGCGCTTCAGGCCCGTGTGCTTGAGCGCCGACACGCACTTGGCCGTCAGCACCTCCACGATGGCGTCGACGAAGCCGCGCGCGATGTCGGCCTTGTCCTGCTCGCAGATATTGGCGATCACTTTCTCTTCGTGGTTCTTCACCACCGTCAGCACCGCCGTTTTCAGGCCGGAGAAGCTGAAGTTGAAATCCTTGGTGTGCATCATCGGGCGCGGCAGCTTGTAGGCCGCCGGGTCGCCGAATTCGGCCAGGCGCGAAATGGCCGGGCCGCCCGGATAGCCTAGCCCCAGCAGCTTGGCCGACTTGTCGAAGGCCTCGCCGGCCGCGTCGTCCAGCGTCTCGCCCAGCAGCGTGTACTGGCCGACGCCGTCGACCCGCATCAGCTGCGTGTGGCCGCCCGAGACCAGCAGCGCGATGAAGGGGAACTCCGGCGGCTCCGAGGCCAGCAGCGGCGACAGCAGATGGCCTTCCAGGTGGTGCACGCCCAGCACCGGCTTGTCCAGCGCCATGGCCAGGCTGCAGGCCACCGAAGAGCCGACCAGCAGCGCGCCCGCCAGGCCGGGGCCCTGCGTGTAGGCGATGGCGTCGATGTCGGCCAGCTGCTTGCCGGCGCCGGCCAGGGTTTGCTCCAGCAGCGGGATGGCGCGCCGGATATGGTCGCGCGAAGCCAGCTCGGGCACGACGCCGCCGTACTCCTCGTGCATCGCAACCTGGGAATACAGGGCATGGGACAGCAGGCCGCGCTCGGTGTCATACAGAGCCAGGCCGGTTTCGTCACAGGAGGATTCAACGCCGAGAACGATCATTGGAGCAGTGGGAAGTGGAAGGGTAATCCGCCATTGTAAAGGAAAGCCGGGCGCCCCATCGCCGCAGCGCCGCACCAAAGGAGCCCGCGCCGCACCGCCGCAGGGCGAGCTGAGCCGCATGCGGGGTCGGACGGGGACGCCGAGTCCCCGAATGCGGCTCAGCTTGGCTGGACGGGGCGTTGGGTATGGGGGTGGCATCGCTCTTGCTATGGATATCCCATGCAACCGAAGGAGAATGCCATGGCCGAATACTGGAAACTGATCTGCAAGCTGAAAGACATCCCGCCGCAGGGCATGCGCCAGGTGCCGCGCGGCCTGGCGTGGCAGGAGCTGCCCGGCGTGGCGGTGTTCCGCACGCTGGACGACCAGGTCTTCGCCCTGCTCGAGAGCGGCCCGTCCGAGCAGGGCTGCTTGCGGCGCTATGCCGTCAAACTGGAGGACGGCAAGATATACCTGGACCTGAATGAACTGAACGCGCCGGCCAGCCGCGCGGAGGCGGCGTTGGCGGGCGCGTTCGGTGTCGCCCCGCATGTGGGGGCGAATCCCTGGGCGTAGGGCAGGGCGGGGAGGGCGGGGTTGGCAGCAAGGCCGCGTAAGCCGCCAGCGCCTCACGGAAGGCAGTTCAAGGACGCTTCAGCAGCTCCGTGTGCGCCTTGCGCAGCATGTCGGCGGTGGTGTCCCAGTCGATGCAGCCGTCCGTCACCGAGCAGCCGTACTTCAGCTCGCTGAGGTCGGCTGGGATCTTCTGGTTGCCGGACACGATGTTCGACTCGATCATCACGCCCACCAGCGACTGGTTGCCGTGGGTGATCTGGTTGACCACGTCCGTCATGACCAGCGGCTGCAGTTCCGGCTTCTTGTAGCTGTTCGCGTGCGAGCAGTCCACCACCACGTTGGCCGGCAGCTTGGCCTTGGCCAGCGCCTGCTCGGCGATCGCCACCGACACCGAATCGTAGTTCGGGCGGCCGTCGCCGCCGCGCAGCACCACGTGGCCGTAGGCGTTGCCGCGCGTGCGCACGATGGACACGTTGCCCTCGCTGTTGATGCCCAGGAAGGCGTGCGGATTGGCCGCCGACAGGATGGCGTTGATGGCGATGCTGATGTCGCCGTCGGTGCCGTTCTTGAAGCCGACCGGGGTCGACAGGCCGGACGACATTTCGCGGTGCGTCTGCGATTCGGTGGTGCGGGCGCCGATGGCGGTCCAGGTGATCAGGTCGCCCAGGTATTGCGGCGAGATCGGATCGAGCGCCTCGGTGGCGGTCGGCAGGCCCAGTTCGCACACGTCCAGCAGGAAGCGGCGCGCCTTTTCCATGCCGACGTCGACGCGGAAGGAATCGTCCATGTCCGGATCGTTGATGTAGCCTTTCCAGCCGGTGGTGGTGCGCGGCTTCTCGAAATACACGCGCATCACCAGCAGCATGGTGTCGGCCACCTCGGCCTGCAGTGCCTTCAGGCGGCGCGCATAGTCCAGGCCCGCCACCGGGTCGTGGATGGAGCAGGGGCCGACGACGACGAACAGGCGCTTGTCCTTGCGGTCCAGGATGGCGCGCAGGTCGGCGCGGCCCTGCATCACGGTGGCCGACGCGGCGTCGGTCAGCGGCAGTTTCGCGTGCAGCGCCGTCGGGGTCGGCATGGACGCGAAGTTGGTAACGTTTACGTTTTCGATATCTGGCGAGATCATGATTCGGTGCCTCAACTCTATATAATTGCATTCAGGGGGACCTGTAAGTGTAGCCGAAATGCCGCTTTCCTGCGGGCAGTGCAGCCACGCGGCAATCTGCGCGGTCATGCTTGGTGTAAGCTCTAGCCTATGACACCACACACCAATCCCTTCCCCGCCGCCCATTTCATCAAGGAAATCGGCCGTGGCAAAAAAGGCGCACGCAGTATGACGCGCGCCGACGCCCGCGAACTCTACCAGGCGATCCTGGATGGCCGCGTCTCCGACCTCGAACTGGGCGGCATCCTGCTGGCGATGCGCATCAAGGGCGAATCGGTGGACGAAATCGCCGGTTTCCTGGAGGCCGCCGAAGCCTCGTTCGCGCCGCTGAAGGCGCCGGCGGGCGCCTGCGCCCCGGTGCTGATCCCGACCTACAACGGCGCCCGCAAGATGGCCAACCTGACCCCGCTGCTGGCGCTGCTGCTGGCGCGCGAAGGCGTGCCGGTGCTGGTGCACGGCGTGCCGCACGACGCCGGCCGGGTGGCCACGGCCGAGGTCTTTGCCGAACTTGGCATCCACGCCGCGCGCGACCACGCCGAGGCCGAGGCGGCGCTGGCGGCCGGCAAGGTCGCCTTCATCACCATCGACGCGCTGGCGCCCAAGCTGGCGCATATGCTGTCGCTGCGGCGCATCCTGGGCGTGCGCAACTCCACCCACACCTTGGTGAAGATGATGCAGCCCTTCGCCGTGCCGGCGCTGCGGCTGGTGTCCTACACGCACCCCGAGTACCTGGAAATGCTGGGCGAATACTTCAGCATTGCACCGCAGGGCAGGGGCGACGCCTTCCTCATGCGCGGCACCGAAGGCGAGACGGTGGCCAACGCCAACAAGGGCCAGCGCATCGACTGGTTCCACGACGGCGAGCGCACCGTACTGGTGGAAAAGCAGCTGGCGGCCGAAGAGGAAGTGGTGCTGCCCGAAGACAAGAGCGCCGCCGCCACGGCTGCGTGGATCGCCTCCGTGCTGCGCGGCGAGACGCGGGTGCCGGCCTCGATCGCCGAACAGGTCGCGCAGGTCGCCAAAGTCGCCCGTTCGCTGTAGAGCTGCTAGAGCTGGGG
>NZ_CAXUPN020000004.1:0-1320 GCF_964252925.1 Pseudoduganella sp. LjRoot289
GGATGAAAGCAGGGGACCGCAAGGCCTTGTGCTCCTGGAGCGGCCGATATCTGATTAGCTAGTTGGTAGGGTAAAGGCCTACCAAGGCATCGATCAGTAGCTGGTCTGAGAGGACGACCAGCCACACTGGAACTGAGACACGGTCCAGACTCCTACGGGAGGCAGCAGTGGGGAATTTTGGACAATGGGCGCAAGCCTGATCCAGCAATGCCGCGTGAGTGAAGAAGGCCTTCGGGTTGTAAAGCTCTTTTGTCAGGGAAGAAACGGGTGGGGCTAATATCCCCATCTAATGACGGTACCTGAAGAATAAGCACCGGCTAACTACGTGCCAGCAGCCGCGGTAATACGTAGGGTGCAAGCGTTAATCGGAATTACTGGGCGTAAAGCGTGCGCAGGCGGTTTTGTAAGTCTGTCGTGAAATCCCCGGGCTCAACCTGGGAATGGCGATGGAGACTGCAAGGCTAGAATCTGGCAGAGGGGGGTAGAATTCCACGTGTAGCAGTGAAATGCGTAGAGATGTGGAGGAACACCGATGGCGAAGGCAGCCCCCTGGGTCAAGATTGACGCTCATGCACGAAAGCGTGGGGAGCAAACAGGATTAGATACCCTGGTAGTCCACGCCCTAAACGATGTCTACTAGTTGTCGGGTTTTAATTAACTTGGTAACGCAGCTAACGCGTGAAGTAGACCGCCTGGGGAGTACGGTCGCAAGATTAAAACTCAAAGGAATTGACGGGGACCCGCACAAGCGGTGGATGATGTGGATTAATTCGATGCAACGCGAAAAACCTTACCTACCCTTGACATGTACGGAAGCCACGAGAGATCGAGGCGTGCTCGAAAGAGAGCCGTAACACAGGTGCTGCATGGCTGTCGTCAGCTCGTGTCGTGAGATGTTGGGTTAAGTCCCGCAACGAGCGCAACCCTTGTCATTAGTTGCTACGAAAGGGCACTCTAATGAGACTGCCGGTGACAAACCGGAGGAAGGTGGGGATGACGTCAAGTCCTCATGGCCCTTATGGGTAGGGCTTCACACGTCATACAATGGTACATACAGAGCGCCGCCAACCCGCGAGGGGGAGCTAATCGCAGAAAGTGTATCGTAGTCCGGATTGTAGTCTGCAACTCGACTGCATGAAGTTGGAATCGCTAGTAATCGCGGATCAGCATGTCGCGGTGAATACGTTCCCGGGTCTTGTACACACCGCCCGTCACACCATGGGAGCGGGTTTTACCAGAAGTAGGTAGCTTAACCGTAAGGAGGGCGCTTACCACGGTAGGATTCGTGACTGGGGTGAAGTCGTAACAAGGTAGCCGTAT
>NZ_CAXUPN020000005.1:0-915 GCF_964252925.1 Pseudoduganella sp. LjRoot289
TACTTCCCGTAAAATTGGAAATTTTCGGCTACCAGCAGTTTGACCTGGTAGCCGGCGCCATTCGTGAATTCCTTCACCGCAATGATTTTGTAGGGCCCGGCCTGTAGCGCCTCGCCTTCCTTCCAGCTCAGATCCTTCATCGCAAACTGCAGCCACTGGTTAGGATTGTAGCGATACGTGAAGATCGTGTACGGGCCGGTGCGCCGGGTGGCGATGAAGCTTTGGTCACGCTCGTCGGCGATAAGAAGACGGCCCGGATAACGCTGGATACCGACTTCCTCGCTCTGAATTGCAATGATTTGCTCGGCGATGCTGCATTCGACGTCGACGATCTTGCTACGCGTCTTCGCAATTTTCAGTATTTCGGCATGGTTCATGTTGTGGGTGATCGACCATTCCGGCGAGTCGCAGTAATTGTCGGCGCGGGCCCAAGTGGAGCAGGCAAGGAGCAATGTTATTGAAACGGTTTTCATGAAGGATTGTGGCTAAACCAGTGGGTGAGGAATTTCTTCCCGGAAGCTGGAGTTTAATTTGTTGCAACACTATTACGCAAGTGGGGCCGTTCAGCTACGCTGCAGAGCCTGAGTGAATGCCGTTACCACGGGCGGCGACATCGCGCAGAAAGGCGTCGAGGCTGATATCGGCCAGCTGCATGCTGCTTTATTTTGCGTTAGGGCTTGCAAGCCGAATGGCGGCTTGCTATAGTTCTGTCCCCGCGCTGCTGAACATAAGCAGCGCAGGATAGAAGTAGGAAACGAGGGGTTGACGGCAGTAACGAAAAGCCCCATAATCTTCCTTCTTCGCGGCTGACAAACAAAACGCTTTGTCAAATGCCGCAGATCTTTAAAAATTAACAGTTGATAAGTGTGGGCGTTTGATGATGGAGCCCGCGGCGCAAGCCGCGTCTCAAATTAT
>NZ_CAXUPN020000006.1:0-189 GCF_964252925.1 Pseudoduganella sp. LjRoot289
AACGTCCGATCTTGCGATCGAACGAAAAATAATAAATCTTTACTTCTTCCAAATTTTTAAAGAACGGTACTACTCAAACCTAAATGTCTACATTTACGTTTGAACAGTAATGGTGGAGGATGACGGGATCGAACCGACGACCCCCTGCTTGCAAAGCAGGTGCTCTCCCAGCTGAGCTAATCCCCCCGG
>NZ_CAXUPN020000007.1:0-110 GCF_964252925.1 Pseudoduganella sp. LjRoot289
CTACTTTCACACTGGTTGCAGCACTATCATCGGCGCAAAATCGTTTCACGGTCCTGTTCGGGATGGGAAGGGGTGGGACCGATTTGCTATGGTCATCAAGCTTTGACTTG